>CAUVDV010000116.1:0-6972 GCA_963550755.1 uncultured Lachnospiraceae bacterium
CTATCCTCGTTCTTCCAAAGATCCACAATCTCACGGATGCCGTCCTCGTCCGGTACCTCGTTTTTGATGTCGGTGATCTGCTGGATCAGAAGCGTGGGCAGATGTTTTTCTCTTTTTCTTTTCTCAACTCTCATGGGTAATACAGAAAATCTCCTTCTTCAAATCAAAGTAGATTACCATCAGCTCGTCGGTGATCTCCGGGTTGAAGGACAGATCCAGAATGAAAACTTGCTGATCCATTTCGTCATCCACCAGACTGCCGAACCGATCGAGCTTCAAAAAGTCCACCATCTCGGCAAAGGACAACTTGGCCGGGTCAGTTCCCGGAAAGAGTTCCGCCGCAATATCCGGGCCTACATCGTCTCGGTGGAACTCCATGAAAAATGTCACAACGCTATGGTAGCGGCTGTCCTCGTCCGCCAGCGCCGCTTTTATGGAGGCTTTGGCCTTCTCTGCCAATTTCTCCGCCTCATCCAGCATTTCTCCCACCGCATCCATAGCGGCAGGATCAGCCGTCAGTTCTTCCTCTACATCGAAAAGAAAGGGCAGTCCCGATTCATCGGGAAAGCTGAAGATTTCCTCGCCGGGTGTATATGTAAAATCAATGCGTTTACAGTTCAGTTTCATAGATATACCTCCTATTTCAATTTCAGTTTTTAACTCTTTGTTTTAGTTTTTAAGTTTTATATTTTAGTTTTTCAGTCTTTTGTTTTTGTTTTTTCCAAAATTTGAGTTTCTATTTTAGTTTTTCATTTCAAAATTTTAGTTTCCTAAACTGTTTTTCAGTCTCCCCTTCCGCCGTTCACGCCGTTCTGCTTTTTTACTCATGCTTAACGTCCTTTCTGCAACTAAACAATATGTACTTAACTCAACTTTCCCATAGTCTTTTTTGGCTCTGTCCCGCTCAGAGAGCGGGTGCATGAACCCACTCTCGCGATTTGCTTTGCAAATCGCATTCCGTTCTTGTCCATGCAACGAGCCTAAAAAAGACTGTTCTGTCGAACATGGGAAAGTTGAGTACTTAACTAAACTTTTCCCGTCGAAGTGCTGCGTACTTCTGCCCAGGCCAGTATCCGGCCTTGCCGAAAGTTTCCGCCTGCCGCCAAAAAGTATGCCTCCACCCCCAGTTGAAAGCTTTGCTTTCTGTCCAGGCGGCGCCCCACCTAAAAAACCGTTCTCGTTTTGCAGAACATGGAAAAGTTGAGTTGTTGATACCTATATTGTAACACATACCAGCAATATGTCATAGATTTTTTTGTCTACAGTTCAGGCGTTTTATCCAGCGGATAAAGGGGGTGCTGATAAATGGGCTGATAAATGGGGGTGGTTTGTTTGCTTTTAATAAGATTTATTCTTGTCGTTTCGCGTTGGCGCAGCAGCCTTGCTTGACAATTCTTTGCAGATATAATACAATAGTATTACAAAAAAGAAAGGAGAATCCTATGCCTATCATCAGCTTAAGAGTTCCGGAAAAAGAATTAAATATTTTTAAATCTTATGCCAAACTGAATAACCAAAGCTTATCAGAAATAATCCGAACAGCTTTGCTTGAGCGAATTGAGGATGAGTATGACCTCAAAATATTTGAGGAATATGAAGCGGAAAAAGCGCAGGGAACACTAAAGACGCGGTCGATCAACGAACTCTGGAAAGAGTTGGATTTATGAATTACGAATTACTCACTACCGAAAAATTTGAGAAAGCATTTAAGAAGCTTGACCGGCAGACGCAAAAAATCATCAAATCTTGGATTGATAAAAACCTGATGGCCTGCGAAAACCCTCGGATATACGGCAAAGGACTGACCGCCAATAGGAGCGGGCAGTGGAGATGTAGAGTAGGCAGTTACCGGATTTTGGCTGATATCCAAGACCACAAACTGATTTTAATTTTGCTCGATGTCGGACATAGGAAGAATATTTATTAGACAGATGGTGCATTTTTATTATCAAAAAGACGTCAAAGCGTCCGCTGACTCCAGCCGCAGCCAAATTTATCCGGTGGAAAGCGCCCCGCGGATTGTGCGGCAAATGCTTTATGCCAGATTGATAGAAGCCGTTGAAAATCCTGATAAATTAAAGGAGAACTTAGGCAAGGCCAGATTTTGGCTGGATAAATATCACGCTGACTTTAAGCAGGAGGCCGACAGCATCAGGGCAACCGATATTGCCGAAGGAACGGCTAGATATACGGAAAATATGGGAATGCTTATCGGCATGGATTGGGGGCAGGAATATCGCCGGAACGAGGCAGACAGCATGATTGAAAGAGAACAAATTTTTATTGCGGCCGATAAGGAAAGCTATGAAATCGGTTATGTGGCCGCATTTTTGCTGGACGAAATCAGTCCGAACTGGAAAGACGGTTTTTATGCGACTGGCCAAAACCTGGAAGAAGTGCTGCTGGAAAAGGTCAGCCCGATTAACGATCAGGAAGATCAGGACATTGCCGAAAAAATCACAAAAGAAGTTGACGCCGCCAACGCCAGCGCTCAGCAAAAGCTGAAAAACGTAATCGCCGCCAAAGATGACGTCAATATTCCGCTGTTGCACTTGGATGTGTCCAAGGGCTCTAAGAGCTTTTACGCCGAAAATATGTTTAAATATCAAAATCTTTCGGTCATGGCCGGCTACACCAGCAAATTTAACGTACAGGGCAAAACCATTGAAATCAATAATACGGCGATTATCAGCGGCTATGAGGAGGCCGATCAATATATCCGCATTCCGCTGACCATGAAATATGAGCTCAAAGATGGCAGACTGACGATTGACGCCGAGGGGGTAAAGGCGGACGGCATTCCGGTGCAAACCGGCACGGAGGATGGGCGCACCATTTACAGCGCGGAGATTAGCGACTAAACAGCGGAAGGGAAATCCATAAAAAATGGAGTTAATGTAGAATAAAAAAGAAAGGAGCGGACACAATGGAAGCAAAGAAAAAAGCATTGGTATTTTTAGCCGATGGGTTTGAGGAAGTGGAGGCGCTGACGCCGGTTGATATTTTGCGCCGGGGCGGCGTTGAGGTGCTGCTGGTTTCGGTCAGCGGCCGGAAAATGGTGGAAAGCTCGCATCAGATTAGGCTGGAGGCCGATTGCCTGCTGGAGGAGATGACAGACGCGCAGAAAGAGGCGGATGTTTATATCCTGCCGGGCGGGATGCCCGGTTCGACTACGCTGGCCGAGCATAAGGGCGTGCAGGCCTTGCTGCTGGCAGCTGGTCAGGCCGGCAAGCTGCTGGCGGCCATTTGCGCCGCGCCGATGGCACTGGGCGGCTGGGGACTTTTGCAGGGCAAAGAAGCGATTTGCTATCCCGGATTTGAAAAATTTTTAACAGGTGCTAAGATTTCCCAGCAGCGAGTGGCCAAAGACGGCAATATTATTACCGGCAAGGGCGTAGGCGCAGGCTTTCCTTTTGGCTATGCCATCTTAGGTGAACTGATGGGCGAAGCGGCGGTTAAGCAGCTGAAAGAACAAATGATCTGGCAGGATTAATGAGCAAAATGGCGATGCACCATGAACTTGAAATATCAGCCGGACAAATTAAAGCGGGGCAGGTCAAAGACGCTAAAACTGCACTTCAGGAATTAAGGGCAAAGTATGAGTTAGAAAAAAGCAAACCCGACCATCAGCAGGAAGGTAACCCCGCTGGCCATAAGCAGCGGCGGCGTTAAGTCCGAGGAGGGCGAGGTGTAAAGGTATTTTTCCTTTAAGATCCCTTTCAGCTCCTCCTCGGTGGCGGCCGCGTATTCCTCCATCAGCTGACTGCGGTGGTGCTTAAAGAAAAAAGTCCGCACCTGTTTTAAGGAATAGCGCAGGCCGTTAAATAGCCCCCGTTCGGCCACAAAGCTCAGCAAGGCATAGCAAAAGACCGGGATATTGACAAAAAACAGACTGCTGTTAAAAATATGCCAGTACGACCGGCCGGCGGCATTGCCCAGGGTATAATATAATAAGGAAGAAACTAATACCAAAATCCATAAAAGGCCAAAGCAAAGCAAGGTTTTTTTAAGCGACAGCCTTGCCCGGAAGCTGCTTTCCGGGTTTGATTTTTGGGGTGACATATAAACTCCTTTCCTTTCCCGGCTTGAAAGTGCGGCGCACGTTTGAGCCGGGATCAACCGAAAATATACCTCTTTATCATACCGGATTCGGCGGGATTTGAAAAGAGCAAAAATTCCCAGAAGATAAATTTGTGTAATTTTGGTAAAGAGAAAAAGACTTAACAAAATGAATAATAAAATGAATATTTGTTTTGACAAACTTGCATTTTTAATAAAAAACAAAAAAGTTAAAAATCCCAAAAGGCTTTTCCCGCTGATGGCCGTTTAAAAAAATAAAAAGGGCTTGCAAGTTTTCCTTTACAAAAATTAAAAATTATATTATAATACCCATATTACGAGTACCCCATTTTCCTGTGCTTTAAGGTTGACCGCGGCGAACAGGCCGCGCCTGCAGAAATAGAAAAAAACAGCGAATTTTGGCGTTTGCTGCCGGTAAAGCCCAATTGCGGCGGCAGACAGGAAAACCTTACACGGAAAAAAAGGCAAAAGTAAGAAGCGCGGTTTGATTTTTCCGTGGTCAGCGTTTTTAACGGCAGCGGAAAAGTTAAATCGGTTAATGCCAACAAAAAGAAAAAAGGAGGATAATGAAGTATGAAGAAAGTTTTATCATTGCTGATGGCGCTGGCGCTGGTAGTGTCCTTGGCGGCCTGCGGCGGTCAAACGACCGATAACGGCAAGACCGACAACAACAATACCCAGCAAACGGATAACAAAGACAATCAGAATAATCAAACCACCCCGACCGATCAGCCGGCGGCTAAAAAGGTCGTTAATCTGATTGAAACGTCTAATATTCCGACAATGGTTTCGTGGTTATCGACCGACAGCGTTTCATTCGGAATCTTAGGCAATATTGAAGCCGGTTTGTTCTCAATGAACGAAGAAGGTGCGGTTGTTCCGGAATTAGTTAAGGATTTTGAGGCATCAGAAGATGGAATGACCTATACTTTCCATTTAAGAGATGCCGACTGGGTAACGGTTGACGGCGAAGTTTACGCTCCGGTCACGGCAGCCGACTTTGTTTATCCGATCAAGAAGATTCTGGATCCGAAGGAAGCCTCGCAGTATGCGTTCATGGTGCAAACCGCCGGTATTAAAAACGGCGCGGCGGCGGTAGCCTTATCTGAGGGCTTGGTTGCTTATGAAGGTAACCTGTCTAAGCTGGAAACCATGAAAGTAACGGAATTTAAGGATACCGACACCCAAACGGCGCAGCAGCAGTTTGACGCGGCCAAAGCTTCTTTGGAAGAGAAGATCAAGGCAGCTGAGGCTGATTTTGTTGAAAAATACGGTTCTCTGGAAAAAGCCAATGAGGAAATTTACAATCTGATTGAAAATATCGGTGTGACCGCGGTTGATGACAAGACGCTGAAGTTTGAATTGGAAAACCCGGTTCCCTACTTCCAGGCGCTGATGGCTTTCCCGTCTTTCTTGCCGGTCAATCAAAAGTTTGTCGAGGAAAAAGGCGAAAAATACGGGAGCAGCGTAGACAATCTGCTCTACAACGGACCGTTTATTTTCAAAGACTGGAAAGTATCGCAAAGACATTATATCGAAAAGAACCCGAAATACTGGGACGCGGACAATGTTAAGCTGGACGGCGTTGATTTCCGGGTAATTGAAGGCGTCGATAACGATACGGTCGTTAATATGTATTTGGACGGGCAGCTCCATACGGCTGCTTTGTCCGGTGAAAATGTCGAAAAGTACGGTAATCGTCCAGATGTCGCTACCTATGAGGAAGGTGCCATGTTCTATATTCAAATGAATCAGGGACAGGGCGAGCCGACCTCCAATAAAAAAGCTTTGGCTAACGTGAAGCTGAGAAAAGCGCTGAATATGGCGTTTGATAAGGAATATATCAGTAAGACGATTTTGGCCAACGGCTCAATGGCGGCTGATTATCTGGTGCCGGTTGGACTACAGGTCAGTGAGAATCACGACAACAAAGACTTCCGTAAAGTAGCCGGTGATTTGTATAACGGCGAGCAGGGCTATAACTCCTATAATGTAGAAGAGGCCAAAAAACTGTGGGCGGAAGCCAAGCAGGAATTGGGCATCGATAAGCTGGAACTGGAATTAATGCTGTTCCAGGCAGAAACCTCCAATAGTATTGGGACTCATTTGAAAAATGAATGGGAAAAGAACTTAGACGGCTTTACCCTGGTTTTGAAACCGCTGCCGTTTTCGGAGAAAATCGGTCGGGCCAACCGCGGCGATTATGAACTGGATTTTGCCGGCTGGAGCCCGGACTTCCCGGATGCTGTGACCTTCCTTGATATGTGGATTACCAATGGCGGCCACAATAATACCGGCTATTCCAATCCAGAATATGATAAGATTATCACTGCGGTTAAATCCGGTGACTTAACGGCGGTTGATAAGGTGAAGGAAAGATTTGAAGTCATGGTTCAGGCCGAGAAGATCATGCTTGAAGATGATCAGGTCATTCTGCCCCTCTATCAGAGAGGCCGGACGGGACTGCGCGATCCGAAGCTGAGCGGCTGGAAGCTGCAGCTGTTTGGTCCGGATCACATCTTTAAATATGTAGACTTGGCAGAATAAAATTCTTTTGTCATAGTACGCAGAAAAATCGGATGATGTAGCCAATTTAGGCAGAGCCTTGCTCTGCCTAAATTGTGTTTCTTGGGTACGCCGGAAGGAGTAACCGGCCAAAAAAAGAAGATTCTTTTTTGCTGCCGAATTACCAATGGCTACCTGAGCTGTAACGTTTCTTGTGTCTTTTTTGGGATGGCACAAATGCACGTCAATTTCCCGATGAAGCCGGCTACCTATCTGGCGGAAGATAAAGTCTTGGACGGGCAGATGGCGAGAGGCGTTGCATGCCGGCGCGGGTGCGGGGCTTACCGGAAGAGATGGCGGGTTTCCGGAGCATGAAAAATGGATGTT
>CAUVDV010000117.1:0-6948 GCA_963550755.1 uncultured Lachnospiraceae bacterium
CAGCGATAATCAGAAGCAGAATAAAAAGAGATTGACTTTCAAAAAAACTGTGCAGCATTGCGTCCATAGAGGCATCCTTTCTGGGAAAAAATTGCGGAAAACTTTAATATTTCTTCATACTACTAAAGAAGCGAGCATCTGTCAAGCGATTTTCATGGATTGACCCGCAAATAACGAAAATAATACCAAACGTTTTTGGAAAAAGAAGATAAAAAGAAGATAAATTTAACTATTGATTTTTTGATAGTTTTCCGATAATATTAAGGAAAGAATAAATGGAAGCTTTAGTATGGTGATAAAGAAGCGAAAGAGATATTCGAAAGAATAAGAGGAGATTATGGAAATTTATGTTGCAAGGCAGCCGATATTTGATCGGGAGAGTAAAATTTATGGCTATGAGCTGTTATATCGAAATTCCGAAAAGAATGCTTTTGATCCCAGCGTTTCGGATGAGCAGGCGACATCGGAATTATTGGTCAACAGTTTTTTTTCCTTTGGCTTTGAAAAGCTGATTGGCAGAGGCAAGGGCTTTATTAATTTTAACAAGTCCCTGCTGGAGAAGGAATTGCCCTTATTACTTGACCCCAGAAAAGTAGTAATTGAGCTTTTGGAAACGATCAAGCCGGATGGGGCGCTGTATGAAGCGCTGAGAAAGTTGAAAAAAGAGCATTATATTCTGGCGCTGGATGATTTTTGCATTAATTATAAATATCCGGAGCTGATTTACATGGTTGATATTATCAAAGTGGATTTTATGCAAAATACCAAGCAGGAAATTCAGGATGTTTACAAAGTTATGCGCCAGCTGGGTAAAGGACTGCTGGCAGAAAAAATTGAAAGTCAGGAAGTGTACGAATGGGCCAGAGAGGTGGGCTTTGATTATTTTCAAGGCTACTTTTTCAGCCGGCCCAGCCTGATGAAATCGCATGCGGTTAAATATATCAGCCCGCAGGATATTGCTATTTTAAAGGAAATGTCAACTGCGGAACCGGATTTTAAGAAGATTGCGCTGATTATTGAAAGAGAACCGATCACGGCTTATAAGCTGCTTAAGCTCGTTAACGCCAATTTTACCAAATCCTATCGGATTTCTTCTATTTTGCAGGCGCTGGCGCTTTTGGGCGTGGATACCCTGCGTAAGTGGTTTACTTTGATTATGGTGCATAAGCTGGCTAAGGATCAGCCGAAGGAATTGATTAAAATCAGTATGCAAAGAGCAAAGTTCTTTGAGCTGTTGGGTGAAAAAAATGAGCAGCTTCGGGAAAAGAGCCGTGATAAGCAGGCTTACCCGATCAAGGATAAAAACGAGATGATGCTGATTGGCGTATTATCGACAATGGACGTGATTTTGGGCAGGCCGATGCAGGAGATCGTCAAGGAACTGCCGCTGAGCGATAATATTATCAGGACGCTGCTGATGGAAAAAGACAGCCCGTATCTGGAAGATTACAAAGCGCTGCTGGCGTATGAAAAGGGCGAGTTTGACAAGCAGGAAGTCCATGAATTAGAAGAATATGATTTACCCCAAATTTATTTTCAGGCGGTCGAGTGGTCGGAAAAAATGGCTATTTTGACCTAGTCAGCGCGAACGAGGTGAGAAATGTTTATTGCGATAGAGGGAATGGACGGTTCCGGCAAGTCGACCCAGATTGAGCTGCTGCGCCAAAGCTTTGGCCGGCGGCGGCAGGAAGTGGTTATTACCAGAGAGCCTGGCGGAACCGCGATTGGCGAGCAGATCAGAACGGTTTTGCTGCAGCCGGAAAATCAGGCGATGGCTCCGCGGGCGGAGGCGCTGCTTTACGCGGCCAGCCGGGCCCAGCACGTAGCTGAATTGATTGAGCCGGCGCTGGCCGCCGGTAAGGTTGTGATTTCCGACCGCTATGTGGTGTCGTCCTATGTCTATCAGGGAATCGCCAGAGGACTGGGACTGGAAGCAATTGAGCAGATCAATCGATTCGCGGTAAACGGCCGGATGCCGGATTTAACGATTTTTTTGTTTGTCAGTCAGGAACAAGCGCTGCGCCGTAAAAAAGCGCAGAAAGAGCTGGACCGGCTGGAGGCGGAATCCATGGAATTCCACGCCAAAGTCAATCAGGGTTTTTGGCAGCTGGCGGAAAACTACCCCTATCCCCGGCTGATTGTAGATGCGAACGCGGCTCCGGCGGAGGTGCATGCCAAAATTTGGCAGCGGCTGGAGCAGGAGTTTAGGGAGGAAAGGAAATGAAAGTAGAAAGAACAGAACAGACATCGGCATTGGGGACTGTTCAGGTAAAAACACAGGCACCGGAGGCGGATTTTAAGTTTGTGTTATCCTCTAAACTGGAAAACGCGGAGTTGTATGATAAGTTAAAAAAAATGATGGAAGATATTGCCGTTCAGGGAGAAAAACTGGCTAAGCATGTCGATATCAAAGATATGAAGCGGTACCGTGAGCTGATTAAAGATTTCGTCAATGAAGTGGTGACCAATTCCCATCAATTTTCCCGGGAGAACTTTTTGGATCGGCGCGGCCGGCACCGAGTTTATGGTTTGGTTAAGCTGGTCGATCAGAAGCTGGACGATTTGGCGCAGGAACTGATGAAGGAAGAAAAAAGCGGGCTGAATATTTTAGCTAAGGTTGATGAAATCAAAGGTCTGCTCCTGGATATGATCATTTAACCAGGAAAAATACAGCTCAGGCAGGCCGTTTATAATTTGCCGACAGGCTGATCGTCAAATTACGGATGCGGACGCCATGCAAATAGATATTTATCATGATCTGCGGGTTTGAACTGTTGCCCAAGAGCGGTGCCTGTAAAGGGATCGCTTTTTTAGCATGAGGCGCGGTGGATCAGATGGCTTGGCGGAAAACCGCGGGTCGCATCGGCACGGTTTTCCGGCTTTTCAGAGGAACGGAGTGCTGGGCGGAAAAAGAAAGGACGACAAAAAAGGAGCGGTCAATGCAGTTTGGGCAAATTATCGGGCAGCAGGAACTAAAAGCATATTTTCGCCGGGCTTACGTTGGCGCGCGGCTGGCTCATGCCTATATCGTGGAAGGCGCCTGGGGGAGCGGCAAGCGGATGCTGGCAGAGGCAGCGGCTAATTTTTTGTTGTGCCGGGAGGCGGACGGCCAGGAAAGCTGTGGCCGGTGCCGGGACTGCGTGCAATTTGCTTCCGGCAATCATCCGGATATGATTTACGTGCAGCCGTCGAAAAAAAACGGCTACGGCGTGGATGACATTCGGGAAATGATTTTGCGTGAGCTGGCCGTTCGGCCCTATCAAAGCCAATATAAAATTTATATTATCGAAGCAGCGGAGACAATGACGATACCGGCCCAGAACGTGCTGCTCAAAACCATTGAGGAACCGCCGGCTTACGCGGTATTTTTTTTGCTGACGGAAAATAAAGACCGGCTGCTGGAAACGATCCTTTCCCGCTGCATCCGGCTGCAAATGCAGCCCTTATCGCCGGCGGAAATGCGCAAATTTCTAAAGCAGCGCGGGCTTGCGGCGCGAGAAGATTTGATCGCTTTTGCCGGAGGCAGCCCCGGCCGGCTTTTGCAGCTGGCGGATGCCGAGGTTTTTGGCGAGATGAAAAGGGATATGGAAAATTTGCTAGATAGGTTTATAAAAACGCCGGAACATGATATAATAGAATTGACTTCTATTTTGGAAAAATATACGGAAAACTTGGAAGAAGCCTTGACAACACTGCAAATTGCTTTGACAGAGCGATTGCGGGAAAATTGCCGGCGGTCGGCGGGAGAAGCTTCCGTCCGGAACCTGCGGCAGCAATATTTTTTGGGGCGCAATCTGATTGCGGCCAAAAGACAGTTAAAAGCCAATGTCAATAAAAACTTAATTATTTGGAGCTTATTCTTATTAAAGGAGAACTTATGATAAAGGTTGTTGGTGTCCGCTTTCGGAAAGCGGGAAAGATTTATTATTTTGCGGATAATGGCCTGGATTATGAAGGCTGCCGTCATGTGATCGTGGAAACAGCCAGAGGAGTGGAATACGGGCATGTTGTTTACGCCGGTAAGGAAGTAGCGGAAGAAGAAGTGGCGCAGACTTTAAAGCCGGTGATTCGCTGCGCGACGCTGGAAGATGATGCTGTTTATCAGGAAAATCTGCAAAAAAGCAAGGAGGCCTTTCAGCTTTGCAAAGCGAAGATTGTGGAGCGGGGGCTGGATATGAAGCTGGTGGATTCGGAATATACCTTTGACCGCAATAAATTGCTGTTTTATTTTACCTCGGATGACCGGGTGGATTTTCGGGAACTGGTGAAAGACTTGGCTACGATTTTTCGTACTCGGATCGAACTGCGCCAAATCGGCGTGCGCGATGAGTCAAAAATGATTCCCAGTATCGGCGGCTGTGGCCGGGCGCTGTGCTGCGGCAGTTTTTTAAGTAATTTTCATCCGGTTTCCATCAAAATGGCTAAGGATCAAAGCTTATCGCTCAGTCCCAGCAAAATTTCCGGTATTTGCGGCCGGCTTTTATGCTGTCTGCAATATGAGCAGGAAATATATGAGGAATTAAATAAGATTTCGCCGAAGGTGGGGGACATGGTGAAAACTCCGGACGGGACAGTCGGCGAGGTTCAGTATATCAATCTTTTGCGCCAGCAGGTTAAGGTGGTCATCAAACAGGGCGAAGATGTGGAAATCGTTCAGCATACGGTAGCGGAGCTGGAGCGCTTGCCGAAAAATCATAAAGCTGCCGGGCCGGAGAAACAGGATAAAACGGAAAAAAGCGATAAACCGGCGGGCAAGGAGATCATTAAGCCGGAAGCCGGTCGGGAAAGGCCGGTCAAAGCTTTTAGAAAGCAGCCGCCGAAGAAAGTATGAAAGACTTAATCAGAGCCGGGGAACGGCTGGATGACTTAAATGTTAAGGGTTATTTTTTAATTCAGGATCCGGATGGCTTTTGTTTTGGACTGGACGCAGTTTTGCTGGTGCATTTTGCCCAGGCCAGACCCCGGGAAATGATTTTGGATATCGGCACCGGCACAGGAATTATTCCGATTTTGATGGCGGCGTATTATCCGGACACTACTTACCGGGCGCTCGAACTGCAGGCCAAATACGCTGATATGGCGGAGCGTTCCGTTTGCTACAATCGCCTGCAGGAACGCATTGAGATCAGGCAGGGAGATTTGCGGGAGCTGGAAAAAATCTTTCCGTTTTCTTTTTTTGACCGGATTACGGTGAATCCGCCGTATATGAACGCCGGGCTGGTGCCGGCTCAGCCGGATAAGGCGATTGCCCGGCATGAAATATGCTGTGATTTGGAAACCATTATTCAAAAGGCCGCCCGGCATTTGAAATCGCAGGGCAGTCTTTGCATGGTGCATCGGCCCAATCGGCTGCCGGAAGTAATTTCTTTATTGAAAAAATATGGTCTGGAGCCGAAGCGCCTGCGGCTGGTGCAGCCGAAAGCGGAGGAAGAACCAAACTTATTTTTGCTGGAAGCGGTGCGGAGCGCCAGGCCTTATTTACGGATTGAGCCGACACTGGTGATTTATCAGCCCGACGGCAGCTATATGCCGGAGGTAATGGATATTTACCGATATTAGCTGTTGTTTTGTGCTGCCGGCGCCATGAGGCGCTGCCGGAAGGCATGGCAGCCGGCGCAGCGGCGCGGAAGGCATGACGGTAAGCTGTTAGCCGGCGGAGCACCAAAGTGCGGCGGCCGGAAAAAGCAAAGGCCGCGGATAGGTAATTGGTGATAGAAACTTGTTTAGCCAAGACTTTCCCGAACAGGGTTTAAGGAGCAGGCAAATGGACGGTGGTTTGTATTTGACCGGAACGCCGATCGGCAATTTGGAAGATATTAGTTATCGCTGCGTGCGGATCTTAGCAGAAGCTGATTTGATCGCGGCTGAGGATACCCGGCAGACGCAAAAGCTGCTGCAGCATTATCAGATTAAAAATAAGCTGAGCAGTTATCATGAGCATAATAAGCGGGAAAAGCAAGAATATTTTTTGCGGCTTTTAGCCGAGGGCAAAAAAATCGCACTGGTGACGGATGCCGGTATGCCGGGCATTTCCGATCCCGGCGATGATTTGGTCAAGGCCTGTATCGCAAGGGGAATTCCGGTGACGACGGTGCCCGGGCCGACCGCCTTTGTCAGCGCGCTGGTTTTATCGGCCCAACCGGTGCGGGAGTTTGCTTTTTTGGGCTTTTTACCGGCCGAAAAAAAAGAAAGAGAAGAAAAACTAAAAGAACTGGCGCCGCTCCCTTATTCGCTTATTTTTTACGAAGCGCCGCATCGGCTGGTCAGAACCTTGGCGGCCATGGCGGAGGCCTTTGGCGGTGAGCGGCAGATTAGTCTGGCGCGGGAGCTGACCAAAAAATATGAGGAAGTTCGGCATTTTTCCCTGGCGGAAGCGGCAGCTTATTATCAGGCAGTTCCGCCCAAGGGCGAATATGTGTTGATCGTGGCCGGCAAGGATCGCCATCAGTTAAAGGCGGAAACGCAGCGGCAGTGGTCGGAAATGAGTCTGGAAGATCATTTGGATTTTTATGTGCGCCAGGGCATTGAGCCGAAGGAGGCGCTGAAGCGGATGGCCAAGGACAGAGGAACCGCTAAGCGTGAGCTGTATCAGTATTTTCATGCTCAGAAAAAAGGAAACGAAGAATAAATGGCAAAACAGCGGCCGCCGCAGGCAGGCGGGCAAAGAGAAAAAGCGGAAACGGCGAACCTGTTTTTATCGGCGCTTAGGCTTTTGGCCGCCGCCCGGCGGAGGCGCGGAGTTTGCAGCGGGGAAAGCGGAGCAGAGAAGATTTTGCCTTTTACCAGGAAAAGTGGAAGCAGTAAGAATATGGCAGATAGGAAGTAAGATGAAGAACGAAAGAAACAATAGCAACTCTATTTTTATGCTGGTTTTTTCAGCCCTGTGTCTGGCGCTCAGCCTGATGCTCAAAGCCTTTAATATGTTTATGCCGGTCGGGATTCCGATTT
>CAUVDV010000118.1:0-6871 GCA_963550755.1 uncultured Lachnospiraceae bacterium
GACTGTATTTTGGTGGCAAGCGATCAGGTAGTCAATGACGACATCTGGAAAACCACGTTGAAGTTAGGGAAACCGTCGGGAGTAAAGCTGGTGATTAAGAATATGCAGGATTCAATCGAAGCGATAAACGGCGGAGCAACGGACAAATATAATTTGCTGATCGTTGTCCAGACGATAGACGACGCCTATACTTTGACAAAGAACTGCGGGCAAATCAAAAGTATCAATTTGGGCGGTACTTTGAACAAACCGGAGTATACTCAAATCAGTAAACAGATATTTGTCAGCGATGACCAGATGGCAATGCTTAACGAACTGATAGCAATGGGGCTGGAGATTGAAGCCAGACAACTGGCAAACGAGCCGAAACAAATATTTGATGCGCAAATAAAAGACAAGAAAGGGGAAAAGTTATGATACAGGCTTTGCTGATAGGACTGATAGGCGCTTTGGGGGTAATGGACTATCAAATGGGAACTCTTTATATCTTCCGGCCAATTGTACTGGGAACCATTACCGGGGCCGTGCTGGGGGATGTGCAGCAGGGATTGATTATTGGCGCGACCTTAGAACTATTTTTCTTAGGCGCAGTCAGTATCGGGGCTTATATTCCACCAGATGTAATTGTGGGCGGAGTTCTGGCAACGGCGTTTGCCATCACCACTAATTCAGGGGCAGAAGTAGCGGTAACTTTGGCTATGCCGATTGCGCTGGTTTCTTCGGCAGTGGGAAATCTGCTGGACGTCGTTTCACCACTGATTTTAAGGATAGCCGATAAGGCGGCGACAGAGGGAAACGATAAAAAAATAGTGGCAGTTCATTGGGTATTGGGACTTTTAAATGTAGGCAGAAGATTTTTCCTCATCTTCTTTGCGTAT
Organism: uncultured Lachnospiraceae bacterium; assembly: GCA_963550755.1. GTDB lineage: Bacteria > Bacillota > Clostridia > Lachnospirales > Vallitaleaceae > W11650. The sequence goes on from CAUVDV010000118.1 coordinate 879, forward strand.
TGGATTGGTGTTGAGCAGGTGAGCAAGCTGCTCGATCTACTTCCGCAGCAGATCATTGACGGCATGGGCGCTGCCGCCGGGCTCCTTCCGGCATTGGGTCTGGCGATGCTGATGAAAATGATTCTGAATAAGCGAGTATTGCCTTATTATTTTCTGGGATTTGCCTTAGCGGCATTCTTTAATGCTTCCACTCTGGCAGTGGCGGTATTGGGAACGATATTGGTTATTGGCAAGTTTGGTTTTAATGAGGGCAAATTAAGCATGAATAACAATACAGCCGTAGGAGGTGACGAGGATGACTTCTAATAATAATTCTAATAATTCTTTAATAACCAAAAAAGATTTGAATAAAATGGCGTTAAATCAGGGCAGTTTGGGGATGGAGTTTTCATGGAACTATTTGGGGCAGATGCACCTGGCCTTTGGCCTGATGATGAACCAAATTCTGAAAAAAATATATGCCAATGACAAAGAAGGCTATGCGCAGGCGCTGAAAAGAAACTGTGAGTTCTTTAATATAACGCCGCAATTTGCGCCGTTTGTAGGTGGGATTGTAGCCAGTATGGAGGAAAAACATGCCAAAGGAGAGATTGACAGTCAGGCCATATCCAGCACCAAAACTGCTCTGATGGGGCCTTTAAGCGGGATAGGAGATTCTATCTTCCTGGGCTGCATCCGAATCATTGCTCTGGGCGTAGGCATATCGTTAGCCCTGCAAGGCAATATTTTGGGCCCGGTATTATACTTCCTGATTTATAATATTCCGGCCTTTGCGCTAAGGATATATGGCGCGCAGATTGGCTATAAGCTGGGCTTTAGTTATCTGAGCAAAATGGGAAATAACAATATGATGGATAAGCTGATGTATGCGGCCGGCATTTTGGGAATTATGGTAATTGGCTGTATGTCAAAGGATATGGTTTGGACGGGCATTGCGTTTAACATTGGCAGCGGCGATACAGCGACCTCGTTTCAATCGGTGCTGGATTCTATTCTGCCCGGCATGGTCGGCCTTGGCGTTACATGGCTGTATTATTGGCTGTTAAATAAAAAAATCAATCCGATTGTTATTATTTTAGGAACGATTGTTATTGGTATTGCAGGCGTTTACGCAGGATTTTTCGGATAGGAGAGAATATGCTTAAATTTAATGAAAAGGAATATAGAACCAGCGCTGACCTAATTAGGAGCGCCAGAAAAAAAGCGGAAGAAGTGGCGGATGAGGTTTGTAAGGAGGGATTTTCCAATATTTTTTTCACGGCAGTGGGCGGCTCGTTTTCGCCGATGATGAGTATTTATGAATCGTCAAAACAGCTGACTACATTGCCGATATACTGCGAGCAGGCGGCGGAGTTATTGGCCAGAGGGCATAAGTGTCTGAATCAAGATTCTTTGGTGATAACCTTGTCGAAATCGGGCGATACCAAAGAAACAGTTGAAATTGCCAAAAAGCTGAACGCAGAAAACATTAGAGTTATCTGCTGCACCAAGAATCTTAGTTCACCGTTAGCCAATCACTGCAAGTATGTAGTTCCGATGCAGCATGAAAACGGAGTGGAGTATGAGTATATCGTTTTGTATTGGGTATTTTTCAGAATCCTCTATAATAAGGGCCAGTTTGATGATTATGAAAGTTTTGCTGACAGCTTGAGTGCTTTGCCGGAAAACTTGCTGAAGATTAAGGCGCAGTTTGAGCCGAAAGCGGAGGAAATCGCCAAAGAACATTATAATGCGCCGATTCAATACTGGATTGGTTCGGCGGAAATGTGGTCGGAGGTATATTTATTTTCCATGTGTATTTTGGAAGAAATGCAGTGGATAAAAACCAAAAGCGTTACTTCAGCCGAGTTTTTCCATGGAACTTTAGAATTGATCGAGAAAGATACGAGCGTATTTCTGATCAAGTCAGAAGGGAAATGCCGAACTTTAGATGAACGGGTAGAAAGGTTTGTCAGCAAATACAGTGATAAACTGGTTGTTATTGATCCGGCTGAGTATGCCTTGGATGAGGTAGACCCTAAATTCAGGTGGCTGATAGCGCCGCTGATAGTGTCGACCTGCCTGGTAGACAGGCTGGCCTTTCATTTTGAGAAATATACCAAGCACGACTTGGATTTTAGAAGGTATTACAGACAATTTGAGTATTAATTAAGGATTCAACTTTTTTAACCGGCAGTTTGGATTGGGTACTGCCGGTTTTCTTTTTTTCTTTGAGAAAATTCCGGTTTGATTAAAGCCGAGTCAGCGCTGAAAAATATCATTGCCGGAAGGCTGCTTTATCCGCCGCAACACAAATTTAATCGAATCGTAACCGGATTCTTATGAAAAAAGATTGATTTTTTGGAAGGCTTAGTCTATGATAAAAAGAAAAATATTTGCATTCCGTTTTGCCCGTTCCAAACGCGGCCTTTCTGACAGGCCGAGGTATGGTGCGCTTTCAGCGCGGCCGGCAATCTGCCTGAAAAAGTTGTTCTGGCTTGGGGGAGTATGTTTATGAAACTTAACTTCTTTCGGCGAACAGGCGGAGCCCGGATCAAGGCGCAAGGGCTTTCGGCGGGCGGCAGGCAGGACCATTGCTGCTAATGGGGAGCGGCGGAATATACATTAAATGGGAAGAAAATAGGAAAGGAAAAAAGATGTATTTTTCATGGAAAAAATTGATGATAACCGGCGGTTTATGTGCAGCCATGCTGTGGCCGGCGGAGAATCTGGCATATACCGGGGTGATGACCGGCGAAACCATTAGCTATGGGCAGTATAACAGCGGCAGCGGTACATTTTATCAAAAGAAGGAAGTGGAAAAGATTGCCGGCGGCGTGGAACATATCAAAATCAGCAAGCTGAAAGCCGAGGGCTGGGTTGATATTCATGTGCTTAAAGTTATGCCGCAGGCGGAAGGACTTGCGCTGCAAACGCTGCGGTCGGGGAATTGGAAGCAAAAAGAAACTTTGAAAAATATGGCCGATCAAAACGCCCGGACGGTCTTTGGCGCGGTTAACGCTTCCTATTTTAATGCCAGCGGTGATTATTCGGAAAGTCAGGGTTTTGAGTTTGACCGGGGGCTGGTGCATAATGACAGCCTGCTGCGGCCGGGATTATTTGAAGATACGGCTGGCAAGCTTTTTATCAGTCATTCGCAAAAATTAAGCGTGGTGGCGGCCGATACGGGTGAGGATTTGGGGATCCCGCTGAAACTGGCTAATAATTTTCCCAGTTTGGACGGCGCGTCCATTTACAACAACAAGGTTTATGCCGATTCCAAAATATTAGACAGTAATGGTGAGTACTACAAGGTCAAGATCAAAGACGAAACCGTGCGGGAAATTGTGCCGCCCTATACGGTGACGGAGTTTGGGGCGGATGAATATGCCCTGGTTTTCTCTTCGCAGATGGCGGCTTATCTGGAAAAGCTGCCGGTGGGTCGAAAGGTGCAAATCAAGACGGATTCGGGAATTGCCCTTGATTGGCTCCGGCTGGCGATCCCGGGCGGCGGCTATGTCCTGCAAAACGGCCAGTTTTCCAATGTGGGCGAACTGGTTCAGCCCAATAAAAGACATCCGCGGACGGCGCTGGGGGTGGACGTGAACCAAAATATCCTTTACATGGTGGTAGTTGACGGCCGGGGCGGCAGCATTGGCGCCACGCATTATGAGTTAGCGGAGTATTTGAAGGAACTGGGTATTACCGATGCCGTGTCGATGGACGGGGGCGGCTCGTCCGCTTTGGTGGCCAGAAATTTTGGCGATTTGCAGGTCAATGTGGAAAACTTGCCGCCGGATAACTACCAGCGCAAGTTGATTAACGGCCTAGCGGTGGTTTCTACTAAGATCCCCGGACAGGCGGCGGAACTGATCGTGACGGCCGAAAGAAACAAGACTTTTGCCGGGACGCCGGTGAAGCTGGAACTGCGGGCGGTTGATGCTAGCGGTATGCCGGTGGCGGTCGCGCCGGAGCAGGTGGTCTGGCAGGTAACCGGTACTAATGGCAGCGTACAGGCCGGGGTATTTTCTGCCGCTACGGCCGGAAAAGCGGAGATCACGGCGTATTTTGGCAATATCAGCGGCAAGGTCAGCGTGGAAGTAACAGACAATCCGGTTGACTTGCGGGCGACGCCGACGGTCCTGGAGATAGAACAGGGCGGTCAGGGCAGTTTTCGGCTGACGGGAACAGATGCGGCTGGTTTTAGCGGGGAGATTGCGGCCGCTAATGCCAAATATCAGCTGGAGGATGAAACCATCGGCTATTTTGCCGACGGCATTTTTATTCCGTCGCAAAAGGGCGGCCAAAGCCGGGTCACTATTACGGTTGGTCACCGCAGCACCAGCGCTTATATTGTGACCGGTAAGACGATTAAGTCCTTGCCGGAAATGCTGGATCGGGGGATTGCCTATCAGACAAGCGGCAAGGCTGAGGGCGCGATTCGGCTGGAACAAAACTTTGGCTATGAAGATTTAAGCTCTTTATCCTTTGCTTATACTTTCCCTTATCAGGCGGCGGGAGAGGATGGCGAGGCACCGAAGCAAAGCATAGAAATGAGATATTTAAACGCGCCGGAGCTGGCGGCCGAGCCGGAAAATATAGCGATGAGGGTTTATGGCAGTGGACAGCTTTTAAAACTGACTTTGGATATCCGGGGCAGCCGGGGAGAGACGGCAGCGGTAACTATTGCTGATGGCGTCCTGCGGACGGGATGGCAGCCGATTAGTGTCAAAATTTTGGAAAATATTAGCTATCCGGTGCAGATTTTGGGCTTTACTTTGGAAAATAAAGAGGAATTGCAGGAGCAGTCCGGCCAGATTTATATTGACGATTTTACTTATGTGGAAAAGGTAAATTATCGGGCGGAGATTTATCAGGAACTGCCGCTGGACTCTCTGCGCAAAAGCTTTGACCGGGCGGCCGATATTGCTGTCTTTGGCGCGACCGGCGGGCGAAACCGAATACTGGACTCGATTGTATTGCAAAAAGCGGTTGCCCAGATAGGGGAAGCGGCCACCGGAATTTACGCCGGACAGACGGATTTGCCGGCCGGTACATTGCGGACGGGCGATAAGGCTTGGCAAAATGTCTATACCGCTTATGATTTGGCGCAAACAAAGGTGATTCATTTGGCCGCCAAAAACGGGAGCTTTAAAGATGCTGATCCGGAGCAATTTGCCAAGTTATCGGCGGATTTGTCCAATACGGTGGTTGACAATATTTTGATTATTTCCGATGTTCATCCTTTAGAAGAAACAAAGCACAAAAGAGAAGCGCAGGCCATGCATGAACTGCTTTCCCGCTACGCCCAAAGTTCGGGGAAAAATCTTTATTATGTGGCGGCAACGGGCTATCAGACCGGCGTCACCTTAAAAGATGGATTGCGTTATATCAAGACCAATGGCTTGTGGTATCAGGTGAAAAATGACCGGGAGATTGACCTGAACCGGCGTTTTTATGATATTTGCTTTTATTTGCAGGATGGCACCCTGTACTATGATATTAAAAACTTATATCCGTTAGTGGAGTAACTCAACGTTTCCATGTGAGTTGGAACAATCTTTTTACTTAACGGTTCGCCATGCCATATTTTCGCGCGCAGAAAACTGGCGGTTTTTAGCGGGCCGGCTGTGCGTTCAGGCTGAAAACGAGGCTTTTGGCCGTGGAAAGCTGAGGGAAGTAAAAAAACGGCGGTTAAAAAAGACTTATTCTCTGTGTCGGCAAAGAGTAAGTCTTTTTTTAGCGCAATTAGGATTTTTTATCTCACGGGGCACAGGTGACATGGTGGATTCCTGCTTACAGCATCAGACCGGTAACTTTTTGAATGTCGTCTAAGGCAAAGCCCATGCTTTTCATTTTTTGAGCAATGCTTTGAACGGCGCTTTCCCGGCCTTCCACCCGGCCTTTTTCCATTCCTTTTTCCATTCCTTTTTCCATTCCTTTTTCCATTCCTTTTTCCATTCCTTCCGCTAAAATATCATTGCGGGCAGCATCGATTGCTTCCGCTCGAATCC
>CAUVDV010000119.1:0-6869 GCA_963550755.1 uncultured Lachnospiraceae bacterium
GGTGCTGTATTCTCTGCTAAGTGACTTGGGGATGGAGATAGAAGCGGTTTTTGATAAGAATTATGACGATATTTCAGTCATTGAAAAATCCAGCTTTTCATTAAACAATCCGGTCATGCTTCAAAAGTATTCGAATAAAGAGGAGTATTTTTTAATCATTTCTACATCGGAAAGCATAATCGAGGAAGTTATCGCGGATATAAAAAACTTAAATACCGTATTTGACGAATTTATAAATGGGCACAAGCTGCATATTATGCTGCAAAGTGCCTATTGCACTCTGAAAGTAAAAAACAATCAAAAAATTAATCTTAAAAACTGTTATGAGTGTACAATATTAGACAATACTTGTAAGCCGCTGGATCAATATTTAAAGCAGGAAAACGGCTATACCGAGCCGGAAGCCGGCATGACCACGGATTCCTTCAATATGATAGGCTACATATTAGGTTCCATCTGCAGTCTTAATTGCAAGCATTGCTGTGAGTGTATTCCCTATATAGATAAAAAAAACAGAGAGTTTGTTTCCAAAGAAACAGCCATTAAGGATATTGAAAAATTGGCTAACATATGCAGTTTTTTAACGCTTATTGAATTTATAGGCGGAGAACCGTTTCTAAATAAAGATTTGCCGGAGATTATAAGTTATGTTATTAATATGAAAAGAGTTGGAATGATTCATATTTTTACCAACGGAACGGTTGTGCCTTCGGATAATTTATGCCGGGCGCTGGCCCATGATAAGATCACCATATACATTTCCAATTATCAGGCAACCTTGGAAAAGCGCCGGCTGGATAACATACAAAAAACCGTGGAAAAACTGAATAAATATAATATATCATACTTTTTTGGCAAAAAACAAAATTGGTTTAATTTTACCAGCTTTAAGGATATGAAGGAGTCTGAAAATTATTTAAAGCATAAATTTTCCGAATGCTTTTTGCATAATTGCAACCGGCTGCATAAGGGCGTTTTATATATGTGCCCGCATCATTATGCCGGTAATATTTTGCATATGAAAAATTTTGACTATAATGTGGTTAAGATTCATGAATTTAACGATGCTTCGCTGATCAAAGAAATTGAAAAGTTTAAATCCTATCCCTATATTGAAGCATGTAAATATTGTAAAATGCCGTATAAAGTCGAAACGGTCATATCCGGAGAACAGACAAATGCTTCGGAACTATAAAAAAAGGAGAGATCAATGAATTATCTTAGTAAATTTATAAATGAGCACCAAGAAAAGATAACAGATCAGAATAATATAGAAAAATTCATAGAAGATATTCGGAATATTTTGAAAAAGAGAATAATTTTACTGGGGGGGGGTCTCACGGAAGAACGATTTTGAATTTGCTGAAAGATTTGAATATTAAAGTTTTTGCAATTGTAGATAAGGAGCCGGATAGAGTAAATACAGCTGAGGATATTTTGGTCTATGATTATGATTTTTTAAAAAATATAGATATTGAGGAATATATTATTATCGCATCTGTTAATCCCAAAAATTATGAGTCGATTAGAAATGATTTATCTAATATGGGGCTGGATCATATCAAAGCGGAATTGGTAAATGGATACGATATGCATCTACCGATTCAAAAATGTGTATGTTTTTTAAAAGCTAGGAAAGGACGGCTCAACGTTGCCAACTGCAGCGGCTGCACGCAGTTAAACCATACCTGTGATATTTTAAGGGATAATATCATAAAGCATAAAAAGGGCGCGGCGATTAATGAAAAGGGGGCGGATATTACCTTGCTCAGTACCATATCAGGAACGATATGCACGCTCAAATGCAAGTACTGCGTCGAACATGTACCATATGTCTTACCGAGTAATAGAAGGATTTTTGACAAGGATATCATAATTAAAGATATAAATAGACTTGCCAAATGCTGTAAATACGTAACGGTGGTTGATTTCGTAGGGGGTGAGCCGTTTTTACATCCGGATTTGGATGCTATCATAGAAAATGTCAGAAAAATAAATAATGTTGGGATTGTAAATGTATTTACCAACGGAACGGTTATGCCCAAGGAAAAACTGCTGCATCAGCTTAAGCAGGACTTTGTAACCGTATCGCTGGCAAATTATTCTAAAAATTTGTCGGAACAGCAGCGGCAAAAAGTCATGGAAACTCGGAAAGTCCTAATTGATGAAGGGATTGCTTTTTTTGAAACAAAGGATTTTACATGGGTGGATACGCTTTCCTTTGATTATATAGGAGATTCGAAACAGGAAATGATTCATCGTTTTGCGAATTGCAAACTAAAGGATTGCTATCGTTTGTATGACGGCAAGATGTTTCGCTGTCCGCATCATTATGCAGGATATGTCAGCGGAAAAATAGGGCTTGATTCGTCGGTTGTCGATATTCATGCGATAGAAGATGACAACAAGCTGACAGAGGCTTTAAATCAATTTATCAATGTAGGCTATATTGATGCCTGTAATTTTTGTGAAGTTCCATTTAAAGCCAAAGCGGTATCCAGCGGCGAGCAGCTGGTCTGAGGATGGAATAAAAGGATGAAAAACCGCGCGGAGCTTGCCGGCAAAAGAGCCGGCTGTTTTTGGCCAGACCCATTACTTCAACAGGAAAAGGTAGTTTTTTATGCAAGCAGAAGAAGCCTATATCATCGAACAATTTGAAACCCATTTTGCGGCAGTAAAAGATAAAAACATCGTGCTGTACGGGATCGGCAAAAATACCAAGCTGATTTTAGAGCATTTTTCGGACTATAACATCGTTGCGCTGATGGACCCGAAGGAAGAGGGAAATACGGTTTACGGCCAAAAAGTAATCTCGAAAAACCAAGCGATTGCCTTAAACCCCATCATCATTATCGTGGCCAGAGTGGCGGTGGTCGATATCATATATAAAAGGATCGCTGATTTAAGCGAACGGTATGGCATCAGGATATATGATATTCAGGGAAATCAGCCAAAGGGCGGCGAGGATTTTAAAGTACCGGGTGATGCTTATTTTTCACTGGCTTTTTCTGATTTAAGGGCCAGAGCCTTGGCCAGCGACATCCTGTCCTTTGATATTTTTGATACCCTGATTGCCAGAAAAATATATGAGCCGGAGCATATCTTTAAAATAGTGGAAAATGTGTTGTTATCCCAAAATATCCGATTGGATTTTTATAAAAACCGAATCGAGGCGGCCAAGAAATGTGCTAAGTACGCGAGTATCGACGATATTTATAAAAAGTTCAGCGAAAAAATGGGTAACGGCGCTGGAGCGGAAATAGATAGGATTCAAAAATTAGAATTAGATACCGAAAAAAAGTTCCTTTATCCGCGCAGGAATATTGTTAGCTTATTGCCGATTCTCAAAAGAGCCGGGAAAAAGATATTTTTGCTTAGCGATATGTATTATCCGGCCGGTACCTTGAAGGATATTTTGACCGGTTTGGGTATCAAGGAGTATGACCGGATATTTGTGTCCTGCGAGGAAAAAGCCGAAAAAGAGGACGGCAGCTTATATCAAAAATATTTGCAGTACTTAAAGGAGCAGAACTTAAGCGGAAAATTGCTCCATATCGGCGACAATCGGCTGGCGGACATACAAATGGCGGAGCGCTGCCGGATACCTGCCTTTTACTATTTAAGCGGCAATGAGCTGCTGTTAAAAAGCGCGGTCAGGTCGTTATTATCCCAGGCGGATAGTATTTTCAGCCAAGTATCAATTGGCCTGATAAAAAAACGGCTGTTTGATGATCCTTTCTCCCTGTCCGAAACCAAAGGCATTCCCCAAATCCACCAATGGGAGGATATCGGTTATTTGGTGTTTGGCAGTGTCATCATGAACTTTATGCTGTTTTTTATAAAAAAGATTGTCAGTCAGGGGATTGATTTGGTGCTGTGCCCGTCCCGTGATGGATACTTGATTAGCGAGATTTATAAAAAAATGGCGCTTAAGTTTCCTTTTTTGCCGAAATGCGTTTATTTCAGGGCGTCCAGACGGGCCGGCCGTTTTATGAATCTCAAAGATAGGGACGATATAAGGGCAGTTTTAAACTCCGAGGTCAGCGGTGATTGGCGAAAAGCTTTAGAGTATCAGCTGAATATAAAAATACCGGAGAGTTTCAGCACCGGGGAAGAAATCAGCGCCTTCGTGCTGGCTCAGGCCGATCATATCCTGCGGCGCGCGGCGGAGCAGAAAAAGTATTATATGGATTATCTCACCGGGCTTGGAATAACAAACGGCAGGCGGATCGCGATTTTTGATTTTGTGGCCAAGGGCAGCGTTCAATATTATTTGTCCCAAATCTTAAACCGCAGGCTTGACGGCTATTATTTCGCGACCATGAACTTCAGCGAAAAATGGGATAAATATGAATTTTTAAAAAACAATATAGATACGCTGTACGGCAATATCACATCTTATGAGAGCTGGTCCGAATTCGCCAAGAATTATCTGCTGCTGGAAACCATTTTGCAGGATGATAAAGGCACTTTTTTTGAAATAGATCAATCCCAAAATATAAGCTTTTCCGCCGCCCGCGATCGCTTGGAAGTGGAATATATCAGTCAAATACAGGCGGGAATTATTGAATTCGCAGAGGATTTTATGGAGCTGGCGGATATTTTCCATATAGACGGGGATAACCGGTTTGCGGATGAGGTGTTAAAATACATGAAATATTGCGTTAAGAATAATGATTTAAAAGCGTTGACCGCCGACGATGAGTATAATGGCATAGGCGGATATGGAATTTGGGGGAAATAAAAGAATCATTGGCTGAACCAAGAAAAAGTAGCTGCTGCAAAGTCTGCCAAAAATGAAAAGAATAAAATAAAAGGAAAGCAAAAGGGACGCTGTGAAAACGATTTGACAATCGCTTTGCAGCGATCCCTTTTTTACCAGTTAAAAACTCAATTTTCCCATATTTGTTGAAGCAAAAACACCTTACTTTCCCCAAGCCAAACAGTTAAAAATTAAATAAATCATTTAAGTTTTCGGCCATGGTCGGGTGGGTAAAAATTTGATCGCGCAGATAGGTATAAGGAATTTGATGATCCATGGCCATTTTGATCAGGTTGATCAGTTCCTCGGCATTGCGGCTAAAGAGCGTAACGCCCAAAATCAGCCGGCTGTTTTTATCGGCAACTGCTTTAAATAAGCCGCGCGGGTCCTGATTCACTGCTCCCCGCGGCATATTGGCCACCGGCAGGGTTTTGACCAGAACATCATAGCCCTTATCCCGCGCTTCTTTTTCGGTCAAGCCAACGCGGGCCAGCGGCGGCGTGAGGAAAGTACAGTAAGGGATAGCGCCGTCCGTGTTCGGAGCGGCCTTTTGGCCGGCCTCTTTGGCTTTGATGGCTCGGTAGACCTTGCGGAAATCATTAAGGGAAATATAGGTAAACTGTAGGCCGCCTTTGACATCGCCAACAGCGTATACATCCTCCACAGTAGTCATGCAGTTTTCATCAACGGTGATTCCTCTGGCGGTGTAAGCAATATCGGTGTTTTCCAGCCCCAGCCCGGCCAGATTCGGTACCCGGCCGGTGGCGTAGAGCAGCGCATCAAACTCCAGCTCGCCGTATTTCTCGGTTTTGACGATAACCGCTTCTCCGCGGTTAAAAACTTCGCTGGTAGCGGTTCCCAGCTTGAAAGTTACGCCGTCCGCTTCCATATATTCTTGGGCCAGCGCGGCGATTTCCGGCTCCTCGCGGGTGAGGATGGCCGGCGCCATATCAATGATACTGACCTCAGAGCCAAGCCGGGCGTAAAGACCGGCAAACTCCAGCCCAATATTGCCGCCGCCCAAGATGCCAAGGCGCCGCGGCCGCTGCTCCAGCTTTTGCAGACCGGTGCTGTCATAAACATGCTGGGCGGCGGTCAGGCCTTTGATCGGCAGGATATTGCTTTGCGCGCCGGTATTAATGACAATGATTTCAGCGCTTAAATGCTTGACGGCTCCGTCTGCCAGGATCTGCACTTCTTTATTATTTACGAATTGAGCCTTGGCGTTATATACTGTAATATTGGCGTTATCGGCCAGCATATGATAATTTTTATGGTTTAGCTTGGCCACGACCGTATCGCGAACAGCTTTGACTTCGGCATAGGATTTGCCGGTATGAGCCGCCGTGATCATGGTTTTGGTCGGAATGCAGCCGATATTGATGCAAGTGCCGCCGTACATAGCCGGGTCGGCTTCAATCACCGCTATTTTTTTACCCTCGGCGGCTAATTTAGTCGCTAAAGTTTTGCCGGCTTTGCCAAAGCCGATAACAATTAAGTCAAACTTTTCCATTTCTTTTCCTCCATATGTATGTCATATTTCAACCTTCCCCTGCCGGAAACTTCACTTTCCGCTCAAGCCAATCAAAAGATCAGTCTTTTGGTAAACCGCATATGTCGAATCACTGCGCGTTTGGGCGCGGGTAAGCAGCCTGCTGAACAAAATGCTATGGTTTTTTAGCAAGCCGCTAAGGCAAAAACGGCTCTGACAGGTCAAGCTTACATTGTACTCCAAAGGTTACTTGTATGATATACCAGAATCTCAAAATTGAAAAGTCCTAATTTTGTCTTTTGCTTCACTTACCCGTTAAAAAGCGCGGTTACGGGTCGGCTCAGTCATGTGCAGCCTGAAGTGGGAATAATATTTGTATCTACTGGGGAATCGGCGAGAAGCGCGTTATGTTTGGAGCGATGGCAAGGGGTGCAAAAGGGCTAAAGGCTAAAGTGCGATAAATGAGGAAAGTTGAATTAAATTTACTTGCATTTAAAAGATAGGAATGTTATAATACCTGACTTCCGTCGTTTCTCTAAAAAACCTAGTACTCTAATCAATCAGCATACAGTTTTTGAAGAAATTATCTATTTCATCTTTTGTAAGATACAGGGC
>CAUVDV010000120.1:0-6780 GCA_963550755.1 uncultured Lachnospiraceae bacterium
ATAATCGAAAAGGGAATTTTGATTGATCACCTGCGGCAGGCCATAGATGCTGTCTAATATCATATTGGATATAAATTTGGAATTATAGTCCTCATATTTTCCATAAACGCCAAACAGTCTTAAATTCAGGATATTATCATGCTCGGATATGCTTTGGTTGATAGAATATTTGGCCAGTCCATAATAATTATACGGGATTACCTGACCAATATCCTCTTCTCTGGCCAAGGATATATCCCTTTGCTTGCCATACTCGGCGCCGGAACCGAAATAAATCATTTTTTGATACAGGGATGAGCAGCTTTTTAGGTTATAAAACATCCTTAAACTATATTCCAGCATATGGGGATGATTGAAATTTTGATTATACATCGCGCAATTAATCACAACATCAAAGTCATGCCGGGATAAATATCTTTTTAAGCCCTCCAAATCCAGAGCGTCCAGCTGCAAATGGCTTGGCGCCTGTACAGAGCAGATATTCTCAAAATATTCTTTTATATTTCTACCGATAAAGCTTGAGGCGCCAATCAGCAATAGATTCATCTCTCAACTCTCCTCATCTTCTTTATCCTCTCCGGAAACAAGCGTCTGCGTCTGCAACAGCCGATAAATATCTTTCTCAAACCTCTTGATACAACCCTTTATAAATCCCTCTAATTCCTCAACGGCAAAGCCTGCATCCCACACCAACCCCAAAAATTCCTGATTGACGTTATTGATATAAAACAGCGCTTTTTCAATCTTGTTCATTATATTTTGGGGAACATCAAAACCTAGATAATTGAACTTAATATTAAGCTGAATCAAAAAAAGTGTTTTTACCAAAAAGCGTTGATAAATAAATATAAACTCCTCTATGCAGTTTTTCTTACAAAACAAATCCTTAATTACCTGAAATCCGCCGATATGCTGCATGGTTCTGCCCGCTATGGAATAACAACGCAATATATCTTTTTGCCGGGTCAATCCGATTCGATAACCGTTAAAATTTATTTTTCCCGGTTCTTTTTCAATGGAATCCATTATTTTAAATTTTTCATAAAAATTTTCAAAATCCGCGAATTCATCGATCGGCAGATATATAAATTCTTCCTTTGCCAAAAGGTAAGGCGTTTCCCCATCATACTCTTTTATAACCCTTTCTTGCACTGTCAATATATGACCGATGGATATAAAAAACAAATCCATTACCATTTGAGGATAATATATTACATATTCATTAGTCGCATAATGATTGCTTATATATTCCAATATTTTACTATTCTTAATAATGTCCGCATTTAAAACCAAACCAAATAATGCATTTGACATAAAAGAAATATTGGCACAATCAATTGGTTTTTCTATATAGCCAGCCTTTTCGCCGCTTCTTTTTTCCGCATAATTTGTTATTATTTGCGAATACTCTACTTGGGAATCCCTTATTTTACTAAGCAAGATATCCAGTTTTTCTATTTCTAACTGATCCGTATCGCAATTAAAAAGAATATATTTCGCATTTGACGTCTCTATTACTTTTTTTAAATTGACAAAAAAGCCAAGATTTTTCTCATTTTTACGATATATAAGCCTGTTGTCCTGCATTTGGGCAATCGTATCATAATACTCCCTAAAAGTAGTAGACCCATTATCGGACAATACCACTTCGATTTCATAATCAAATTCCGATTTTAACACCTGCGTTATATTGGTAAGGGCAAATGTTCCCCTTTCACACGAGGGAATGCCGATGGTCAACAGCGGTCTTTTCTCACTTCTTTTATTTTTTATCCTGTATTCGTGAATTCTTTCCCTTGTTTCCTGCAGCCGGTTGACCGGTTCATCTGGGTAAAACATTATATTTCTCGGGAAATAATCCTCATGCTTTATAAAATAGGTCTCAAACGCCAAAACATCCTTAAATATCTTGATATTGGCGATTTCTTCCGGCGTATATTTTTTTATCTGCAAAAAAGCTTCGATTTCCTGATCGATCACAACATAAAAATTTCTTTTTTTCGTTTTTAAAAAACGGGCGATATAAAAGGGATTATCGATTACCACGCCTTTATTTTTTATAATCATAGAAAAATCAGAAAATTGATCGGCCGGCGCTTCCAGAGCCGCTGTCTCCTCATTGACGGCCATCACTTTATTGTCCACTTTGTCCAAAATATAAAATTTTTCTTCTTTTTCGGTGGGGATTATATAATACCTGATTTCAGCAAAGGAGCCATTTAGACCCAATAATTTTAAATTACAGTTAAAATTATCTTCCATATCTTCCAAATTGGGCGTGATAAAGGCCGCCAATAAAAAATTCACTTCCTGTTCTTCCAGCTCACCCAACCGGGAATATTGATTTAAGGCACTGAGCGCCGCATCATATTCCGCTAATTGAAAGGATTTATAAAAAATATCCCTCAGCTTATCTTTAAGCGCGTTTTTTTGCTCTGCTTCCGACATAATAACCCTCACTTATTTCTTATTTTAAAAAATTAGACTTTAGCTCGTCTTCCGCTAAAAACGGATACATATCCTCGATTGGTTTGGAGGCCATAGAGCCCGACGCCAGCCGAACGGATGAAACCTTTGGCCGAACTTCCTGCATCGGATTAGTCAGCACCTCGCACAAAGCTGCTTCCTCTCCCGCCAGGGTTTCTTTGATCCCCTCGGCCAGTTCGGAATTATTCCGGATCGTAACCGTTCTGATGCCATACGCCCCGGCAATCGCGGAAATATCCGGCATAACCAATCCGCTTTTTTTATCGGCAGCCACGTAATTGCCGTCAAATAAATTTTTCTGCGTATTTTTTATGCTGGCGTACCCGTCATTATTCCATATAAATATTTTAATCGGCAATTGATCCCGAACTATATTTTGCAGCTCCTGAATGTTTAACTGAAACGCTCCGTCGCCGTTGATCAGTATCGTTCTTTTTCGGCCATTGGCCAGACACGCGCCGATCGCGTAGGGCAAGCCGAAGCCCATCGAGCCGAGGCCGGCCGCGTTTTTCATTTTTTGGTTTTTCTTGATTTGAAACGCCTGATAGGTGATTTCGCCGGCTCCGCCGGAGCTTTCCGGAATGATGATATCACCTTCGCTCAGCTGCGCGCATAAAGCATCGATAAAAGCGTAGGAGTCTACATAGCCCTCCGCTTTTTTATATTCCTCCAGGACGACCGGATATTTTGCTTTTAGTTTCCGGCAATGCTCAAGCCATTCATCGTATGTCCTAAAGATCAATTTATCTTTGTGCTTTAACAGCCCCGACATAAAGACCGAAAAATCCGCTGCCACCTCCGCCGCGAACGGATAATCAAACTTTTTAATCTCGTTTTGATCAATATCAACGATTACTTTCTTGGCGTTCTTAGCGAAATTATGGATATTGTAGGCGGTGATGCTGTTGTCCAGCCTGGAGCCGAAGATCAAGAGCAAATCCGAATTTTGCAGGATCAAATTACTGTAGCGCATGCCCATGATGCCCGGACAGCCAAAGTTCAGCCTGTTTCCATATTCCATGGCATCTATCACTTTCCAGGTAAGCAAGGTTGGAATATTATAGGTTTGAATAAAATCCATCAGCTCTTTGGTCTTTCCGGCAAGGTACACGCCGTTTCCCATTAAAATAAGCGGTCTTTGAGAATTGTTAATCAAGTTTATGATATTGTCATAATCAATGACCGGCTCATTTTCTTCCGGTGCTGCATAGCCTTTTAAATTATTTTCATCAATCGCCGCCCCTTGAACGTCTAACGGGATATCAACCCAGACCGGCCCTTTTCGGCCGGTCGTCGCTTCATGATACGCTTTTTCCAAATGATATCTGATACTATCCGGCTCGGTCACCGTTACCGCATATTTGGTCACCGGCTTGACAATCGAAACGATATCCACCTCCTGCGGGCCGGATTGCCTGACCCCTTTGCCCGTCATCCGATCGGTGGTTTTAACCTGTCCGGAAATATACATAACCGGCGTAGAGTCAATATAAGACGCAGTCAGGCCGGTAATTGTATTGGTGCCGCCCGGACCGGTGGTGACGATTCCCACCCCTATCTGGGAGGAAGTCTGCGCGTAAGCGTCCATCGCGATCGATATCGCCTGCTCATGAAATAATGATATATGATTTATGTTCTTATTTTGGCCGACGGAGTCGACTAAATACATACAGCCGCCGCCGGGCAGCAGAAATATATCTTTTACTTTTTTGGCTTTCAAAAAACTTATGACATAATCCGACAATCTCATAAACAGGTTCTCCTATCCTCTTAACTTTTTCTTCACTTCTTCTTCCGCGGCCGATAATACTTTTACTCCATCTCCCATTGCTTTTTCTATCATTCTGACGTTTTTGACCAATTCAAAAATCTGCGGCGGCTCAATCGACGCTTTTTGATCTGAGCCGTACATCCCCTTGTCCAAGGTGATGTGTCTTTCTATCGAAGTCGCTCCCATAGCGACCGCTGCCAATGTGCAGATATTCCCTATCTCATGGCTGGAAAATCCTACCTTGACCTTATACCGCTGGCGAAGCGTTTCAATCATTTTTAAATTGGCGTCTTTTTCCGCCATGGGATAGGTGCTGTTGCAGTGCATTAGCTCATATGGACAATCATGTTTTTGAAAGATCTCTACGGCGGCATCTATTTCCTCCAGCGTACTCATCCCCGTGGAAATAAAAGTGTATTTTTTTTCGGACGCTATTTCATTCAGCAAATCATCACGGGTCAGCATGGCGGATGCCACTTTATTATATTTTAAGTCATATTTGCGCATGACTTTTTGGCTGTTGGTATCCCAGGCCGAGAAAAACCACTCTATTTTTTTCTCTTTGCAATATCGGTCGATTTCATCATATTCTTCCAGGGAAAACTCAAGTCCTTCCTTCTGCTCTCTCTGGGTTGTTCCCCATGGGGAAACTCTGGATTCCTTCAGGTATTCCGCGGTATAAACCATGTCAATATCTCTTTTTTGAAATTTAACGGCGTCCATCCCGGCAATCACCGCGATATCAATCAGCTTTTTAGCGATCGCCATATCCCCATTATGATTGATCCCAATTTCCCCTATTATAAATACTCCCATAAAACCTCCTTATTTATTACGCTTGGCTGCCCGCTTACGCCAAAAACATATCCGGCGTAAAAATCGGCGTGTTTAACGCCACATGAAAAATTCGCCGAAACCCATTTTTAAGCAGTTTGTATTTCGACGAATTCCTATAGCTTGCCTAATCTGTAACCCTGATCAAATGATTGCGTAACGAAAATGTCAACTAAACTTGATGCCATGGTACAAGATGTTTAACTGTTTTGAGGAATAATCATTATCCCTTTTTATTCTCAGAAAATCCCTAGTTTTATGATATACTAAAATCACAAAATTAGCAACTCCGATAACCCCCCCCCTGAATTTTTCGGCAAAACAACATAAAATATCGCTTTCAAATATACATTTTGTTCAAAAATTCGGAAAGAATTTAAATTGCATGCAAATTCGCGCAGATTTTCTTTGGATAAATGCCCATTTTTATTTGTCCTTTTCTGTATGTTTTGTTCATTTTTGCATATCCTTCTCGAAATACTTCTCAGTTTCCCGCCAGCCATCTTTTTCCCCCGGCATTGAGCAAAACAGCATGAATAGTTCATCGAAAACGCTGGGACTTATCTCCGCCGGAAAACCAAATATTTCAGCGGCAGGCAAAGGCGTTCAGCGAACGGATATCTCCACCCCCTCGCATACCACGCCGTGCAGCTGATCCGCCGCCAAACTATTTTCCTCAGTCCAAATCCGCAGGTTCTCCAATCGAAAATTTGACAAAATATACTGGCTTTCCTCCGGCCGAACGGCCCAGAAAATATCACAGTCGCAGTCGCAGCCGCTGCTCGTCCTTGTTGGTGCATTGCGGATTCCAGCTTCGCCGCAGCCAAAAGGCCTTCCATGAGCGCAGGCCATTTCCGTCTATTGTGCCCGGCCCGCACATCGTAAATCCGTCCAGCCCATCGGCATTGATCAAAGCCGTAAAGTAAAGGCAGCTCTCGCCTTCGATCCGCGTTTCTTGCAAATCATAATCGGCAATATCATCGCTCCTTTTGAACGTTCCGCCGGCCGCTACATAAAGGTTGATGCCTTGCTTAAAATACAAAGAGCCCGTCAAATAAATGCCGGCCGGTACGACTATCACTTCGCCGCCTGCTCAATCAGTCTTTGAATTTCTCCCGTATGCAGCCGGCCGTCCGCCAATATCCCGTAATCCGTCAGGACATAGGGCTGTCCCAATTCTGCTAGTTTCGGCATCGCCGTTTGATAAAACCAGCCGTCTATCTCGGTTCCGTCAGGAAAATATTCCGGCTGCCCGTAGTTAGTATTCATAAAATCATCCTCCGTTTTTCTTTCAGGCGGACGGCCTCAGGGCTCGTCCTTTTCGTTTCTAATGCGGCAAAGCCAGTGTCTCCATTTTCCCATGTCCGCCGAAACAGCCTTTTCTCGTAGATTATCCAAAAGACTGCGTCTTTTGACTTGATTCGGGGCTGTTGCATTTTAAGATTTTTACACAAGAAGCTCTTTTCTCAACGCCCATAAGACAAAGCTTTGCTATGTCTATTATACTATATCGGCCGCTAAATAGATAAGAAGTTTTGACGGTAAAAATTTTTTTTGCCCAGGGATATAATTCGGCATAAAAAATACCTCTTGCCAGCCGTAAATAAATTCGACTTTTCCGCCTTCTTATAACTTGTCTTGAGTTTCCGCAAAATGTAATTTCAAAAAGAATATACTGTTCCGAAGTG
>CAUVDV010000121.1:0-6779 GCA_963550755.1 uncultured Lachnospiraceae bacterium
CTGGTTACCGGCAGACGACCAATAACCGGATGGAGCTTTTGGCGGTGATTAAAGGGTTGGAACAGCTAAAGAGTGCTTGCGCGGTAACGGTTTTTTCCGACTCGAAATATATTGTTGACGCTTTTGCTAAGGGCTGGGTGGCGGCCTGGCAAAAGAATAACTGGATGCGGGGACGAAAAGAGGAAGTGAAAAATCAGGACCTATGGAAGCGCCTGCTGGAGCTGATGCGGGGGCATACCGTCGAGTACCGGTGGGTGCGCGGGCATGACGGACATCCGCAAAACGAACGGTGCGACCAGCTGGCAACGGCGGCGGCCGACAGCGGTCAGCTCCTGGAAGATAAGCGCTGACTGGCCGGTTAGGGTAAGCGATCTTTGAAAACAGCGTCATTTGCCGAAGAAAGCAGGAAAGCAAACGAGGCGGCGGAACAGGCAGGGGAAATGGGAGGCGAGCCAGTAAAAGAGCGTAGCGAAAAAACGGCGGATTAGGTAAAAGAACGAAAAGAAGGGTCAGAGGTAAGGTTTGGCGAAACAGGTAGACTTGCAGCATAAAGCAGCATAACAACTATATTATAATAGGAAGGAAAACAAATGGAAAAGAAAAGAGAATTATTGGAAACGACCAATGAGCATTTAAAGATTGCGCTGTTTGACGCGAAACCGTATGACATCCGTTTTTTTACGGAACTGAATCAAAAATATAATTACCAGATTAAGTTTTTTGAGTATAAATTAAATGAGGAAACCGCGCCCTTAGCCAAGGGTTTTGACGTGGTCTGCGCCTTTGTCAACGATGATTTGGGCACCAAAACGATTGAAGCGCTGGTCGCCAACGGCATTACTCTGATTGCCATGAGAGCGGCCGGCTATAATAATGTTGATTTCCGGACGGCCAGCGGCAAGATTCATATCGTCCGGGTGCCGGCGTATAGCCCCTACGCGGTAGCCGAGCATGCCATGGCCATGATTTTGACCCTGAACCGGCAAACGCATCGGGCGTACAACCGGACGAGAGAAAACAACTTCAGCATCAACGGTCTGATGGGCTTTGACCTGCGGGGCAAGACCGCCGGCGTCATTGGCACCGGCCGGATCGGGCAGGCTTTTATTGAGATTGTCAAGGGCTTCGGCATGAAAGTGCTGGCTTATGATAAGTACCCAAATCCTAAGCTGGATGTGGAATATACGGATTTAGACGGGCTATTTCGCAGGGCGGATATTATTTCTCTGCATTGTCCGCTGACCGATGAAAGCTATCACATGATCAATCAGGAAAGCATTGCTAAGATGAAAGACGGCGTTATGATCATCAATACTTCACGCGGCGGCTTGATTGAATCGGAAGATTTGGTGGAGGCGCTGAAGGTGAGGAAGGTAGTGGCGGCGGGGCTGGATGTGTATGAGGAAGAAAGCGAGTATTTCTTTGAGGACTGTTCTGATTCCATCATTACCGACGATGTGCTGGCCCGGCTCTTGTCGCTCAATAATGTGCTGGTTACTTCGCATCAGGCTTTCTTTACCAAGGAGGCGGTGACAAACATCGCCGAGCAGACACTGGAAAATATTCGGCGTTTCTTTACCATTGGCGAGGATATTATCAACGAAGTACTGGCCGAATGCGATGAAAACGGCAACTGGACGGTGGTAACGAAATAAGAGTAAGGGAGCGGATAAGATGCTCGTCATTTGCGGAAAGAGAAGGGCGAGCGGCAATCATTTGGATAGAAATATTTGCGCGGCGGGAGATTTGACAGCTCCCGCCGTTGCCTTTGGTTCGGCGACAGCAAGTTTTGGCCGAAAAGGCGGTGCGCAGATACCAAGAACAAATTTAACGCAGCCAAGAAGGCGGATAAAGTCAAGACACAGACGGCAGGAGAAGCATTATGGCAAATATGGAAGATTATATTAAATGGCGGGGGGATCTCAGCTTTGAGCAGGATCCGTTTAACGAAGTTGACAGCCTGATTCTGACGCAGTTGGGGTATTTGGATTTGGGCGGTGTGGTTCCGGCCTGGAATGAGAAAAACTCAATTTCGATGGCTAAGCTGATTGAGAAATATTGGCTGAAAAACCCGCCGGCGGAAATGCCGGATAAGATTGGGATTGTCCGCAATCCGGCTCGGCTGTTTGGCCTGTTAAAGGAAAGCCGGCGTTTTTCCGAGCTAATTTTTGCTAATTATATCAATCGGGTCGATAAAGAGAAGCAGGAGCAGTTTGCGGCGATGACCACTTGGATCCCGGACAGCAGTATTTATGTGATTTACCGGGGAACGGACGCAACCATGGTCGGCTGGCGGGAAAACTTAAATATGTCCTATATGGATCAGGTGCCGGCGCAGCTGGAAGCGGTCAGCTACTTGGAGCGCGTCTTTGAGTGGACGAACTTTAAACTGCGCTTAGGGGGACATTCCAAGGGCGGCAATTTGGCGGTTTATGCGGCCATGCATATTAGCGCGGAAATCAGTGGCCGGATCGTTTCGGTTGATAATTATGACGGGCCCGGTTTTCGGACGGCGATAACGAAACGACCCGAGTACAGCCAAACCATGGAAAAGGTGCGGACCTATCTGCCGGAATCATCGGTTATCGGTCGGCTGATGGAACATTCAGAAAAGTACCGGGTGATTAAGGCGGATGCGACCGGGCTGTGGCAGCATGACGCTTTTACCTGGCAGATAGAGGGCAATTCTTTTGTCTATGCCGAGGCGCTGGATGCGGAAAGCGATATGGTTGAGCTGACGGTTAAGCAGTGGCTGGAGAAAATTGACGAAAGCGAGCGCAAACAATTTGTTGATACGCTCTTTGACGTCTTAGCGGCGGCTAAGATTGAAACGGTCAGCGATTTGGCCAACATGAAGTGGAAGGACGCGGCCGAGTTTTTAAAGGTGATGAATAATCTGGACGACCGGCAGAAAAGGGAGTTTCGCCGGGTAATCAATCTTTTTTGGAAGGAAGCGGCGGAGGTGGTCGGTAAAGAGGTCGGCGACAGCCTGCTGGAAAAAACCGAGGGGCTGAAACTGCCGCTGCCGCCGCTGTTTGGCCGGAAGAAAGAGGAGTGATTTTTTTCAGCAGCAGTTATGAGGGAGAGGGTTTTGACGAGCGGCAGGTTTACAAGAAATGAGATAAATAACACCGCTTTTTGACAGGGAAAAGCGGTGTTAAAATAAGTGGTGATTAATTTTTTACAACGAAATCCAATAAATGAGCATCTGCAATGGGGATTTCATGTAAAAGTTCCAGAGTTTCGCTGCTTAGGATAAGTAAAGATTCCTGCCGCATATTGGAACGAATCAGATAAATTTCTTTTTCGTGGCAGTCTTGATACAGCAGACGATATTCGCTTTGCGGCTCCATATAATCTTTTTCTAAAATTTGAAATTCAGGAATTGCCCGAAAAAACATTAATCCCAATAAGATACCTTTTGTTTGGCTACGGACGGCATACAACGCTGTAGTTTCATTTAAAAAAAGTGGCTGACAGCTTTCCAGATAAAATTGTGCTGGAGCAGGAATGTCTTGAAAAGGCAGGTAAGTTTGATAGTTAAAATTCTGGTCATAAACATACAATTCTCCGCCGCTGAATTCATTTAAGATAAAGGCATATTCTTTTGTGGCATAAAGAGGAATTAAATCGGCATTTTTTTGTGGTGAAAGGTAGCTGACACTTTGCTTTTCTAAATCAATTACTCCCACTCCAAAATTTTCATAAGTTTCTTTATATTGTCCGCTGTTGGCGTAAAGAATTTTATCTTGAAATTGTACCAGAGGAAGCGATCGAGGTACATTCCCATATTCTGTTTCAAAACTTTCTTTAGTAGTAGCATCAGAAATTGACATCTGAAAACTTTGGATCAAAGGATTATAATTTTGCTCGCCGGTCTTGTGTGAAACCAAGGTCTGAAAAAGGATGTCCTTGCCATAATGTAGTATATGGCTGACACCGACAATATAATCAAAATAATCCAAAGCTACCTTATGAAACTTCTTATAAGTAAGTTCATAAATATAGTAATAGTTATCAAAAGTTGCCTCTCCAAAAAGAGAAATATATAACCGCTCTAAATCATTTGGTTTTTGATGTACTTCCATCCTGCGAAAGCTTTTATCTTCTATTTCATACTGCCGAATAAGGTCTCCTTTTTTATTGATTTCCTTGACGATAGTATTGTTTTGATTCGCTCTGATATCGGCGGGATAATATAATAAGTAGTTTTCTTTGCCGCTCGAAATTGGCTGAAAATTTTCAATGCCGTTTATTTTCAAAGTTTTTGCGGATTGAGTATGCAAACTGCGGCAAGCGGCTAAAATCAAAATGATTGTTATCATCATTATTGCAAATGATATTTGTCTTTTTTTCATAACACACCTGATATTTTTTGTAGTTTTTATTTTGCTTTAGTTGCGGTTGTTAAAAAATTTGCTCATTATTTTTTTATGGGCAATACTCCTTTGAGTTAATTAATTTTGCTCTCTTTTGTTAAAAATATCGCAAAAAAAAGAGGTTGTCAAGGTTTTTATATATTTTTTATAAAAAGGACAAATTGTTGAAAGCAGAGTTTATGCACAGGCTCTTTGAGGAGAATGGAGAAAAAAAGATGGCAGCAGATCTTAACAATATCTTTATCCATGAAGTGCTATGATACATTCATACAGCGCAGATAAAAAATGTGATTTTTCTGCGCAGCAGTTGAGTTTATTATTTTTAAAGTACAAAGGAAAGAGATGAAAATGAAAAAAAGAGAATTGGCGTTAAATATTTTTTTGGTCTTGGTGTATACGGTCAGTGTTTTGGTATTTACCAACCTGCTGCTGATGGCGATGATAAAAGCGTATGATGCGACACATGCCCCGTGGCTGAGCTGGTTTGTCGAAACGGAAGATATCAACCGGTTTGATACCGTTAAATCGATTTTGATGATTATTCCGGCGTATATTTTATATCGGAAATTAAACAAGGTTCATCCGCAGGCGGCAGTAAATTGGAGTGCTAAAAAAGGAATAGCATTAAGCTTAGCAGCCGGAATTGGTTTTGGCGGAATTTCGTTTTTATGGGTTGTTTTTGTGCGGAATGTATTGGCAAAGATAGACTTTATAGGTCAAAGTCTGAAGGGGCTGGAAGCTTCTTCCGGCATGAGCTATACGGCGGAAATGATGTTTTTTGCAATATTGGCAGGCGGAATCCTTGCCCCTATCTTGGAGGAACTGATTTTTCGGGGACTTATCTTCCGGACACTGGAAAAAATCGGCTCTGGACGGATGGCATTGTTTGTATCCGCATTCCTGTTTGGAATTGCGCATATGTCTTTTGTTCAGGGGGTTTATACCTTTATCATGGGCTTAATTGCCGGAGTTATTTATCTGAAAACCAGAAACTTATGGTGGCCGATCATTATGCATATCACCATCAACAGCATAGCGGCGATGAGAGATTGGATTTCCGCTTCGCCGTATCAATATATGATTGGAATCTGGGAAAAAGTGGCGCTGGTTATGATAGTGCCGACCCTTTATTTGGTGTATCAATTAGCCCGCAGCACCGGCGAAAATTCTTTGGCAGAGCCGGCAGCGGATGCTCAACTGCCAGTAAATGCTCAACCGGCAGGGAATGAAGAATAAATTCAAAAAAATCTATCAGCATAAATGGGCATGCCGCCAAAGAATTAAGTTATAAGCCTCTCCCCAAAGGGGCTTTTTTAATCCTATTTGATATTTTATATTTTTTTCCATTCTAAGTAGTTGTGAGTATGCGAATTTCTTTAAAACGCCAAAACGCCGAAAAAAAAGCTGCCAAAACGCCGAAAAAAAAGCTGCCAAAATGCCGAAAAATGATTGCTAAAGTGCCGAAAAAGTGCTATAATTCAGCGTAAAAGGTGAGAATATGAAAGAATATAAACTGCGTATCGCAGATGAAATACTAAAGGATAAGCCTCAAAAAAGGGCTGCTGCAAAATCAGTATTTTGCAGCAGCCTTTGGAATTCAATAGGATGGTCAAATTGGAAAGAAAACGAATGATTTGTACCTTATTTCATAATAGCTTGAACCAATCTTTGCAGTAATGCTGCGATTTCGGCACGAGTGGCTTTGCCCTGCGGGTCAAACATTTGATTGCCCTTGCCCTGTAAAATACCGGCCTGCTGCAAAGCGATAACGGCTTCTTTGGCCCAGCTGCTGATTTGTGCATCATCGGCAAAGGCGGCTTTCGCTTGAACCGCCGGCAGTTCATAGCCCAGATACTTGGCAAAGCGGAATATCATGGCTGCAATCTGCTCCCGGCTGATGGGCTGATTTGGTGCAAAGCTGCCCATTTGCGTGCCGCTGCTGATACCGGCTGTCTTAGCCCATTCTGCAAAGCTGCGGTAATATGCATCAGCCGGTACATCGCCAAAGCTGCTTGCCGAATAATCCTGCTCCTTAACATTGCCCAGCCGTCCCAGCGCAGTAATAAACATTGCCCGGGTCATCGCTTCATTCGGAGCAAATTCTGTTTCCTTGATGCCGTTTAATATGCCTAATTTATTAACGAACTGAATGCTTTCCTTTGCCCAGTGCTGCTCGGTATCGGCAAAAACAGTCGGCGCAAGGCTTTCACTTTTTGTAAGTTTCTCGGTCAAAGCCGTTTTGACTTCGGTTAAGGTTATGCTTTTCGGTGCAGCATTTTCTTTGCCCGGCTCTGTGGGATTGTTCTTGTCTGCCGGCTTATTTGGGGTACTTGGTGTACTTGGCTTATTTGAAGTATTCGGCGTATTGGGGCTGCTTGGTACACTTGGTGTACCGGGTTC
>CAUVDV010000122.1:0-6709 GCA_963550755.1 uncultured Lachnospiraceae bacterium
TCGGAGGTTCAAGTCCTCTCATCGCTACGAAAAAAGCTTATCGGGATTAAAACTGATAGGCTTTTTGTGTTACTGAAAAAATGTTAAGTTTTCTTAAACTTTTTCTTTTGCTTTGTTGAAAATTATGTTACAATAAAAATATGATTTCTTACTATTTTATGTTTAACATTTAAGTTAATTTAAAGGAAGATAGAGCATATAGACAAAGATATTGTCGTTACATTTTAAAAATTAACAGAGGAGAATGCAGGGCTTTCTGATTTTCAACTAACTGCTATCGGGTTGAGCGTAAGCAGGGTGATGATTATTTGGTAGCGACTACTAAAAAGCGGGAGGAAAAAATGGAGAAGAAAAAAATATGGATCATCGGAAGCATCATCACCTTGTTGGCTTTAACAGCGGCGGCGATTTTTTGGTTGGGAAAGCCTGTACAGCCTGTACAGCCGGTGCAAACGGCGGCAGAATGGCTGGCGGCCGGTGAAAAATATCTGCTGGAGCGTAATTATGAAGAGGCTTGGCTGGCGTTTAACAAAGCGATTGCGGTTGAGCCGAAAAATATCTCGGCCTATCTGGGAGCGGCTGATGCGGCGGTTCATCTGGAAAAAACGGCGGAGTTGAAGGAGCTTTTAATCAAGGCAATGGAAGAAACGGAAAATCCGGCTTGGCAGGCAATCCTGACCGGCTTGGAAAAGTCAGCCGCCGAAGCCTACATTGCCATAGCTGAGGCCTATGAAGACGAGGGCTTAAAGGACAGGGCGCTGGAACTACTGCAGCGAGTGTATGAGGAAACCGGCGATTTAGTGCTGGGGCGGAAGCTGGGAATTGTTCAAGCCAGCGAGATCGTATTTAAAGAGGATTATGTCATTCAGTGGCAGGATGCCGAATTGGAAAGATTAATCCGTCAATACCTGAATAAACCGGCAGACGAGATTCATTATGATGACGTAAAGGGCATAGAGCGGCTGTTTATTTGCGGAAATATACTATTTCCTGACCAATCGCGGATTGCTTATGGGAAAGACTTCTTTAGGTTGGAAAACGGAGAAGAAGTGCAGAAAAATGGACAAATAAAAACCTTGATGGATTTGGTGCATTTTCCTTCGCTGAAGGAACTGACGGTTAATTATCAGCTGAACTTAGATATTTCAGCACTGGGCAAAACCGAAGAAATTGATTGTTTAAAGCGCTTGGAAACACTTTCCTTAAAATCTGATGATATTACCGATATTTCGGTAGTTTCCGGTTTATTTGCCCTGCAAAGTATTTCTTTGGACTGTAATAATATAGAAGATATTTCACCGCTTTCGTATTTGATTGAATTAGAGACCATTGGGCTTTCTGACAATCCTCAAATTGCTTCGGTTGCTCCTTTGCAGGGCTTAAGAAAGCTAAGCAGGATCGATCTTTCGTTTGTTGAAAATGTTGATTTATCGGTCTTTCTGCAAACGCCGGAACTGGAATGGATGGGTCTGGTTAATAATAGCAATGTTAATTATTCCTTATTAACGCAGTTAAACTTAAGCAGTTTGGAAATCAGTGCTAACTCGCAAAACTTTTCGATCATCTGCCAATTAAAGAGTTTATCTGATTTGGGGCTGCATACCTATTCGCTGGCGGGAGAAAATCAGGCGACGAATCAATTGACCAGTCTTTCTGGAATTGAAAACTTAACCAATTTAAAGAAGCTATCACTTTCTGGTGATAAATTTGATTTAAGCTCTATAACAGCTTTGGGAGTGGAGGAATTGCAACTTGATATAAGATCGTACTGTGATTTCACCCCGCTGCGGCAGATGAAGAACCTAAAAAAGGTAATCATACCAAGTTGGAATTCGGATCAGGAAGAAACTTTTGCCAAGGTCAAAGCGCTGCTGCCCGATATTGAGGTGACCAGAGACCGGTATTAAGAGGGAAGAAACAGGAAGAATTGTGTGGTTATAGCTTAAGGCAAGCAGATATAAAATGAACGGAGGAAAAAATGCAAGATTTTCCGATTTTATCAACGGCGCGTTACCGGATTGAGCGCAGACTGGGCGCAGGCGGCAGCGGAGCGGTTTATAAGGCTTGGGATGCCAATCTGCAAAAAGCGGTCGTAATCAAAATGCTGTTTCACGAGATTGGAAGCGAGCAGGAGCGGGATGCGCTGAAAAATGTCAAAAGCGAGTATCTGCCGCAGGTATATGATTTTTTAAGCGAAGGCGGACGAACGTATACGGTGATGGAGTTTATCGAGGGAAAAAGCCTTGATCAGTTGTTAAAAGAAGGAAAGCGTTTTTCCCAGCAGCAGGTAATTCAGTGGTACGGGCAATTGGCGGCGGCGCTGACTGTGCTGCATAAGCAAAAGATCTGCCACCGCGATATTAAGCCGGGCAATATCATGCTGCTGACAAATGGCGATGTTTGTTTAATTGATTTTAATACAGCTTTAATTGCCGGCAATGACGTTAAGCTGATTAGCCGAAGTTTAGGCTACTGTTCGCCGGAGCAATATGAAATTTACGAGCGCCATAAACATAGGATAATGAGTACCGTTTCGGCTGACGGCGGAGTTCTCCCCGCGACTGGAGAAAATTCAAAAACAGTGGATATGCCGGCTGCCGAGCGGATAGATACAGAAATGCAAACGCAAACGCAAACCGAAACTAAAATACAGACGCAAACGCAAACCGAAACGCAAAGCCAAGAACTGGCAAATGGAGCGGTTCCGCCGACGGAAACCGTTCACCAGATAGACCATACGGTGATTGACTGGCAGCGCTCGGATATTTACAGTCTGGGAGCAACGATGTATCATCTTTTAAGCGGGGTTCATCCGCCGGAGGCTCCGGCTCGGCTTAGACCTATTTCAAGTCTGGGCAGCTTCAGTGAGGGAATTGTTTATGTTATTGAACAGTCAATGCGGCTTATGCCGGCTGAGCGGTTTGCTTCTGCCGGAGTGCTGACGGAGGCGGTTAAAAATATTTATAAGCATGACCGCCGCTGGCGTTCTTTGCAGGTTAAGAAAGCGGCGGCTGCACTTATTTTGTTGCTGACATTTGTTTTTTTTGCCGGAATGATGTTATGGGGGCGGACAGTTATGGCGCAGGAAAAAGAAGAACGTTACTATGCGGCCGTCTATGAGATTGAGCGGGGAACTACTCCGCAGCAGGCATATGAAAAGGCACTGACGTTGTTCGCGGATAGGATTGATCCCTATTATGCGCTGGCTAAGCGTTTGTGGAGTGCTGGTGATTTAAAGGCCTGTCAGGAATATATTGAGGCTAACCTTGGCAATATCGCCGAGTTTCAGGCGATACCGGACGCTGTTCGCAGTTTTGGCGGGATTTACTATATTTTGGGAAATTGTTATTATTATCAATCGGATTATGTTACCGCTGCCGGCAACTTTTCTCTGGCTCTTCAGTTTGTTTCGGACAATCCGGCTTATTACCGTGATTATGCGATTGCGCTAGCCAGATTGGGGCGGCTGGCAGAAGCGGAGCAAGCTTTGAAAAAAGCCGGAGAGCTTAATCTGAAGGCGGATTCGCTGAATTTATTAAAAGGCGAAATAGCCTTTGCCGGGCAAGCCTATGACAGCGCGTTGGAGTATTTGGGTCAGGTCATAGCGGCAACGGACGATGATGAGATCCGCTATCGGGCGTACCATACCGCTGATGAAATTTTTCGCCTGCTGGGACAGCCGGAACGTTCGGCGGCTTTGCTGGCTGAAGGATTAGAGCGGGTTCCGGTTCATCGTCAGCCGGAAATGACGGAGCGGCTGGCGGCGGCTTACGCGCAAAGCGGCGAAACTGCAAAAGCGATTGCGCTGTTTGAAAAGCTTGCCCAAAGCGGCGCGCCCCAGTTTCATATTTTACAGGATTTGGCGATTTTACTGGAAAATCAGAATGATTTTGACCGGGCGGCGGCGGTTTTGAACCAGATGGCGGAATGGTTTCCGGACGATTACCGCGTGCCGATGCGACAGGCCTACCTGGAGGCTGATCAGCAGTCGCGGCAGGTCAATGAAAAACGCGATTATACCTTGACCAGGCAATACTATGAAAGAGCGGCGGCGCTTTACCGCGCCAATGTGCGGGCGGGCGAAGCGGATTCAGAAATGCAGAGGCTGGCGGCTATCATTGAGCAGCTAAAAGCAAATAATTGGTTGGATTAGGAGGAATGAAAAATGAATTGGACAGCGGGAGAAATGCTTTTTTACGGCGGTGCCGTCGGTATGGTTGGTACCGCGCTGGCGGCCATTTTGGCGACAGTATTGCTTTCCGGCAGCCGCAAACGCCTGCGCCGCAAGTTAAATGAAGAATATGGTGTCCATACTTAAAATATGCTTATTATCAAAATCTGCCGCCATTCCCCGGATAAAGGTAAGGCAGCATCGCTGGCTGGCAAAAGTGGGGAAAAGCTTTTATTTTCTAAACATGATTTAAAATCTTATTATGGAGAAATAGGATAAAAATAGCTTATTTCCCGATAGGATAAATAAAGGGAAGTTTGATATGAAAAAATACAAAAGAACAGGAGAGAAAAATGAAAAACAAAAAAGGTTGGATGATTGGAGGCATTATAGCACTGCTGGTAGTAACGACGGTTGGGATTTTTTGGCTGGGAAAACCGGGGCAGCCGGCGCAAACGGCGGCAGATTGGCTGACCGCCGGTGAGAAATATCTGCTGGAGAGGAACTATCAAGAAGCATGGCTGACATTTAATAAGCTGATTGAAGTTGAGCCGAAGAATGTCCGGGCATATCTGGGAGCAGCGGACGCGGCGGTTCATCTGGAAAAAGCAGAAGAGCTGAAAGCGCTTTTGGATAAAGCAAGGACGGAAACGGATAATCCCGCTTGGGAAGCAATCGCCACCAGCTTGGAGAAATCGGCGGTTGAAGCTTATATTGCTATCGCAGAGGCCTATGAAGCTGAGGGCTTAAAGGACAAGGCGCTTGAACTGCTGCAAAGAGTATACGAGGAGACCGGTGATCAGGTTTTGGGCAGGAAGCTGGGAATTGTTCAGGCCAGCGAGATTACGTTTAAGGAGGATTATGTGATTTTCTGGCAGGACGCCGAGCTGGAAAGACTGATCCGCGGCTATCTGAATAAGCCGGAGGGCGAGATTCATTATGATGATGTAAAGGGCATAGAAGAGCTATGGATTTTGGGAAATATGCTGTTTCCCGATGAATCGTGGATTTCTTATTCTGAAAATTCTTTTTGGCTGGAGAGCGGAGAAGAGGTGGAGAAAAGCGGTCAAATCCGGTCTTTGGCGGATTTGGTACATTTCCCCTCGCTGAAAAAATTAACGGTCAATCATCAGCTGAACTTGGATATTTCGGCTTTGGGCAAAACCGAAGAAATCGACTGCTTAAAGCGGCTGGAGTCGCTTTCCTTAATTTCAGACGGTATTACCGATCTGTCGGTCATTTCCGGTTTATTTACCCTGCGGCATCTTTCCTTGGGATATAATAAAATAGAGGATATTTCGCCGCTTTCTTATTTAATTGAATTAGAGGATGTTTCTCTGCATGACAACCCCAAGATTAGCTCGGTCGGGCCTCTGCAGGGATTAAGAAAGCTAAAAGTTCTGGGACTTTCAGACATTGAAACGGTTGATTTATCAGTTTGTCTGGGATTGCCGGAGCTGAAAGACCTGCACCTTGGCGGAAATAGAAATGTTAATTATTCCTTATTAACGCAGTTAAACCTGACTGATTTGGAAATCCGCGCTGACTTGCAAAACTTTCCAATTATCTGTCAATTAAAGAGCTTGACTTGGCTGCGGCTGCATATCTATTCAATGGCCGGTGAAAATCATGGGGAGAATAGCTTGACCAGTCTTTCCGGAATTGAAAACTTAACCAATTTAAAAAACTTAGATATATTAGGTAATAAATATGATTTAAGTCCCTTAGCGGCTTTGGGGGTAGAGGAATTGGAGCTTGATGTGGAACCGGACTGCGATTTCACCCCGCTGCAGCAAATGAAGAACCTAAAAAAGGTAATCATACCAGCCAATAGGGGCTCGAATGGTGAGGAAACCTTTGCCAAGGTCAAAGCGCTGCTGCCCAATATAGAAGTAACCAGAAATCGCCATTAAAGGAAAGGAACAGAGGGGCTGCGTCTAAAAGTTCATCTGTCATACTTACCCCGCTTTCCGCAACCTAAAATTTTCATAGACAGTAGTAAAATTAAAAAATTTATGTTATAATGATTATTGTAAGTATTGCAGAGAAAAAGCCATATTTTAATGATATTTTTGTTAAAACAGACCGGTTCGTCAAAACTGTTTTTGGGTTTTGAGAAAAATGCTTTCCGCATTCGGATATTCGGGTTTCAAAGGAAAACGGTATGCGGGATTTTCCGGTGGCCGAATGGCGGGTTTGGTTTGCTCTGCATTCAGGCAAAGGCTATGGTTTCTATATAGCTGTGAAAGGAATTAGGGAGGATGTATTTATGAAAGAGTATATTAATATTGATGAAATGAATGAGCTGACCGGAGCCAGACATGCCGATCCTCATCATATTTTAGGCATTCATCCGTGGGAAGGGAAATATTATATCAACGCCTATCAGCCTTTTGCTAAAACCATTGCGGCTGTGGATAAAAAGACCGGTCAGGCACTGGCTCTGGAAAAAGTCAGGGAGAACGGCTTTTTTACTGTCGAGCTGCCGGAGAAAATCGATTATGAACTGCATTATACCGATTATCAGGATAATGCCTG
>CAUVDV010000123.1:0-6681 GCA_963550755.1 uncultured Lachnospiraceae bacterium
CTCCCGCAAATAATCAACATAACCAAAAATAAAGGCCTCAATCAAGACAAAGAAAGAAGCCGCTGTCCGAATCCACCAGTCCCTTGGCAGGACGCTTCGGCTGCTGAACGCATACAGATTAAAATCCGCCTTGCCGGACAGCCAGTTGTCGCACAGATTGGTGATGGATATAATCTTGGCTTGCCTGACCGACAAAGCGTTTACAATATTCTGCAAATGCTTGTTTTCCCCCGACAGGGACAAAATAAAAATCAAATCGGTTGCCCGCAGCCGCTCCGTAATCCGGCGAAATTCATTCAGCTGCGACGAAGCCGATATACACTGAACCCCCTTGCCAATCAGCACTAACAGCCGCTGCAGCTCCGCCGCCTGGCTTTGCTGCGTAACACCGGTAAAAATAACATAAACCATTTGACAAGCGTCCAACCGGCTGTAAATTTCCCGCCAGCTGCTTTGCTCCGTATAGTCCAGCGTTTCTCTGATATCGTCCTGCAGCTGCTTTTTAAACCGTAAAGCTTGACCATATTCCTTTTCGTTATTCTGCCATTTTAGATAATTTTTCAATTCTCCAAAACCGGTAAAGCCCAGCTTTTGCGCAAAGCGAACGGCGGAGGATTTGGAGGACAGGCAGACCGCCGCAAACTCCTGGGCGCTCATTTTCTGCACTTGCTTCGGATTGTCCAAAATATACCTGCCCATTTGCAAATCAATTTCACTTAATTCCTGATAATTTTGATTGATTAAGTCAAAAAAATGCATATCCTCCTCCTTGCCGCCTTGCTTTTAAGTGCGGTCTTAGTGCAGTTCCGGCCACCAGCCCTTATTGGCTTCCAGCATCTCGTCCAAAATCTGCTTGGCGACACTGGCACTGGGTACGGTTTTGGACAAAGTAAATGCCTGCCAAAGCTTTTGATAAGATTTTTCAATATATGCCTGAACTGTCAGCTTTTCAACTGCCACCTGCTGCTCAATCATTCCCTTTTGGAACAACGGGATCTCTCCCATGGACAGCGGCTCATACCCGCGCTTACTGACTAGGCAAGGCACCTCTACCATTGCGTCCTTGTCCAGATTGGCGACCGCTCCGTTATTTCTGACAATCAGCAGCATCCGCTCATAGGTATTATACGCCAAAGCGCCCGCTAACTGAACAATAAATTCCGCATGTTCTCCCGCTTTGATAGTGGTATCCTTAGCCGTCTGCGCCTGCGTGATCCGGCGGCATTCGGCAAAAACTTTCTTTTCCCGATTATCCATTACCTCATTGGCTCTGGTATAGTCGGGGTTAGAATGAGCAACCACATAATCCGGATACAAATAATACTTTAAATAAGTGTTCGGCATTGTTTCCGGGTCAACCGCGTAAACATCCTTGGCCTTTTTAAAAGTCGCCAGCCAGCTGTCCTCGCTGAGCAGCGGATTTTCTTCTTCTCCCTCCGCCGCCGCATAGCCATTTTGGCGGACATACTCTCTTAGGCGAGGCATTAAATCGTTGCCCTCGCGATCGGTCATTTCCGTCCACCAGCCAAAATGATTTAAGCCGTAATAGCGGTCAATAATCTCATTTTCATTCTTTAAGCCCAAAATAGCGGCCATAGACTTTTTAATTGCCACCGGCATATCGCAGATATTGATGATTTTGGCGTCAGGCCGCAAAATTCGAGTCGCCTCCGCCACGATCGCCGCCGGATTAGAATAATTGAGCATCCACGCTTGCGGCGAATACTTTTGCATATAATCAATAATCTCAACTACTCCTGTAATAGAGCGCATTCCATAGGCTAAACCGCCGGGGCCGCAGGTTTCCTGTCCGACTACGCCGTATTTCAGCGGAATCTTCTCATCCTTTTCCCGCATTTTCAAGCCGCCAACGCGAATATGCGCCATTACAAAATCTACATCGGCAAAAGCCTCCTCCGGGTTTACCGTTGCCAAAAATTGAATTTCCGGCGCCCGTTCCCGCAGGATTACCTCGCAGGCGCCAGCTACAATATCCTGCCGCGCCTTATCGTTATCATACAGCTTTAACGACCGCAGCGGAAATTTATCCTGATTTTCAATCAATAGCATTACAATACTGGCCGTGTAGGTACTGCCGCCGCCGGCAATCACTACCGATTGTTTTTTTCGTTCCATTTTTTAGTCCTCACTTTCCTTATTCTTTCCTTCAAGTTTCTCCTGCCAAAAGACTTTGCCCTTCTGCTAAAGCTTTTCACGGACGCCTATTTTCAGCCTTATTCCGCCAAACCCAAAATCGCTGTGATATTATCCTTCAGCTTTTGCACTCCCATACCGATGATGATCTGCGCTTCGCTCCCGCCAAGCACTACGCCCTTTACTTTTTTTAGCTGCTCCAACTTTTCCTTGTCAACCTTTTTCATATCCTTAACCGTTATCCGCAGCCGAGTAAAGCAATTCGTCACCGCGTCAATATTTTCCTCACCTCCTAAACCGGCAATAATCTCCTGTTCTACAGCCACACCGTCATTTGCAGCTTCCTGCTTTGACTGCGCTTCTTCCGCTTCTCCGCTGTCCGTCTCCCGTCCCGGCGTTTTAATATCCAGCTTTTTAATCAGGAAAACAAAGGTAAAGAACCAGACTGCCCCCATAATCAAGCCGACCAGAATGACTATGTACACCTTAGTTACGGCCGGACTAAAGACTGAGTTTGACACCAGCGAGTCAATCACACCAAAAAGCATATAGGTTCTGGCATTCAGCGCCCATAAAATCGTTTCCGAAATTGCCGCCAATAAGCCGTGTACCAGCCACAGCAGCGGTGAGGCAAATAAAAAAGAAAAGTCCAGCGGTTCGGTAATTCCCGCCATTGTTCCCACAAACATCGACGGCAGCAGCATACCTTTGACTTCTTCCTTTTTCTTTTTATCCGCGCAGTAAATAATGGCCAAAGCCACCGCCACCGAACCAAAAATTTTAGCAAAGCCAAAGGTAGCGAACCGGAGCGACGCGTCTAACTGTACCACACTTTCCGGGTTGGCCATTTGTGCGTAAAAAATATTAACCGCACCGTTATATATTTTCCCGCCAATCTGCGCGCTGCCACCCAGTGCGGTAAAGCAAAACGGCATCCACAGCAGATGATGAAGT
Source organism: uncultured Lachnospiraceae bacterium (assembly GCA_963550755.1). GTDB lineage: Bacteria > Bacillota > Clostridia > Lachnospirales > Vallitaleaceae > W11650. The sequence goes on from CAUVDV010000123.1 coordinate 3,109, forward strand.
CCGGTCGGCACCAAAAAGCGATTGCCGAAAGCATAAATAAACACACCAAACAATCCGGTCGTTAAAATAATACCGGTTAAAGAATTGATCCCGCTGTTAATGACCGGCCAAACATAGCAAAGCACCACCGCCAGTACCAAAATAATCGGCGTTAAAATCATAAAGGTCAGCCGCGTTCCGCCGTAAATGCTAAAAATATCGTGAAATTCCTTATTGGAAAAGCGATTATGCAAATATCCGACTAAGCAGCCCAAAATCATACCCAAAAAGACGTTCATATCCACGACCTGAAAGCCCAGAACCACGCCCTGACCGGTGCCGTATAAGCCGACCGCTCCTTCCTCCGCCAGCATGCCATTCATCGACAGCCATGCGTTATTGGCCGCTAAAAAGAGCAAAAACGCAATCAAAGAAACAATCGCCGCTTCTACTTTTTTATGCTTGGCCAGAGCAGCCGCAATTCCCACGCAGAAAATCAAAGACAAATTATTCAGCATACTATCCATCATAGTTTTAATCAACTGGCCAAAGCTTTGCACAAAGTCCGGCATAAACTTTAACTGTAAAATTACGGATAAAGCCAAAAAAAGTCCCATAATTGCCATAAATTTAACAGGTACAATTACCGCTCCTGAAAATTTACGCATTGCTTCTGAAAATTTCCCTTTCATTCCTTACCTCTCTTCCCATTAATCTGATTTTTTGTTTTGGCTTGGGCAAATCATCTTTCTCTTTAAAAATACCTATATCGTCAGCTGTTGTCAATGTTTGGCGGACTTTTTGGCCCGAGGTCCACATCTTGGGACGGAAATATTGTTAATTGTCCGCGCAGTCAAGGAAAAATCCCCGGATTTTTACTGCCCTTAGACGCATAAAATGCCGGCCTGCCCCTTTCCTATTGCTGTTTCTAAACCAAACGATTGTAAGCTATGGCGGCTCTTTCGGCTGTCACCTGGGATCAGCTCAAGGATTTTCCGCTGGCTCTGCCCATCCGCAGCCATACCCGAATGCTGGTGCTCAGCAAGCTGATGGAGCGGCAAATTTCGCCGCAGGTAGCGATTAACGCTTTTTCCAGTCAAATGCTTATCCGTTCGGTTCAGGATTCGCAAATCGTTGCTGTTTTGCCGCGAATTTTTTATAACGCCAGCGTTAAGTCCGGTGATCCGATCGTTTGGCTGCCGGTGCGCGAGCCGCTGGCCTGGAATTTGGAAATCCGCATGAAAAAACGGCACCGTGAATTAAACGATACCGTTTGCCATATCTTTGACTGTATTAAAGAAATTGATTTGAGCCCGGAATTATCCGGCCAGTCCGACTGCCGCTTATAAAAATGTTTAGCCCTCAGCCTGATGGCCGTCATCTGGTGGGCGGCTAATATTGCCCAATCCGGCTATATCAGCGGACTGTATTTGGCCGGCTTAATCATTTTCGGCGTGGCCGCGCCTGAGATGGTCTTTCGAGCCTGGTACGGCTCTCTTCCACCATGTGGCTGGTAATCGGCGCTTATCTAATCGCCGGCGCGGTTAAGGATTCCGGCTTGGGTGAGCGCCTGGCCTATGGCTTTATTAAACGCTTTGTCCGCTCTTATACCGGCATTATTCTTTCTGTCTTTGCCCTGACCCTGATTCTCAGTATTTTGATCCCTCACCCTTGGCCGCGGGCTTTTCTGATCATGTCTGTCATGGCGGTAGTGATTAAAAGCGCCGGCATCCCCAAGGCTGACGCCGTCAAGATTGGCTTCACCGTCTTTGCCGCTTCCGTTCCGGTTTCCTTGATTTTCCTGACCGGCGACAGCGTGATTAATCCCCTGGCTGCTTCCTACGCTGGCAAAGGCATGGCTGACAGTTGGCTGGGCTGGTTTAAATATATGGGCGTGTCGGCCAGCCGGCGCTTCCCTGATTACGCTGGCGCTGATTTTACTGCTGTTTAAACCCAGCTGCCCGGTCAGCATTAATCTTCCGGAAATTGAGCGCAAGCAGGCCGCGCTCAGTCCGGTCACAGCCATCGAAAAAAGAACACTGCTTTGGATTTTAATTGCCATTGTTTTATGGCTGACCGATGCCCTGCACGGCGTCAATATTGGCTGGATATGTTTATGGGCTCGGTCATTGCCGTTATGGGCGTAGTCATTCCTTCGGTGCTGATTTCAGCCGAAGCGGCCGGCATCGCGCCTTTATTCGTGGCGCTGACCGTTTATCTGGCAGTCGCTTCCCATTATATCCTGCCTTTTCATCATCTGAATATTTTGGTTGGTCAAGGTGAGGAAAATGGGATGTACAGCCAAAAAGAAGCCATCCGCCTGGGTCTGCCGCTAAGCGCGGCGGTTTTCGCTCAGGCTGTGCTGGCCGCTCTCTGGTGGAAGCTGCTGGGCGTGATTTAAAACGCCTCCAATACCCCCTTGATGCCCTTTTCCTGATAAATGCCCTTGTAGTAAGCAGCCTCTTCCTGAATCAGCCGGTCGATCACTCTCATGCCCAGCAGTTCCACCGGCGCTTTGTCATCGGTTAAAATATAATTCCCCGCCTGATAATCCGTACAGCCATCAGCCACCTTTTCCATCAGTGCCTTCAGTTTAGGGTTTTCCAGCGCCTTTGTCTTTTCCGCCAATTCTTCCGCCAAAGAAGTATTATCCGAAACAAACAGAACCCGGTTAGAGATTCCCGGCACATTCACTGCCTTGACACAGGCAAAAAGCGAAGCAACTGTATCCGCCAGATATTCATTAATGTTGCCGGGCTCTGTTCCCCGCATATTCATATTGACAATCATGACGCCGTTTTCATTCAAATGTGTTTTAACCAGTGAAAAAAACTCAACCGACGACATCTGAAAAGGAATCGTAATATCCTGATACGCATCAACCAGAATCAAATCATAGTTTTCCGGGTCAGTATTTAAATACGCCCGGCCGTCGTAAGTCGTTACCTTGATATCCTCCGGCAGAGCAAAATACTGGCGGGCCAGTCGGGTAATCTTATCATCAATCTCAACGCCTTCAATGGTAATTCCATTGTAAAAATGCCGGCATTGCAGCGCGTAAGTTCCTGTACCCATGCCCAGTATCAAAACCTTCAGTTCCTCCGGGCGCTTGCCCGCGACCATCAGCGGCCCGGCCAGCGCATAGTCATAGTAAAGCCCGGTCAGCTCCTCCTCCTTCATATAAACCGACTGCACCCCAATTAAAACATTGGTTGACAAAATGACCTGCCGGTCGTCCTCTTTGACCTGCAAATAGTTATAAACCGATTCGCCCTCATAAACCAGCTTCGTTTCCCAAAAAGCAAAGGAATCCGAATAGCCCAAAGCGCAGCACAGCATAAAAACTACGGCCGCAAGCGCCGGTTTGCGCCGGCCCCGCCGAACACTGATAAAATAAACCGCCGCCAAAACCAGTAAAATTCCGGCAAACAGCAAAAAGGTAATGGACGTGCCCACCGCCGGAATGGTGACAAAGGTCGGCACAAAGGTACCGATAATGCTGCCGATGGTATTGTATGCTCCCAGTGCGCCGACAACTTTGCCGTTTTCAGCCAGACTATCGGTTGAATATTTGGCCAGCGACGGTGTCACCGT
>CAUVDV010000124.1:0-6588 GCA_963550755.1 uncultured Lachnospiraceae bacterium
TATAAACTTCTGGAAACTGAATAATACACGGAATTAGATGAAATTTTGGAGATCCATTTTTTGGATTTGACTAGGATTTTGCCGCGTCAGTAAAAAGAAAGGATGGAAATAAGGGCGGAAGATTTAGGACTATTGGAGCGCTGGTTAATTTTCATTCAAACAAGCGAAAAGGAGGTGCGGGCAGCGATGGCCAAGGGATCGACAACTTTAGAAAAAGCCAATGGAGTCATGGAAGAATTTTATATGGACGGACAGGAGCGGATTAACTATAAAGCGGCGTTAAAGTATGAGCGGGATTATCATTCGATGATGGCGTGGATGGAAAGTCAAGGCGAGAAACGCGGCCTCCAACGCGGCGAGCAGCAAGGCCGTCTGCAGACCGCCCGTAAGATGAAAAGCAACGGTTTATCGCTCGACATGATTATGAAATGCACTGGTTTGACCGCCGAGCAGATTGCAAAGTTATAGCAAAATTGGTTCTATTGAGTCAAAAGCATAGCGAAATGAAAGAATGGCAGAGGATAAAAACACTTGGCGGTTTGATTGATAATAAATCCTCTGTCCGGCCCGCTTGGATTTTTATACTTTTGACTCTTATATTATATATTTAAGCACAAACATCAGGAGGTTATCATGATAAGTAAAGAAGCGGTAATTGAAGCTTTGGAAACCGTTCGCCCGTTTTTGCAAAGAGACGGCGGCGATTTGGAGTTTGTTGACGTCGATGAAAACGGCGCGGTCTATGTCCGGCTGCTGGGCGCCTGCGGCGGCTGCCCGATTTCAAAAATGACTTTAAAGGGTCTGATTGAGTCGCAGCTGGCGGAACTGGTCGAGGGGGTCACCGAAGTCGTTGATTTGACCGAAGAAGAATAAGGCTTACGCCCGGCCGGCGGCTAACGGCCTTTCTCTATCCGTCTCCGGCGCCTGGCTTTTTATACGCAGAAAGCGGCTGACATATGGCTTTTTCGCCATATACCAGCCGCTTTTGCGTGATCCACGGAACGTCCCATGTTTGCCAGACTAAAACCAACTTTTTTATTTAGTTAGCCGCCCGCAGAATGCCGGCGGCATTTCGCTTGAACTTGCCCGCTGGGCTTCGGCAGGGAGAAAGCTAAGTAATAAAATAAAGTATTTTGTTGCCGCCTAATATGCTTTGCCCCAGTAAACCATATGCTTAGCTGGTTTTCCGCAGCAAATACAGGTATCGGCCAAATGCTCCTCACTAAAGGGAATATTACGGGAAGTAGCGCCGGTTTGCTCTTTGATTTTTTCTTCACATTCCCGCTGACCGCACCACATTGCCTTGATAAAGCCCGGCTTTTTCTCAAGCTGCGCGCCAAACTCCTCCATCGTCACCGCCGAAGAAATATGGGCGTTTAAATGCGCGGCCGCCCGCTCAAGCATATCTTTTTGGATCTGAGCCAGCAGCTGCGGCAGCTTTTCGATCAGTGTTTCCAGACTAACCGTCATTTTTTCGCCATTATCCCGCCTCACCAAAACAACCTGACCGCTTTCAATATCACGCGGTCCGATTTCCAGCCGAACCGGCACGCCGCGCATCTCATGCTCGGCAAACTTCCAGCCCGGGCTCTTATCGCTGTCCTCTAAAATCACCCGGATCCCGGCGGCCTGCAAAAGCGCCTTTACTTCCCGCGCTTTTTCCAAAACGCCTTCTTTGCGCTGCATAATCGGCACGATCACCGTCTGATAAGGCGCAACCGCCGGCGGCAGAATCAAACCGTTATCATCGCCATGCACCATAATTAAAGCGCCGATCATGCGAGTGGACACGCCCCAGGAGGTTTGATGCACATATTGCAGCTGATTGTTGGCGTCCGTATACTGAATGCCGAATGCCTTGGCAAAGCCGTCGCCGAAATAATGGCTGGTGCCGCCCTGCAAAGCCTTGCCGTCATGCATCAAGGCTTCCACACTGTATGTCGCCCGCGCACCAGCAAACTTTTCCTTTTCCGTCTTGCGGCCTTTCAGTACCGGAATCGCCAGTACATTTTCAAAAAACTCGGCGTAAATATTCAGGATACGAATCGTTTCCTGCTCCGCTTCCTCGGCGGTAGCATGCGCGGTGTGCCCTTCCTGCCACAAAAACTCCGTTGACCGCAAAAACGGCCGTGTTGTTTTTTCCCAGCGCACCACCGAGCACCATTGATTGTAAAGCTTGGGCAAATCCCGATAGGAGTTGATATCCTTGGCGTAAAACTCGCAAAACAGCGTTTCCGAGGTTGGCCGGACGCATAATCTTTCCGTTAAGGGCGTCGCGCCGCCATGCGTTACCCAGGCCACCTCCGGCGCGAAGCCGGCCACATGTTCTTTTTCTTTTTGCAGCAGGCTTTCCGGGATAAACATCGGCAAATACACATTCTGATGCCCCGTTTCTTTAAACCGATGATCCAGCTGCTGCTGCATCAATTCCCAAACACGATAGCTGTAAGGCTTGATAACCATGCAGCCCTTAACTGAGGAATAATCCGCTAAATCGGCCTTTTTTACCACATCAGTGTACCATTGCGCGAAATCCGCCTCTCTGGAAGTAATTTCCTCTACCAATTTTTCCTTTGCTTTTTCCATCTTATTTTCCTTTTCTGTCATTTTTATTGTTTGATGTCCCTGTATGTTAAAATAGCCGCCCTAATCAAGCCCTGATTAAAACACCGCCGGCCCGCGTCAGCCGTTATCGCCCGCATTGAATCCGTCTGCCGGCGGCCGCCGGAAAAGGCCGTTCCGACAGCTGGAGAAAAGCGAAATTATCTTCTAATAATTTGATAGGGAATGGTTTTTTCCCATGTTTCCGTTTCCCGCCGGACTACCTTAGTTTGGCCGTCTTCTTCCTCAGCTGCTTCCGGATCATCGGCCGGACTTTCCTCTGTAAAACCATCTAATATTTCTTCGGCCTCATACTCATCGGGCAAGATTTCGTCCTCCACATCGGAAAAATCAAGCCAATTAACTGACCGTTTTTTCCGGCCGGGAAAAAGGCTGATATCAATTTCTTTCGCCGGCTCCTTTGCGCCTAATGCCGTCGCTTTTACTGACAAGCCGCCGCGGCTTTCCGGTTCTTTTTCGGCCGATTGCTCTATCCTTTGTTCTTTCTGATCAGAGGCTTTTTTTCCATCTGCCGCTCCCTCTGTTTCGTCTGACCGGATCTGTTTTTCTGCGCCGGCATCTTCCGGCCGGGCCGACATCTCGCCTCTTTCTTGGTCCCGTTCCTCCGCCGCTTCATTCTCCATGTCTGCTTCAGTCGGCTGCGATGGGTTCTCCCACTTTTTCACCGCCGGTACTTCTCTTTCATTCCACAGCAGAACCCGAGGCTTATCACGATATTCCCGACTCGGAATCGGCCGAGCCGCCAGTTCTTTCCAAATATCAATTTCTTTTTCCGGTGTTTCCGCCGGCTCTGCGGTCTGTTCTGCCTCTAATTCAGCCTCTAATTCGACGTCTGCTTCCGGAAAATCCGTTTCCGGCTGCTCCGGGTTTTGCTTTTTTTTCTGCGGCCGCCGTTTAAAATAAGTTACTTCTTCCTCATCCGAACCGAGTAAAAAAGAAGCCATGGCACCCTTCGGCTTTTCCCCGCAAAGCTCCCGGTACATTTGCCGAATCAGCCTGAGCAGTACGCCATCCAGCCCAATGATCACAAAAGGCACCACAAAGGCTTTTATCGGGGAAACCGCAAACCCAATATTGAGGGCCCCCCTGACATAGCCCAAATCCACCCGGCTGCACACAGCCAGCATCAGCATGGACAAGCTGTAGCCAAAGGCAAAGGCTGCTAAATTCTGCCAATATCTTTTTACCGGCATTTTCAGTAATACCAGAAAAACCAGCAGAATAAAAGCCACAATCAATAGTACCTTAATTCCCGCCGGGAAGTTCAAAATATCGGCGTTCAGTTTTAAATAACTGCTTAGCGTTCCGAGCGAATCGGCCAAATCAGGAGAAATTCCCATCAGCATAAAGGCCAGATAAATCGCCAGGTTCGGCAAAAACACCAGAGCAAAGGCCAAAATTCGCAGAAAACTTTTTAAATACGGCGTTAAGTAATACAAAATAAATAAAATGCCGGTCAGCGTCGAAAATCCCATAGTTAGCCACAGCAGATTTCTGGTTTTAAGAAGCCCGGCGGTAAAACTGGTAAATCTTTTGTGCCGGTTAATCCCTAAAATAAATTGAATAAATATAGAAAATAAAAAAGAAAAAAGCAAATTACGGGCCGATGCAAAATTAATCTCCAGGCCGAACAACACTCCCTTCGTCAGCAGGGCCGTCATAAACAGAAAAAGCGCATAAACCGCCGCGGCTAATCCATCAATGATTAAACTTGACATTAAATTAACATAACTGTCTTTGGCTTGTTTTTTTACCCTGAAAAGAAGACCGGCCGCCAAAAACGCAAACAGCGGAATGATGGCCAGCAAAATCACCCCCATTTGGAACTTACCGGAAGTTTGAAAAAATGATAAACCAAGCAGCGCCGCCGCGGTCCGTAAAATGGTATCACCGCCGGCAGTGCCCGCCTCGCCCAGGCTCCCGACCGTCAGCATCACCAGAGCCTGATAAAACCGCAGATTAATGACCAGCGAAAGGAGCAGGCACACCAAAAAGGAAATCAAAAAAGCGGTTAGACCTTTATTGACTCCCAATACAGCATACTCCCCATAGCTTATTTTCTTTTCCGACATGATTCTTCCTCGCTAAAATTCCAAGACTTTCTTTAATTCTCCGTTTTCGATGATAAAATCCGCTTGTTCCCCGGCTTGCAGCGCCTGCCCCGGACGCAAAACCAAGCAAGTCAAATATCCCAATTTTTTAGCCGGCAAAAGATCAATCTCAAAATCGCTGCCGACAAACAGTGTTTTTTTCTTCTCCAGCTTATTTTCATTAATGACTTGGTTAAAAAACGCCGGACTGGGTTTTTTCAGCGAATAATCCGAAGAAACGTAAAGCGCATCAAAATATTCCTTGATCCCAAAATAACGAAGCTGATCTTTAATAAAGGCTTTTTGCGCATTGGCCAATAAGTAAATGCTTCTACCCTCTTTCTTTAGCAGCTCCAATGTTTTTTTCGCCTGCGCAAACAATGTCAGTTCCTCCACCGCCAACAGATGAAAAAACCGGCCGATGTCCTTCGGGCTCCTGTTTTTGCCCTTCAGTTTTTTGGCATTAAAAAGACGCAATAAAATATCTTCATAATTCGGCTCATAATAAATCTTATCCGCTTTTTTTTCTTCCTCCTGCGCCAGGGCCGTAAAAAAGCTGCGGCGCAGAGTATCGGCATCTACCGGGTAATCGTAAATCCCGTAATAAACGCTTAGTTTTTCCCATAAGCCCTGCTCTTGCAGGTTCATTTTCACTTCCGCCAAAGTACCGTAAAAAGCAAAAACATAATTTTGAAACATATTAATCTCCATTTCTTTCGCTTGATGATAACTCAAACACGGTATATTCCTGCCACGCCTCTTGATCGATCCGGATATCGGCCTCTTTTTTCCATTCCTGATAAATAACTTCAAAGCTTTCGTCTCGAATTTCTTCCTCGGCCTGCCGGCGCAGCGCTTTTTCTTTATCGCCCTGCTGCTGGAGCCGGCGGGTAAGCAAATCCATATCCATCACCTGGATGCCCTTTAAATGCAGGAGATAAAATCCATTATTCTCATCTCGGGGCCACAGCAGCCAGCCTGTTTTGCGCAGCTGTCCGGTCACTCCCTCGCCAAAAACTTCTTCCAACCGCTGCTTTAAATATTTTTCTTCCTTATATACCATACGCTGACTTGTGGCATCTGTCAAGCCATAGGTTGGATAAGTATTTAGTTCCTGCCGAATGGTTTCCAGCAAAGGATCATTTTCGGCAATTTCCGCCGCCTCCACCAAAAATAATTCATGTTTTTCCCAGGGATTTTCTTGCTGCAGTTTTTGATAATCTTCATTTTCCGCCAATTTAGCGGCAATCATGGTTTCTTCCGGTTGAAAAGAACGGAGCATTTCTCTTTTTAATTTTTGCCCCAATTCAAACTCTATAAACACCTGCCGAACCATCTCTTCGCTGATTTCTTCCGAAGCAGCCGTCAGAGCCTTTGTATCTGCCAAAAACTCCCGGATTCGACCGTCTATTTCATCTTTCTCTTCTGCCGTTAACTCTATTTTTCGTTCCCTAGCCTTGGCCAGCAATATCTTAACCCGGATCAAATTTTCCAGCACCTTGGTCTTAGCCACTTCATAAGCGGATTTATCGCCGCTGAAGGATTCAAATTCCCAGATATCGGCTCCGCCGATTTGCTCAAACTCTTTTTTGACCTGAACACCGTAAATGGCCGCTTCTTCCTGGCTTACCGCCGCCGAGTCAATTTTTATCAAAATCGACGGGAGAAGTTCCGTTGAAGTCATTTCCTGACAGGCTGCCAAAAATAAAATAAGAAACATCAAAATCGTCAAAAGAAAAGACTTTTTTTTCATTGTCTCGCCCTATGTCCTCCTTTCGCCAAATTATCGTTCGCCGGAAAGCGGATTGCTCCGCGCCTCCCGCGCTCTCGCAATCCTCGGAAATATTCGCAACTCGCGTCGCTCCCGCTGGTCGCG
>CAUVDV010000125.1:0-6576 GCA_963550755.1 uncultured Lachnospiraceae bacterium
CTCAGCCTGATGCTCAAAGCCTTTAATATGTTTATGCCGGTCGGGATTCCGATTTTGCGGATTGGCTTTAACGGACCGCCACTGAAAATAGTCGGTGTTTTGTTCGGCCCGCTTTACGGGGGACTGGCGGCGGGGCTGTCGGACTTTTTGGGCTATGTGCTGATGGATAAATCCGGTAATTTTTATTTGTATCAGCTGACGATTACGGCGATTTTAAGCGGCATGGGCGTAGGGCTTTTGTGGCGTTATTTTAAGACTAAAACCATGCGCACGGTTCAGCTTCAATATTTGGGAGCGATGGCGGTTTTACTGGTATACGGTCTAGTCAGTTTCGGTCTGACCTATGGCCGGCCGGAAGCGGCGAAGCAGGTTGGCGGCAGTATTGTGATTATTGTTTCCGGGTTGGTGGGAGTAATTCTTTACTTTATTAACAGCGCGATTGTTCGGCGCCAGAAGATGAAGCGCTTTGGTGAATATTTCTTTCAGATGTTTTTGGCGGTCACCATTCCGGGACTGGTTTTTAATTGGGTTAATACCTATATCCTGATGGAGATTTTCTTTAAGGACAAGAATAAGGATATGTTTTTGTTCGGTCTGATGCGCAGCGCGGTGCAGCTTTTGGAAAGCTATTACAATGTGTTTGTGGTGCTGTTCGTGGTGATTTTGCTGGAGCCGTTTTTAGTCAAAAAAGGCTTGGCTCCCTTTGGCCGGACGGAGGCAAAAAATAAAGAAGAATAAAGCCGCAGTAAGGCAAGGCTGGCGGTGAGCGGAAAGACTCGTCCGCGGCCGGCCAGTCTTTCCGCACGGAAAAGGAAATAAAAACTGACAACGGAAGTTATCGTTCCGGCCAGCCGTTTGTAGTTGGCGGCAGGAAACGGAATGGTAAAGAAAAAGGATGACAGATGGAAAAAATATATGACGTAGTTATTATCGGAGCCGGTCCGGCGGGGATTACGGCGGGGATTTACGCAACCAGAGCACAGCTGAGTTATGTGCTGCTGGAAAAAGCCTTTCCCGGTGGACAGATTATCAATACTTATGAAATAGAAAATTATACCGGATATAACAGTATTTCCGGCTTTGATCTGGCGCAGAAAATGCAGGAGCATTTGCGCTATTTAGGCGGAGAGATTACAACCGGTGAGGTGAAGGAGATCCGGTTGACAGCGGATGGAAAGAAGGAAGTGGTAACCGACAGCGGCGTTTTGCTGACCCGTAACGTGATCGTGGCGACCGGCGCGGCGCCCAGACTTTTAGGCCAGCCAGGCGAGGCGGAGTTTGCCGGCCGGGGCGTATCTTACTGTGCGACTTGCGACGGCGCTTTTTACCGGGATAAAACAACGCTGGTAATTGGCGGCGGTGATGTGGCAGTCGAGGATGCCATTTATTTGGCCAGGATGTGCCAAAAGGTGTATATTGCCCATCGGCGCGATCAGTTCCGTGCAGCCAAAACGCTGCAAACCAAATTGATGGCGCTGCCTAATGTGGAAATTTTATGGTTTACTGAAGTAAAAGAAATCAAAGGCGGCAACTTTGTAAGCGCGGTCACGCTGGTGCAAAATCAAACCGGCGAAACACGGGAGGTGGCAGTGGACGGCGTTTTTGTGGCAGTCGGCACCAAGCCCAATACCGAGTTTTTGGGCGATTTGCTGGAAAAAGACGGGCAGGGCGCAGTGATCACCGACCGGCAGGGCCGAACCAGCGTACCGGGGATTTACGCGGCCGGGGATTTGCGCAGCGGTTCCGTCCGGCAGGTTATGGCGGCCTGCGCGGACGCGGTCACGGCCGTCATGGACTTGGATAAAGATGCTTAAAGATTCAATGTTTGATTTGGAAGAAAACCTAAAAAAGCTGCCGGATAAGCCGGGCGTTTACCTGATGAAGGACGCGCAGGAGCAGATCCTTTATGTTGGCAAGGCTAAGGTTTTAAAAAACCGGGTGCGCCAATATTTTCGCAGTCCGGACGGCTTAATGCCCAAGATCCGGAAAATGGTTGAGCTGGTGGCGGCTTTTGAGTGGATCGTGACCGATACCGAGGTGGAAGCCCTGATCCTGGAAATGAATCTGATAAAGAAACACCGCCCCAAATACAACACCATGCTCAAAGACGATAAGTCTTATCCGTATATTAAAATTACAGTTGATGAGGAATACCCGCGGGTGCTCTATACCCGGGAGCTGCGGCGGGACAAGGCCAAGTATTTCGGGCCTTATACGGCGGCGTATGGGGCGCGGGAGCTGATTGCCTTTATTCAGAATCACTGGAAGCTGTGCCGCTTAAATAAAAATCTGCATAAAAACGGCAATCGGGCTTGTTTTTCCTATCATTTGAAGCTGTGCGACGGTTTGTGCGTGGATAAGATTGACGCGGCCCAGCACCGGCAGAAAATCAATGAGATCATCGCTTTTTTAAACGGCGATCGGGCAGAGTTGTTTAAGGAAATGGAGCGGGAAATGAAGGAAGCGGCTGAGCGGATGGAGTTTGAGAAAGCCGGTCAAATCCGCGATCGGATTGCGCTGATGAAGCGGACGTTCCAGGAGCAGATCATTACCCGGGAGAGCAAGCAGGACCGTGATGTGATTGCCATTGAGAAAATGGATGACCGGGCGCTGGCTCAAGTTTTCTTTGTGCGGGAGGGGAAGCTAACCGGCCGGGAGCATTTCCATATCGGCAACCCGGAGAACTTGCCGCTGCCGGAGCTATATGCGGTTTTTCTTAAGCAATTTTATTTGGGAGCGGCGTTTATCGCCAAGGAAATAGTGGTGGCGGAGGAAACGGCCGATAAAGAGGTACTGGAAGAATGGCTTAGTTTAAAAAAAGGCCAAAGAGTGCAGCTGACTGTGCCGCAAAAGGGAGAAAAAAAGAAGCTGGCGGAGTTGGCCAAAGAAAACGCGCAAATATCCCTGCTGCAAATGGGGGCGACTATCCGTAAGCAGGAAGAAGCCGCCAAGCAGGCAATGAATGCGCTGCTGGGGACAATCGGTTTGGATAAAAGTGAGATTCACCGGATTGAAGCCTATGACATCAGTCATATTTCCGGGGCGTACAGCGTCGGCTCAATGGTGGTGTTCGTGGACGGCCGGGCGAAAAATTCCGATTACCGCAAGTTTCGGATTAAGCAGGTCAGAGGAGTGGACGACTACGCGCAGCTGGAAGAGATTTTGCGCCGCCGCTTTAGCCGCGCGCTGGAAGAACAAAAACAGTTTTTTTTAAAAGAGGACCGGCCGGAAGGGAAGTTCATCAATCTGCCGGATTTGATTTTAATGGACGGCGGTAAGGGACAGCTTCATGTTGCGGAAAAGGTGCTGGCCGAGTTTGGTTTAGCAATTCCGGTCTGCGGCATGGTCAAAGACGATACGCACAGCACCAGGGGGCTGTTCTTTGCGGACAAGGAATATCAATTTGAAAAAAATCCGGAGGCCTTTCGGCTGGTGACCCGGATTCAGGATGAGGCGCATCGTTTTGCCATCAGCTATCACCGTAAGCTTCGGCAAAACGACCAGGTGCGGTCGGTTTTGGACGATATTCCGGGGATTGGCGAAGCCAGGCGCAAGGCTCTGCTCCGGCATTTCGGCTCGGCGGAGCAGGTTAGCGCGGCATCGGCTGAGGAGATAGCGGCCGTGCCGGCGATGAATCAGCGGCTGGCGCAGGCGGTGTATGACTTTTTTCATGCCGGGCAGCCGGAAACGGCGCCTGAGGCTCCGACCGGTCAGGGGAGCGGCTTGGCAGAGTGAGCTTTGAAGCAAGCGGCAGCCAGATTTACCGCCGAAAAACAGGATTTAGGCCGGTCGGCTCGGGTTTTTGTGCGGCCGCGAGGGTGATTTTAGAAAGAAAGAGGAGAAAAATGGACAGCCATCAGCACGATTATTATGTGGAATTATCGGTCATTATCAATCGGATGAAATTAAAAAATATGACTCCGGAAATTCCAACGAACCATATTAAGATTTATCAGTCGGACGTTAATAGGCCAGCGCTGCAGCTGGCGGGTTTTTTCGATTATTTTGACGCTGAGCGGGTGCAGATCATGGGAAGGATTGAGCATACCTATATCCATAATATGTTTCCGTCGGAATTAAAGGAGATTTTGCGTAAGCTTTTTTCGGCGCATATTCCCTGTTTGATTTTTACCCGCGGTTTGGAAATCCCGCCGATGATTTTGGAGTGCGCGCAGGAATATCAGGTTCCGGTTTTTCAGACCAACACGACGACGTCGGCCTTTAACTCCGATCTGAACCGGTTTTTAAAATCAGAGCTGGCGCCGCGGACGTCCATTCATGGAGTGCTGGTTGATGTTTACGGCGAAGGCGTGCTGATTACCGGGGAAAGCGGGATCGGTAAAAGCGAAACGGCGTTGGAGCTGATCCGGCGCGGGCACCGGCTGGTGGCCGATGATGTGGTGGAAATAAAAAAGGTTTCCGACGATATGCTGATTGGCTCTTCGCCCGATATTATTCGGCATTTCATTGAACTGCGGGGAATTGGGATTATTGACTGCAAAATGCTGTTTGGTGTTCAGTCGGTTAAAGATGAAAACGAAATCGACATGGTGATTCAGCTGCAGGAATGGGAAGCGGACAGTGAGTTTGACCGCTTAGGCCTGATTGAGGAACATACCAATATTTTGGATGTGGACGTGCCCAGTCATACCCTGCCGATTCGGCCGGGCCGGAACCTGGCGATTATTGTTGAATCGGCGGCCATTAATTACCGGCAGAAAAAAATGGGCTATAACGCGGCGGAGGAGATCAATAAGCGGGTGATGGGAAATCTTAAAAAAAATAAACAGAAGTAACGCAACCAGCCCTGTCGAAAGCTTCGCTTTCTGCGCGGGCGCGCAGCCAGTCTATGCCGAAAGCGGTGTTTTTTCGGGCGGGCCGCTAAAAAAACGATTTTGTCGAACAGGGAAAAGTTGAATCCATAACAGACGAAAAGGAGAAAAAGCATGTATAACGTTGGAATTGATTTGGGCGGAACCAATATTGCGGCGGCTGTTGTTGACGGTAGCGGCCGGATTGTGTGCAAGGGCAGCATGCCAACCAGAGTGGAACAGGGCTTTCAGGCGATTGTGAAGGCAATGGCGGACTTAGCGAAGGATTTAATTAAAGAAGCGGGCTTAAAACCGGGCAATATTAATTCCGTCGGGATTGGCAGCCCGGGGACGATTGATCAGGAAAAAGGCGAAATTGTTCATGCCTACAATTTAAATTTCAATCATGCTCCGATTCGAGAAGAGTTTATCAAGCATTTGGGTTTGCCGGTGTATATCGGCAATGATGCCAATGTAGCGGCTTATGGTGAGTATGTTTACGGTGCGGGTCATGGCCGGTATCAGGATTTGGTGGCAATTACCCTGGGAACGGGACTGGGGGGAGGAGTGGTTCTGGGCGGCAAGCTGCTTTGCGGCTCGTTTAACGGCGGCGCCGAGCTGGGGCATATGGTTATAATTGCTGACGGCGAGCAGTGCAACTGTGGCCGCAAGGGCTGCTGGGAACGCTATTCAGCGGCCAATGCGTTAATTCGGCAGGCCAGAGCGGCAGCGGAAGAAAATCCCAATTCCCTGCTCAATGTCCTGGTTGAAAACGATCTGGATAAAATGAACGCCAAGATTCCGTTTGACGCCGCCCAGCAGGGCGATTTAATCGCGCAGGCGGTGATTGACCGGTATATTTATTATTTAGCGGTGGGAATCGGCAATATTATCAATATCCTGCAGCCGGAGATTATTGTCATTGGCGGCGGCGTCAGCGCTCAGGGGGATCATTTGCTGAAACCGCTGATCCAAAAGATGAAAAACGAGATATTTGGCGGCGGCGAAGCGTTAAGAACGGAAGTCCGGATCGCTGAGCTGGGCAATGACGCCGGCATCATCGGCGCGGCTGAATTATACCGGCAGTATCAGGCATAAAAATGATAACTCAGCTTTCTGCGTTCATCACTCCAGCCTTTTTAGGCTCTTGGAGGCGGGAATACTCGCACATGGCGGAAGCAGATCGCCGGCCGGAGTACGTTCTTGGAGCAAGAGACGATGCCGGCTGAGATAATAGGGGATTTTGAGCAGAAAAAAACGCTTCGGCATATCCTTTCCGGGACATGCGAAGCGTTTTTGATTTAAAGATATCCGTCCTGATTTCGGAACTTATCGCCAACCTTGTCCAGTAAGATGGCCACAATACCCGTCCGGGCGATCTTGAGCGTGATCATATAAAACAAAATAATCAGCAAGGACAAAATCAATTGATTGGGATTGATAAAGTTAAAAGCCTCCGAGGCGATCGTCGCAAAGGACATGGCGTATAAAATAATGGAAAACACCTGGCTGCCCTTTAGTTTTAATTCGCTGACCCGGAGCAGAGGGAAAGTCAGCGCCAAAATGGCGTAAACAATCAAGGCTTTGAAAAAATACTGCGACAGCAAACGGATATAGTAAAACAAAAAAGTAAAGATATAACTGACGATTTCCGAGGTGTTTAAAATATCCTGAAGCGAGGCTTTGGGCAGACGAAAGTTACCGAGCTGCTCAAACTTAATAACCATGGGCGCGGCGTTTAGCCTTTTCAAAGCGATATAGTCCG
>CAUVDV010000126.1:0-6522 GCA_963550755.1 uncultured Lachnospiraceae bacterium
GAAAGGGAGTAGATCGTTAACGCGGTGCGAGGGTTCAAATCCCTCCTTCTCCGTAAAAACCGCTGTGACTAATGTAAAACATTATTCATAGCGGTTTTTTGTTTCCGGTTCAGGCAAGCAGATTTATGATTGATCTGCCGGGGAGAGTTTGCTGGGAAAAGCGGCAGCAGTGGTCAGGATGATTTTATGATGATGAGGAATCAGGAGGAAGAAAAATGCGGATTTTTTTTGAGTGGATACAGAGTTTGGGGCAAAAAGGGATGTTTTATGCAAATGCGGCGGCAGCAGCAGCGGCGGCGGAAGAAGAATCCAAACAAGGCATTTCTTGGTTTGAGCTAAGAGCGTTAACGCCGGCGCAAATTGTTTTTTATATTATTGTAGCGGTGCTTACGGTGGCGGTGGTGATTTATGTGGTTTGGCGGACAACCAAAAATTATCTGGCTTCTTTTAAGGATACCGATTTTCCGGTGGAAACTATTAAACTGCATGTTAAGACCGATGAGGAAAGAGAAGCCGATAAAAAATATGAGGATGAAATGGATGCCTTTTTAAAGAAGAAAAGATATATTAAGGGCAGAAAGTAAAGCATTATATTGGTTATGGCTTTTACAAAGGAGCGTTACCAGATGAGACTATCATTTGGCAGCGCTTTTTATTTTTTAATTCAAATCTAACCAAATTCTAATCATTTTCTAACCATATTCCACAACCAGCGGACGACTTTTGGGCGTTAGTCTGATAGGATAAAAAAGTAAAGACGGTTAGATATTTAACCGCCGGCTTAAAAATCATAAAAAGATCTTCCTATTTAGGCAAAGGGAAAGCTTAGCTGGTAGGGTGAAAGGAAAAGCGGACGTCAAGCTGCGGCGGTAATTGGAGGAGAAGAACATGAAGAAAAACAGGGGAAGCATTACCTTTTTTATGAGTATTGTATATTTGAGCTTAGTTACCTTTGCCTTGGGGCTGACCGAGGCGTACCGGCTGCAATACCTTTACGCCAAGCAGGAAACCATGGGGAGGCTCTCGCTCCATAATCTGAAAGCGGATTACATTACTGATATTATGGAGGAATATGGTCTGCTTTTTTATCATGAAGCGTTATCCGGCAGCCAGCTGACTTTAGAAAATACAGCTAAGATTTTTTGGGATCAGGAAACGGCCAGTCTTTACTTTCAAGACTTATTAAGCGGCCAAAATTGGCGGGAATATTATCATTTCCCGTTTTTTGCAGCCAAGGAAACGAGTCTTAAAAAAAACAAAGTGGAGATGGATTATCAGCAGCTGATGGCGGCCAAGGCCGAAGCGATTCTTTACGCTAAGGATAAGTTGCCCTTTACGGTCGCCGAACCGTGGCTGGAAAAGCTGAAAATTTGGCAAAAAGGAACCAAGGCGGAGGAATGGCTGACCAAGAAAGATAAGATTTTAAAGGGCTTTAAGGAAAGCGACCAGCAGTTAAAAAAACTGTATCAATATTTGGACGGGGTAGAAATTAACGCCAAAACGCAGGCGGCGCGAATCAGCGGGATAGGAGTTAATTTTTTTAATGTTAATTCCGAGATGCAGGCTCAGAAAGAAGCGGAAATCAGCAGCCGGAACGATTTGCCGGAACGGTTAAAAGCAGAAATGCTGGAAAAACAAGTCAATGCCGATGATTTACGCCGGGAAATCGAAAATTGGGCGGACGACAGCCGGGGAATCGTGGACGATTATCTGCCCGTTGACCCGGAACTTGACCCGATCGAACAGGGACGGTGCTGGAGCGAGTTAAATACCGCGCTGACCGAAAGAAAGCGGGAGTTGATGGAGATTTTGCGGCCGCAGGATAACTTAGCGGACGCTTACCGCGACGCCGAACGGATGGCGGCGGAAATCGCCGCTAGTTATGAGCGCCAAGTCCCGGCTATGAAAGAGTTTTTGCAGGAATTGGAGCAGGCGGATATCAGCGGTGAGGTCAAAAGCAGTCTGCGCCATGAGATCGAGCAGCTTTTGTGGCAGTGCGACGCGGAAAATAATATGAGCCGGATTGGTAATTTTAAATATCTGCAGCAAAAATTAACGGCAGAAAAGGATAATTTTTTAACGATCATAAAAGTTTTAAAGAGCTTTTACGAAAAAGGGCAAAGCTTACTGGCGGCCTATAAAAGCAGTAAAATCGCCGATCGGGAATGGGACGATACGGACTGGCAGGAGTGGAAAGCGGCCGGGGAAGAACTGCTGATGGGTCAGGCAGGCACATATTTTTATTTTCCGCTGTCGTATCAAAATTATCAGGAAACGGACAGCGGAGAGGATGCCGACAGCTTGGAGCAGAAACAGCAGGCGATTGGACAGACGGCGGAGAACCAACTGGCGGACGCTTTGCTTTTGGATCAGGAAAAAATTTTAAATACCAATCGGTTGCCCTCAGCTCTGGTCAGCGCGACTCATACAAGAGATATTGTGATCACGCCGGATCTTTTGCAGCAGGCGGAGCAGGCTTTTCGGGAGCTGTCGGAAAAGTTTATCTTAAATGAATATTACTTTATGGTATTTTCTCATTTTGCTTTGCAGCCGGAGGATGAACTGGCGATTTCCGGCTATGCCAAGAGCGATCACGCTCGCAAGGGAGAGCTGGAATATTTGCTTTTTGGCGGGGCGGAAACGGGCAATCAGGCGGCGATGATTGGCGTTTTATTTGGCGTTCGGCTGCTGTTTAATGTGATTGCCCTGCTGTCGGACCCGGTCAAGATGGCAACGGTCAATTCGCTGGCGGCAGCGATTGCCGGTTGGTGGAGCTTGGGGGCGGGAACGATTATTGTCACCGGAATTATTGTTGGCCTATGGTCAGCGTTGGAAACCGGAGCGGATATTTTCATGCTGTTTCGCGGCAAGCGCGTGCCGCTGGTTAAAACAACGGCCACGTGGTACACCTCTTTGCAGGGAGCTTTATCCGGCGCGGCCCTAGAAGCGGTCGAGGCTTTGGCGGAAACGGCCGAACAAAAGCTAAAGCGGGGAACCGAGGTTTTTCAGGATAACCTGAACGCGCTGGCGGGCAGTTTAACCGGCGATTTGCGCTATTACTTAGAAAACCGGACAGCGGAGCAAGCCGAAGAACTGACGGCTGAGGTGCAGGCGCTGGACCGGTCAATTCGGCAAAGCGTGGACAATGCGGTTCGGCAAAAACTGCAAGGCTACGCGGCCGCTAAAGAAAAAGCAGAGCAGGAGCTGACTCAAATGGGGCTTAGTCCGGAACAGGCCGGGCAAATTTTAGACAAAGCCCTGCGGCCGCTGGAACAAGCCGGTCAGGAGATTGAAAAAAATTATACCAAGCGGGTAGAAGCAGCGGAAAAAGCAATCGCGGGGGCAGAAGCGGAAATTGAAAAGGCACTGCGGGAAACAGAAAAAAAAGGCAGATCCGCGATCAAGGAAAAATTAAGCGAATTAGGCGCGGAATTTAATAAATTAGGTAAGGAAGCCATCAAAAAACAAAAAGAACTGTTAAAGCAAAAAATTGACCAAAAGCTGAAACGGCCAAAATCCGCCGGACAGGACGAAGCCAAAGACTGGCGGGATTATATCGGTATGAGTTATGTTGATTATTTGCGCTTGTTCCTGCTGCTGGACTTTGTGCCGTCAGAAACAAAATGGCTGCGGGCGCTGGATTTGATTCAGCAAAACCAGCAGCAGACAGTTCCGGATTTTTATTTGCTGGACTGCGAACGCCGCTTCGCAGTGGAATCGACAGCCAATTACCGGCCGCTTTTTCTGCCGGTGGCCGAAAAGGGGCGGTTTGGCGCATGGATAAAGGATAAGTACCGGATTGAAGTCTGGACGGAGGGGGGATATTAGTGAAATATAAGGCGTCGGTAACGATTGAGGCGGCGATTGTGGTGCCGATCGTGTTTTATACGATGATGGTTTTATACAGCCTGATGAGTTATTTGTATCTGGACTACCGCTTAAGCCGGGCGGCGGCGGAAGTGGCGGTTGATTTTTCCTATGATTCTTATTTGCTCTATCATTTGGAAGTATCCGAATTATTGGCGCACCACAGCTATCAGCGCCAGAGCTTAAAGGTGGAAGATATTTTAAAATTAGAGAAAAAGGCGGGTGAATTGACGCAAAAGCCGATTGATTTTCATACACCGGCCGCCGGTGAGCTAATCGGCGACTTTCGGGAAATAGCGGAAATGTCCGGCGATATGGCGAAAAAAATCAGTAAGCTGCCGGAAGAACTGCCGGGCATTGGCAAAAGCGAGGCGACGGTTTACGTCAGCCGGATGTTTTTTGATCATTATTTAAAGCAGAAAATTAGCCGGCAGCTGGCCGGCGCTTCCGGTTTTCAGGCCGAGCGGCTGAGCATTGAGTTTGGCCGGTATTTATATGATTTTAAGGCATCCAGTTTTTATGTCCGCTATCTTTATACCTTTCCTCTGCCGCTCCCTTTTTTAAAGCAAGCGGAAATTCGCCAGCCGATTTATGTAGAAAGCTATATCGGCAATATTCGGCGCTATGACGGAGAAAAATATCAAAAAAAAGAAGAGGAACAAGAAGATCCAAAAGAGCCCCTGGTTTATGTAACGGAAAAAGGAGCCAGGTATCATACCAATCGCTGCTGCATATCTATTTATTCGCCGGTTTATGAGTTTACGAAAGAGGAACTCCATAATTGCAAGGCATGTCAAACCTGCAAAAAAAAGGGCTGGATTTTTTCGGACATAGTCTATAAAACCAATTCCTCGACTATTTATCATGCCAAAAAAGAATGTAGTCAGGTCAATCATCAGGTAACGGAAATCCCATTATCGGAAGCGGAAGAAAGGGGCTTGACGCAGTGCAGGCACTGTCAGAAAAAGGAGGCCGGCAAGTGAATAAGAAACAAAGCGCTCAAACAAACGGGCGGGAAAACAAACGGCGGGGATCACTTACACTGGAAAGCGCGTTAGTACTGCCAATTTGTATGGCTGCGGTACTGTTGATGATTCGGCTGGGGATTATGCTTTACGATACCTATACCTTGTCGCTGACGGCGCGGGATTGGGCTGACGGTCAGCTGACGACGAAAGCTGCGGATTGGTCAGAGGGTTTATCCGCCGAGTTAAAGCGGCGAATGATTTATCCTCAGCCGATTGAGATGATAAAGGAAGGAAATGGAAACGTCCGGATCAGCATGCAGTATATGCCGCTGCGGACGATTACGGTTGAGATCAGAGCCGAAGCCGACCATAAGGCTAAGCTGTATCATTTTTTAAACGGCCGGCAGCTGATGGAGCGGATTCCGGCCATAGAGCAAATCAGCCGGCAATATTTTGAAGCTATTAGAAAGCTGAAAACAGAATAAAATAAAGGTTTCCTTTTTTTTCGGTAAAACGCTGATATGGCGCAAAACGAAAAAGCCGGAACTTTCCCTTTCGGCATAGACGCGCGATTTGCCGAAAAAGACGATAAAAAGTTCATTTAAGAAAATTAGAAACGGATTAAAAAAATTACAGTTAGCGGAAAAATCTGGAGAAAATAAAAAAACTATGCTATACTGCTGGCAGAAACTAAAAAAATGGATTTTCCGCTGTTGAAAAACTTTGCTTGTCGGGCTGGTTGTCGACTAAGCGGAAAGCTGGATGAAAAGCAAAGCCTGCCATCAATCGGAATCAGGCTTTCGGCGGCAGCCAATATTAAAGAGCTTTGTGCTTTTGCGCGGGCGGCGATTGGTTAAAAACGGTTTTGACGAATAGAGGAAAGTGGAGAGATCCATTCCGGCAAATTACAAAGGATGCCGGTAATGTTACGCTAATTTAGCGTTAAAAATATAAAAGGGAGAAAAATATGTGGCAGTGGATTCAGCTGATCAGTCAGCCGCAGTTTTGGATGAAACTAATGGATAGTTTTGGGCCGTTTCGGTTTTTAGTCGGAATTTTACTGGCTATGATTGAGGCTTTTTTTCCGCCGCTGCCCTTGGCGGCGCTGGTAACGGTTAATATCATGGGCTTTGGTTTTGGGCTTGGCTATTTCCTGTCCTATATCGGCACTTGTATCGGCACGATATTGGTCTATTTGCTGGTTAAAAAGCTGGGGAAAAAACGCCTGATTCCGTGGCTGCACCGGCAAAAAGGCTATGAAAGGTTTCAAAAATGGCTTCAGGGCAAGGGAGCGTTTCCGTTGATTTTGCTGTTTTCCTTTCCTTTTACGCCGTCAATTGTCATTTCTGTTTTGGCAGCTTTATCAGAGCTGCGAAAGCGTGATTTTGCTCTGGCAACTCTGGCGGGCAAGGCGGTGATGATTTTCCTTTTGAGCGTGATCGGCTACAATATTTCTGATTTCATGAAAAATCCGCTGCGTTCGGCGGTGATCATAGCGGTGATGTTCCTTTTTTTGTTTCTTGCAAAAAAAATACTGGGAAAATACGAGGAGCTGATTCAAAAGAAGCTGTTAAGGATGGAAAATAGGCAAAAGCAAATAGCGGTTGAAATAAAGCAAAAAATGCGATATAATAAAAAATGAATATTTCTTGCTTGAATTATTCATTTTGCGCCGCCGTTTAACAAA
>CAUVDV010000127.1:0-6521 GCA_963550755.1 uncultured Lachnospiraceae bacterium
TCCAGTGCGTCGGCCGCTCGACATTGCCCAGCTGAATATCATAAGTTGCCTTTTCGGCATGAATATCCACCGGAAAGGCCGCTTTCAAAAGGATTTGCTTTTCTTTCCAGTCAATCTCATTTACAATATCGACTCTGGCAGTATGAGCGTAAATCGTAATCCACTGTGTAATCGTCGAAGATAGGAACGGCCGGACAATTTTCAGCACCGCTTTAAGCGGCGTAACTCTTTCCACTTTTATTTGGCTGATCTCCGTGATTTCCCACATTTTCTCCTGATAGTAAATATTGATATCCCACGCATCCCAGTTATGCGGCCGATCTTCAAACGCCTGCAAGACATTGCCGAGTCTGCCGGTCGGCAAGATCTCCCGCGCCGCTTTCTTATCGTAAATCGAGGTAAACTGTCCTTTGTCATTTAAGGAAATCCGCAAAAACTCATTTTCCAAATGGGTCGGACTAACCGTCAAATATTCCGGCGCGGCGTTTTCTTCTTCCTTTAAGAGAAAGACCTTATAGCCCTTGGCCGGAACTTTTTCCGCTAAAAAGCTAAGCTCGCCGCAGTTCGGGCAATAATAAGAGGCCAGCTTTTGACCGGCAAAATATGCACCATGGGCAGACGGCAGCGCCACATCAACCACATCTGTCCGCTCAAAACCGGTCGGATTAAACACCACCACTGATTTGCCGTCAGCCGTAATCTGCGGCAGTAAGCTGCTCAAAGCCTTATCCTTCAGCTTTTGACCATCCGCCAATATCTGCTCATACTGTTCCTTGGAATCCTCGTAAACCTTTTTAATCGAAGAACCGGGAATAATATCATGAAATTGGTTCAAGCAGATAATTTCCCATGCATCTGTAATTTCCTGCTGCGGATAGCTCTGGCCGCCCAGCTCGAGCGCCATATCCGACAGCCATTCAATTTCCTCATATAAAAACTCGGATTTCCGATTATACTTTTTATTGCGCGCCATACCGGTCAGGGTGCCGCGATGATATTCAAAATACAACTCACCCACCCAGCTCGGCGTTTTCTTATTATTTTTCGTCTTTTGCTCCAATTTTTCAAAGAAACTAAGCGAATTGGTAAACTCGACTTTCGGCATTGTCGGAATCCCCTTGGCCAGCCGCTTGCCGTATTCAATCATCCGCTTGGTCGGTCCGCCGCCGCCGTCGCCCCAGCCGTAACTAATCAGCACTTCATTGCTCAAATCCTTTTGCTGGTATCTTTCCCACGCACCGCGCACCGAATTGGCATTGATATCGCCGTTATAGGTAGTAAAGAATTTCTCCGGCAGCTCATCAAAATTAGCCGTCGTGATAAAATGTGTCAAAACGCTGCTGCCGTCCAGACCCACCCAGCGGAAAGTATCATAGGGCAGCTTATTGTATTCATTCCAGCTGATTTTGGTCGTCATAAAATAAGGAATATGCGCCTTTTGTAAAATTTGCGGCAAGGCAGCACTGTAGCCGAATACGTCCGGCAGCCAGAGAATCTTGCTTTCCACACCGAATTCCTCCCGAAAAAAGCGTTTGCCCAAAACAACCTGCCGGATTAACGACTCGCCCGAACTCAGGTTGCAGTCAGCCTCCAGCCACATTGCCCCCTCCGGCTCCCAGCGCCCCTCTTTTACTCTTTCCTTAATCTGAGCATAAAGCTCCGGTCTGGACTTTTGCAAAAAGCGATACAACTGCGGCTGACTGGACATAAAAATGTATTCCTTATATTGGCGCATCAGCTCAAGCACTGTACTAAAGCTCCGCTCTACCTTATGCTTGGTTTGATCCAAATCCCACAGCCACGCCACGTCAATATGCGTATGTCCCACGCAGTCAGCGATCATATCGGAATGACCGCAGTATTTGCCGTAAAACTCATCCGCCATATAGGCCAGCGCCCGGTCAACACTGGCATAAAACTCCGGCGAATAAGGCTGACGCAAATCAATCAAATTAACAGCCGCCGTTAAATAGCGTAAAATCTCAATCCGGTAATAATCGGTTTTGGCTAACAGTTTGGCCGCCTCTAACGGCACCAGAATATCATAATAAAGCTGCTCAATCCGGCTGTCAGAAACACAGACCACATTTTTGCACTCCGATAAATGCTCTTCCATGCCGCTGAACGCCTGTAAATCAACAACATATTTCTGACCGGCCGCTGCCCGCTCCGTCAGCAGAACTTCGGTATGATTAACATCCAGCCCCTGTACCAAGCGGCCATTGACAAAAATCAAAAACTGCGGATTCTTGGCGTCCCATTCGCCTTCGTGCGAGGTCGTTACCCGATAAACCAAGCGTTTGCCGGCAAAGGCATCCGGCACGGAAAACTCGGCCCGAAACCAAACATAAATATTCTTGCCGCCCCAGCGATCATGAAAACCAAAGCTCTGAAACGGTTCGGCTGCCGCTTCCGCCTCAGCCGGACTGTTATACAATCCTTTTTTCATCTTTATTTCCGCCAGCTCCAACTTATCGGCGGTAATCAACTCCTGCAAATCAGCTGTAATCTTTTGAATTCTCTCTGCTTCAAAAAACATAGATACCTCCTGTCTAAAATATGATATTTTATTAACTAAACTTTCCCATGTTCACAATTAACCAACTCTCAATTCTCTCTTATTATAATCGGAAAACCTAAAAAAAGAAAGAGGAAAAATACTTTTTATATACAAAATCTGTTATAAAATGTTAAAACTCAACTTAACTATCTATTTGAAATTCTATGGCTTTTCTTTTTTTAATTATTTTCTTTTGCTTTGAGCAAAGGGCATCACAACAGATTGCCATTTTCTGCTTTTTTGTAAACAAAAATAACATTTTTCCATTGTACTCAAAAAAAATTTATGGTAAAATGTTATGTAACATACTCAACTTTCCCATGTTCGACAGAACAGTCTTTTTTAGGCTCGTTGCATGGCGGGAACGATAGGCAAATTGCGATGCCGTTGGCCGAAAGTGGGTCCATGCAGACCGCCCGCCCGGGCAGAAACGCAAAGCGTTTCGATCAGGGCACCCGCTCTCCGAGCGGGATAGAGCCAAAAAAGACTATGGAGAAAGTTGAGTCACATAAAATTGAGTCACTTACACTAGGGGGGGGAGTTTTCCGATTATGAAAAAAACAACAATGCAGGACATTGCCGACGCTATCGGTATTTCCAGAATTTCCGTATGGAAGGCTTTTCATGACTATCCCGGAATTTCGGTGCGGCTGAAAGAAGAAATTTTTTTAAAGGCCAAAGAAATGGGCTATTTAAAAAATAATATTGCTGCCATGCTGCCCCCGGGCGCTGAAAAGGAAGCGGAGCAAACCGTATCGGTCATCGTTTCCCGGCCGGATTCCTCCAAGTTCTGGATGGATATTATTCATCAGATTGCCAAGGAGCTGAATAAATCCAAAATCAACCTGATGTATACCTATGTTCCCACCCACTGCAAGGACGGCTACCAGCTGCCGGCAGTTTTAACCTCCGGTCAGATTGCCGGCGCTATCGTTTTAAATATCAATGACCCCGAAATGACCAAATTGATCAATCAATTAAACATTCCTCTGGTTTTTCTGGATATTCCGCCGCAGACCAAACCGGAAAGCCTGAAAGGCGATTTGGTGCTGATTGAAGGCCGTTCCGCCACTCGGCAGCTAACCGCGCATATTTTGGCCAAAGGCCGCTCCCGCATTGGCTTTATCGGTGATATTCACTACGCCCAAACCAATTTTGAACGATATCACGGTTATTTAGACGCGATGGCTGATTATTCCTTAAAGGTCGACCCCGCTATTTGCCTGACCGACCCGATCAACATTTATCACTATGAGGAGGAAATTCACGGCTTTTTGCAAAAGCTGCGACCCATGCCGGAAGCCTTTGTCTGCGTCAGTGATTTCGTCGCCCAATATGTGGAAAGTTATTTATCCGCCAGTGGCTACTCGATTCCGGGCGATGTAGCCATGACCGGCTTTGACGGCCGGAAAGAATACGGCAATGTAGCCGATATCCTGACCACTGCCCTAGTTCAGACTGACAATCTGGGCAAGCGCTTAGCCGCTCAGCTTTTGTTTCGGATGAAATACCCGGCCTCCGCCTACGCCGTCACCTATGTCCTGTCTGAACCAATTTTTAAGGCCTCGACCGGAGATTAAAAAACGGCTTCCTTTTGCCTGCGCTGAACCTATTGCCGCCGTAAGGGAATATCCTTTATCGGCAGCGATAGGTTTTTTAAAATTTCAAAAACCGGCGAGCCGCCCTTTTTTTATCAGAACAGCCCGCCGGTTTTTATTTTAGTTTTTGAACCTTGTTTTGCCGGTCAAACAAGGGAAACCGGCCAAACTTATAATTTCCGCCAAATCCTATTTTTTCAGCAAACGATAAACAATCGCAACAACCTCCGACCGTTTTACTGGCATTTTCGGCTGATAGCTGCCGTCCTCATAGCCTTTTAGGATTTCGTTTTGAGCCAGATAAGCAATTGCTTCCTCATAGTCGGCACTGAACATTTCTTTATCCGTAAACTTCACTTCTGTTCCGGCTGTCAACGGCTTCTTGCCAGTCAATCCCACAAAAGCATAAGCTAAAGCCGCCACTTCTTCTCTGGTTAATTTCTTTCCTAAATCAAAGGAAATGTCTTTGAGCAGACCTGCTTTTTCCGCCGCCTGTAAATACGGAGCAAACCAATCCCCGGTCTTTTCGCTCTTTTCCGGTGCAGTTCCGGCTGCCCGCAGCAGTATCGTCGCCAGTTCTTTGCCGGTTATTTCCCTATCGGCGCCAAAAGTACCGTCCTCATAGCCATTGATTAAGCCAGTTAAGTGAAGCACGCTTAATTCCTTGGCATACCAATTGGTCTTGACCTCGTCTTTAAACTTATCCGCTGCATTTTCTGAAAGTTCCGTCAATGCCGTATCACTTAGACTTTGAATCAGCTGACGATCAGTAATCCTCTTCGCCGCCCAATCCATAATCCGGCTTTTATCGTCTTCCTGACTCAGTGTCTTGGATAATTCCTGCGCCCGCAAAGTTTCTGCGGAAGCTTGTGCGATTTTCTCATCGTCAATTCTTTCCTCTTTTTTACCGGGAAGAATCGGAAAACGCGGCGTTTGCGGTTCTTGGCTTTCCGAAGGCGTATACGGTGCCAACGGCGCAATTTCTCTGGACAAATCCAAAATTGCCTGTTCAATTTCACGAATTACCTGTGTCAGAGTATTTTCATCCGCTCCTTCTTCCGCCAAAAGTTCAGCTCGGCGGAGAATAGTATCCAGCGCTTCTTTGGCCAACTGACTTGCTCTTTCATATTCCGGGCTGGTTTTGGCCGCCTTGCCTGCTTCGATTGCCGCTTTCAGGGCTTTGATCTTTTCGGTTTGTTCAATCCTGACCCGAACCTTGATTTCTCCGGCCAAGTAGCCTTCATAAACTACCGTCAACGTCTGATATCCGGCTTTTTCTGCTTCATAGCCCCGAATCATGCCCTTGGTCATCGGCACATCTTCCGTCCGGCCATTGCCATAGGTAACCGTTACCACGCCGCCGTCTGAATCAATTTCTTCGCCAAAATCATATTCTGTCTTAGCCGGAGCCTGTTTCAGCTCAGCACCCTTGATTACTCTTTGCAGGTAACGAGCAATTGCCTGCTGAAGGTTAGCTACTGTTTCCGCCACCTTGTCTTTGTCTGCGTCCTCATCTTCAAAGACAGCAACCGCTGCGGCCAGTGCCGCTTTCAAATCCTGCTGCAAGTCTTCTTCCGCTTTTTCAAACATTTCCTCTTCCATCAAAAGACGAACCTGACCAATGGTTTCCTGTAACTTTTCTTTGTTGACCGGTTCTTTCTTGCTGACATAAATCGTCATAACCGCCTGCGCATCCATATAAGTAAAGGTCAGTTCCTTTTCGCCCTCTTCGCTTGAATCAAAGCCGCTGACCACGACACCAGCGCCGGTCATGGTAATTACTTCTTTTTCCAAATCTTCATAAATTACTTCCAGCTTGCCGCCGCTCAAATCCAGCGGTTCATCCAAGAAATAATTCTTTTTCGGTTCTTCCTTAACCGTTAGACCGGTAACAGCCATTGTTTCCGTCTTGGCCTTGACGGTTACTGTAAAAGTCTGCGGTGCAGTAAAGCCTTTGTACTCGACAGTCAGTTTCTGCTCGGTCGGAGAATTGGAGTTAAAGCCTTTTACCATACTGGGGGTAAGTGCAATTTCCTGCTCCGAATTATCCTCATAAATCAGCTTCAGTCTTCCATCGCCAACCCGCAGCGGACTGCCAAAGGCATAAACTTTCTTTTCTGGTATCTTTACCAGCTCAACTTCTTTAATTTCCGTTTCTTTCTTATGATAAATCAAAGTCATCCGGATACTGTCCAGCATCCCTGCCGCTTTGGACACATAATAGACCTTGCCATATTTTTCACCGACCGGAATCGTCAGTGTCAGGTCGTCAAATACCAAATCGCCTTTTTGAGCCGCTGTTTTTTCTGCCAAAAGTTCTGTCAAATCCTTATCTTTATAAATTCTTACTTCCATATCTTTTT
>CAUVDV010000128.1:0-6510 GCA_963550755.1 uncultured Lachnospiraceae bacterium
TTTCAAGAGATGAGATTTTGAAGAAGAGAATTGAATACTTGAAAGAAAATAATTTGTTATAGCTTTAATAGAATACTGTAATATATACAAAAGTGAGGTATACATATGAGATTTTGCGATTTATTTATCAGTTATAAAATAGGTTTAAAGGACACCAAGAGTACTATCCCTTTTACTAAGCTACCGCTATACCGAAAAGTTTTTCTTGTCATCTTTCTTACCGGAATTATTATCAGTGGCATTTTGCTTATATTTATACAAAATATATTTTCATTTATCCCAATGGGATTAAGCTTAATTTCACTTATCATTTTCGCTATAATTGACTCTAAAAAAGATAATCTTAGTGTCATGCTTGAAAACCATTATATTCCCTATTCTGAAAAGCGAATGAATATGACAATTGAAGTTTTAAAAAAGTATAATATTGACATCAAAAATTTAGATTCTCTTGATATGTTAATTACGGAAGCAAAATATGCACAGATACAATGTGATCTATTCGCACAATTTAAAAAACCTTTCAAAACATTGGGGGCAATCATTATTCCTATCGTCGTATTTGTTGCCAAGAAAATTAGTGAGACAGCTACAGAAACACAGATGCTTAATATGGCGGTATTAACAATAATCTTAATTTTATTAATTTTTTCACTCATATTTTCTTTCGTACCTATTGTAAAAGATATATTTTATATCGACTATAATAGGTATGATGAATTTATATATGACTTAAGACAAATAAAACTTTTCTATTCAAAAAACTAACTACTTGATTACTCTACACTTACACAAAAATGATTTGAAGCTCTTAGTCGTGATAAGATTCTAAAAAAGATAATTGAATTCTTGAAAGAAAATAATTTACTGTAATAAATAATGCTACGGGAAACTCCCTGTAGCATTTTTAAATACAAAAAAATCACCTAAAGAATTACTCTTCAGGTGATCCATTTCTAAACTTTGCAAGCATTTTGCAAGCATAACGCTTATAAAATGGCTATTTATAAGGCTTCAGAGCCTGTTTTTTCGCTCTATTCCCACTCGATCGTTGCCGGCGGCTTACTGGTAATATCGTACACAATCCGGTTAACCTCCTGTACCTCGTTAATGATCCGGTTGCTGATTTTAGCCAGCACGTCATGCGGGATCCTTGACCAATCGGCCGTCATAAAATCGGACGTATCAACCGCCCGCAAAGCTAAAGTATAGTGATACGTTCTCTCATCCCCCATAACGCCGACACTGCGCAGGTTCGTCAGCACGGCGAAATACTGGCCCAATGTCTGCCGCAGCTCCGTTTTCTCCAGTTCCTCCCGGAAAATAAAATCCGCTTCCCGCAAAATATCCAGCTTTTCCTTCGTAATCTCGCCAATCACCCGAATCGCCAGACCCGGTCCCGGGAAAGGCTGACGCGATACCAAAAACTCCGGAATCCCCAGTTCCCGGCCAAGACGGCGCACCTCATCCTTAAACAAATCGCGCAGAGGCTCAACAATTTCCTTAAAATCCACATGTTCCGGCAGCCCGCCTACGTTGTGATGCGACTTAATCACCGCCGCGTCCTTGGTGCCGCTTTCAATCACATCCGGGTAAATCGTTCCCTGTGCCAGGAAATCAACCGCTCCGATCTTTTTGGCCTCTTCCTCAAACACCCGGATAAATTCCTCGCCGATAATCTTGCGCTTCCGCTCCGGATCGGTTACGCCCGCCAGCTTACCTAAGAACCGCTCTCCGGCATTGACCCGAATCATATTCATGTCAAACTGCTGTTTAAAGACGCTTTCCACCTCATCGCCCTCATTTTTGCGCATCAAGCCATGATCAACAAAAATACAGGTCAACTGCCGGCCGACCGCCTTATGCAGGAGTACCCCCGCCGCTGAGGAATCCACGCCGCCGGATAAAGCCAGCAGCACCTTTTTATCACCGATTTTGGCTCTTAATTTTTCAATCTGCTCAGCCGCAATCTCTTTCATTGTCCAGTCGCCGGCGCAGCCGCAGACCCGGAACAGGAAGTTTTCCAGCATTTTCTGCCCTTCCTGCGTATGCGCCACTTCCGGATGAAATTGGACGCCATAGAGCTTGCGCTCCGCGTCTTCCATAGCGCCAACCGGACAAGTATCGGTCTCTGCCGTTATTTCAAAGCCGTCCGGCGCTTGATTCACATAATAGGTATGGCTCATCCAACTGCCGGTATTTTCGCTTACCGCCTCAAACAAAACGCTGCCGGGCTTAGTAATCCGCAAATCCGCTTTTCCGTATTCACGCCGATCCGCCTTTTGCACCTGGCCGCCCAAAACATAGCTCATCAGCTGACAGCCGTAGCAAATCCCCAAAATCGGGATTCCCGCTTCAAAAATTTCCTTTTCCACCTTAGGCGCGTCCGCCGCTGTCACCACATTCGGCCCGCCGGTAAAAATAATGCCCTTTGGCTCACGCTTAATCAGCTCCTCCAGCGGCGTATCATAAGGCAGCACCTCGCAGTAAACTCCGGCGTCCCTTACTCTTCTGGCAATCAGTTGATTGTATTGTCCGCCAAAGTCCAATACAATGATCAGTTCATGTTTCATGGCTGCTCCTCTCTTCTCTTTGCCCTATTTTTTATCCTGTCAAAACAATTCGAATCTATTCCATATCCCCATTTCCCGCTAAATGTCTCGGAAAACAGGCATCTTCCCTGCCAAGTGCCCGCAAAAGCCGCCGGGATATTAACAGGAAAGCCATCTACGCTGTAGGTGGCTTCCTATCCATTTTATTATAACGGAAAAACTTCTCTCGTCAAGCGAATCTTTCCGTCATCGCTGAATTTATATTTACCACAAAATGATCATAGAATTCTTGGATGTCTGTTCCTAATAATTCTATGTCTACGTTATCTTTCCCTTCTTGAGTTTCCGCTACTAATTGGAGAAATCGCTCGTTTTCTCGCTCAATATAGTCCATTGACAAATGGATTTTTTGGATTATTTCTGCGTTCGTTAAGTCCGTTTCCAGGTAATTATAGCGGACATTCAGTTGAATCATCGCCAAAGTTTTATTATAAAGCGATACATAGGCCATTATAAATTCCTTGATCCATCCCTTGTCATAGAAGATATCCCTCAGCAATTTGGCGCAGGATATATGCTGCGCTGTCCGACCGGCGATGGTATAGGCCCGGTAAATTTTTTGAATTTTATTCCGGCCGACCTGAAAGCCATCAGTCAGCTTCTTTTTCGGCGTATTGGCCGCCATGTATTCCGAACTATATCGCCGCGTAAAGTTTTCAAAATCCTCAAATTCATCTTCTTTCACATAGTTCCAGTCAATCAAATATGGCGTCGCTCCGGGATATTCACTAATTACCATATCTTTCAGTAAATATGTATGACCAAAGCTTTCCAAAAATAAATCAATCGCCATATGATAATAATGAATAATAAATTCGCTTTCCCGCCACTCGGCGTCAAGGTATTGCAAAAAGCCACTGGCTTTGATGATATCCACATTAAAAATATTGCCAAACAAAGCGTTGGAGCGAAAAGAAAACATCCTTATTGTATCATAGGCCGATTCCACATAATTGCCGTCAACCTTGGCCTCACTGTCTATTCTAAACTGCGAATACTCCTGATCAGCATCCCTGATTGCCGCTAAAATCTCAGCCAGTTTATCCAGCTTCAAAATATCGGTATCGCAGTTAAACAGCAAATATTTCGCCCTTGCCAGTTCAATCAGCCTTTTCACATTGCCGCGATATCCCAGATCGCTGTCGTTGCGATTATAAACCAACCGACTGTCCTTCATATTTTTAATCAGTCCATAATACTCCGGTAAGGTCACCGACGCGTTATCGGATAAAATGACCTCAATCTCATAATCAAAATGTGTTTGCAGCGTGTGCAAAACATTAGTCAGCGCAAAGGTTCCTCTTTCCGCCGATGGAATGCCAATCGACAGCAGCGGTCTTTTCGTGCCCTTATGGCTCAGCCGGTAAGCATGAATCCTCTCCCTTATTTCCGCCAGCGGGTTGACCGGGCTATTATCATATTGAATAACATTTCTGGGAAAATAATCCTGCCCGGCAATAAAATACCGCTCAAACTCCAAAGTATCCCCAAACAGCCAAATGTTTTCCGTTTCTTCCGGTCGATATGTTCTCATTTGGAAAAGCGCTTCCAGCTCCGGACCAATTATCACATACAGCTGCCGGTTAATTTTTTTTATTTCCTGCGCCAGGAGAAAAAAATTCATAATAGAACCGTTTTTAAGCAGGAGTGCGTAATCCGAAAATTTATCTGAATTTTTGTATACTCCGGTCCATTCCTCCGCTGATATCGCCCTAATCTGAATCAATTTTTTCCCGGAGCGATCCAAGATAAACTCAAATCCAGTCTCCGTCGGCAGGATATAATAATTGATCTTCTCGGGATCAACCGGCCATTTCAGTAAGCGGCTGTTAGCTGTGACATTGCTCTTTATCTCCTCTAAGTTCGGCTCGACAAAGGCCGCCATAATAAAATCAACCAGCTCCTGCGGCAATACCTCTGCTTGATTATACTTATGCAAAAGAAGAAACGCCTCCCGATACTGCGCGGCTTCAAACAATTTAAGAAACAACATCTGCACTCTGTTTTCCAGGCCTTCCTGACCTGCCTTTTCCATTTCCATAATTCTGCCTTTCCCGATAAACTCCTATTTATCCAATGAATACAATGCGAAAAAGTTAGCAAATTGACTCAAAATATATTCCATTTTCCGCTCGTCGATCCCCGGATATACCCCGATAAAAAAAGTATTATTCATGATGTCATCGGTATTGGCCAGTTCTCCGACTATTCGGCACGCAATATCCTGATAAGCCGGCTGGCGCGTGATGTTGCCGGCAAACAATTGCCTAGTTAAGATTTTGTTTTGCTCCAAATATTTAACAATATCCTTTTGCCCAAACCACTCATTGGTCCTAACGGTAATCGGAAAGCCGAACCAAGCCGGATCAGACTTAGGGGTGGCCTCCGGCAGCAGCAAATATTTTTCCCAGCGCTTTAAACCGGCTTTTAATTTACGAAAGTTCTCTTTTCTTTTTTCGACAAACTGCGGCAGTTTCTTTAGCTGGGCCAAACCAACCGCCGCCTGCATATCCGTTATCTTTAAGTTATAACCGATGTGGGAATAAACATATTTATGGTCATAGCCCGGCGGCAGCGTTCCGTATTGCTGCCGAAAGCGCCGGCCGCAGGTATTGTTTTCCCCCGGCTCGCAGTAGCAGTCCCTTCCCCAGTCCCGAAAGGATCGGATCGCTCTTTCCAGTACCGGATCACTGGTTAAAACCGCGCCGCCCTCACCCATGGTAATATGATGCGCCGGATAAAAGCTGACCGTGGCGATATCGCCAAATGAGCCGGCCATCCGGTCGTCGTACAGACTGCCGACCGCGTCGCAGCAATCCTCAATTAAAAACAAGTCATTTTCCCGGGTAAAAGCGACTACCGCCTCTAAATCAAAGGGATTGCCCAGGGTATGCGCAATCATCACCGCTCTGGTCTTATCCGACAGCGCTTTTTTCATTTCGTCGATTTTTATATTGTATGTTCCCATCTCTACATCGACAAAAACCGGAATCAAGCCATTTTGAATAATCGGATTAACCGTTGTCGGAAATCCGGCCGCTACCGTGATCACCTCATCCCCTTTTTTTAAGCGTCTTTCACCCAGAAGCGGCGAGGTTAAAGCCGTCAGCGCCAGCAAATTGGCCGACGACCCGGAAGTCGTCAGCAGGCAATATTTTCTTTGCATATAGCGGGCGAACTCCGTTTCAAACTCCCGCGCATAGCGGCCGGTAGTCAGCCAAAAATCCAGTGAGGAATCAACCAGATTGATCATTTCTTCCTCATCATAAATTCTGCCGGCAAACGTAACCAAATCCTTACCTGCCGTAAAAGTCTCGTTCTTTGGCTGATGATATTCCTGATAATACTGCTTTACCTTATTCAGGATCTCCTGTCTTAGCTTATCCAATTTTTTCCTCTTCCTTTCCCCCAAAATATTCCGCTATTTGCTCGCTTATGACCAAATCCATATCCTGTTTGTCCCGGTAAGCCTTACTCCAAGAAATGGTCGCCTCCACACTTTTTTTAATATCCCAATTCGGTTTCCAGCCCAGCGCCGCCTTGGCTTTGGAACAGTCCAGCTTCAGAAAATTAGCCTCATGCGGCCCATTCCAATTTTCCGTGTGCCACGAAAGCTTTTGCCCGCTTTCGCTTTCGTTCCATATCCGGCAAAAAATATCGGCCAGTTCCCCGGTCGTCACGCAGCTTTCCTCATCAGGGCCAAAATTATAATTACCCTCATATTCCTTGTCCTGATACTGCTTCATGATCACCAGTAAATATCCGGATAAACATTCTAAAACATGCTGATAGGGTCTGACTGAGTGGGGATTGCGAACTAAGATGTCTTCGCCCTTTAACGCAGAGCGAACGCAGTCCGGGATAATCCGGTTCGCTGCAAAATCGCCGCCGCCGATCA
>CAUVDV010000129.1:0-6472 GCA_963550755.1 uncultured Lachnospiraceae bacterium
CACTTTTCCCAATCTTTTTTCCGTTGCTTTCTATTTCATTTTCCCTATTTTCGCCTGCTTTTGTTTATTCTATACTCAACTTTCCCTTGTTCGCCAGAACAGTCTTTTTAGGCTGACTGACTACCCGCCCGCCCGGGCAGAAGTGCGCAGCACTTCGATCAGGGGAAAGTTGAGTTCTATATTTTTTATTCTACCAATATTTGAAAATTCTCCAACAAGAATAATTTGCAAACTCTGTTTTGCTTTGCCTGTTTGCCTGTTTGCCTATTTGAAACGCTTATTTTGGTTTTAAAGCATCAATTAAATACCGCCGCCATATATCGTCATTATTCTATTTAACAACTCTATTTGTAACCGGTTACATTTACATTTTAAACGAAAAGTCCTAATTTGTCAATAGGTGAAAAAACTTCTTGTCCCTTTTTATGAGCCATATATGATAATGTCCTATTATACCACAAATGAAAATGTCCCGTTTATGCCGGAAAAACTTATTGTCCTATTACTATAAAAGGTGAGAGCAGTAACGCCATCTCACCTTGAGCCTTGATTTTATTCTTTCATTTGTACCAACACCATTTGACAAAAAACAAATAAAATCTTTATTACTAAAAAGCTGATTCATCCATTAATATAACAAGGGTGAGATAGCTTACGCTATTTCACCCTGAAATTTGATTTTATTCTCTACCAACACCATTTGACAAAGAACCAAGAAAGCAGGCAGTTTCCTCTCAAAACCGCCTGCTTTCTTATTTTTCGGAAAATCAGTTTCCCTCATTGAGGGAGCCAACCTCAATCCGGGCCATTTGCTTGAGCATCGAATAACGCGCCCATTTAATCGCCGGATCGCCCGCTTCGGCGCTGCTTAAAACTTCTTCCGCTTTCTTCATCCGCCGTTTGGCTCTTTCCACATCAATCTCATCCGGCCATTCTGCCGCATCCACCAAAATCGTCACCCGATCCGGCTGAATCTCAGCAAAACCGCCGTGAATCACGCCGACATGAACCGTATTCGGGTCAATCTGAATCTTGCAGTGCCCGGTCGATAAGCCGATCGTCAAGGGAATGTGACCCTTAAGCACGCCCAAATCACCCTCGGTTGTGCGGAAAGTTACTCTTTCAACCGGTGCGTGATAAAACTGACGCTCCGGCGAAATAATCACCAAATCAAATTGATTGTTTTTTAATTCTTCCGCCATGTTCATCACCCCTCAATTCGGCTGATAACATCGCTCATATTTCCGGCCATCAAAAAGGCTGATTCGGGCAGATCGTCATGTTTGCCCTCCAGGATTTCCTTAAAGCCCTGAATCGTTTCTGCCAGCGGCACATAGCGTCCGGCAAGGCCGGTAAAGGTCTCGGCCACGAAGAAAGGCTGCGATAAGAACCGCTCAATCTTTCTGGCCCGGGAAACCGTTACTTTATCGGCATCGGACAACTCGTCCATACCCAAAATCGCAATAATATCCTGTAATTCATTGTAGCGCTGCAAAATCTGCTGCACTCTTCTGGCCACATCATAATGCTCCTGACCGACAATCCGCGGGTCAAGAATCCGCGAAGTCGAATCCAGCGGGTCAACTGCCGGATAAATACCCTTTTCCACAATCGACCGCGATAATACCGTAGTCGCGTCAAGGTGAGCAAAGGTCGTAGCCGGAGCCGGGTCAGTCAAGTCATCGGCCGGCACGTAAACCGCCTGTACCGAAGTGATTGAGCCCTTCTTGGTCGAGGTAATGCGCTCCTGCAAAATACCCATTTCGTTAGCCAGTGTCGGCTGATAACCAACCGCACTGGGCATCCGGCCAAGCAGCGCCGATACCTCCGAGCCCGCCTGAGTGAAACGGAAAATATTATCAATAAACAGCAGCACGTCCTTACCGCCTTCATCCCGGAAATATTCCGCCATGGTAAGACCGGTCAGCGCCACTCTCATTCTGGCTCCCGGCGGTTCGTTCATTTGTCCGAACACCATGGTCGTTTTCTCAATAACGCCGGATTCGGTCATTTCATGATAAAGGTCATTTCCTTCTCTGGTTCTCTCGCCAACACCGGTAAATACGGAAAAGCCGCCATGCTCGGTCGCAATGTTGCGGATCAGTTCCTGAATCAAAACCGTTTTGCCTACGCCGGCACCGCCGAACAGACCAATCTTTCCGCCCTTTTGATAGGGGCATAATAAATCGACAACCTTGATTCCGGTTTCCAAAATCTCGGTTTCCGTTGCCTGTTCTTCAAACTTCGGAGCCGGACGGTGAATCGACCAGCGCTCTCCGTCCAAATCCGGCTTTTGATCAACGGCATGACCGGTAACGTTAAAGATACGCCCCAGCGTCTTTTCGCCTACCGGCACTGAGATCGGCGCTCCGGTATCCACTGCCTCCATGCCCCGCATCAAACCGTCGGTGGAACCCATGGAAATGCACCTGACCGTATCATCGCCCAAATGCTGAGAAATCTCGACAATCAGCTTGGTGCCGTCGGCTCTGGTAATCTCGACGGCATTGTTGATTGCCGGAAGTTCCTCAGTCCGGAACTTGATATCCAATACGGCGCCTATGATCTGAGTGATTTTTCCAATTGCTTGATTTGCCATAAGTAAAGCACTCCTTCTTATAGTGCGTCTGCGCCGCTGACGATCTCGGTAATCTCCTGCGTAATCGAAGCCTGACGGGCTCTATTATACATGAGCGTTAATTTCTCAATCATCTCGGTCGCATTGTTAGTTGCTGAGTCCATCGCCGTCATACGAGCGCCCTGCTCGGAGGCGGCCGATTCCTTCAAAGTACCGAACAGCAAAGATTTGACATATTTCGGCACGATATAATCCAAAACCACTTCTTCCGATGGCTCATAATTCATCATCGCATAACTGCCTTCCCCATCCTCCAGCCGGAACTCTTCCGGATTCAGCGGCAAAAGCTTCATAAGTTTCGGCTCCTGACTTAATGTCGAATGAAAGGCCGTATACGCTACATACACTTCATCTGCCGCTCCGCTGTTAAAGAGGTCAATCACTTTTTCCGAAAGCCCTTTGGCCTCTTTATAATTGGGGTTCTCAATCAAACTGTTATAGCTGCCGGCCAGCTCAATCTGCTCTTTTCTGACCGCATCCTGCGCCTTTTTACCGGCGGCTATGACCATCGTTGATTCATTTTTATTTTCTTTGATATGCCTTAACACCAGCTTAATGATATTACTGTTGTAACCGCCCGCTAATCCACGATTGGAAGAAATTAAAACATACAGCACTTTTTTCCCTTCGCGCTTTTCCAAATAGGGATGATGAATTCCTTCGCTGATGGATAAAATGGAAGAAATCGTCCTATGGATCTGCTCGAAATAAGGTCTGGCTTCCAGCACACTTTGCTTGGCCTTCTGGAGCTTGGCAGTTGCCACCAGGTTCATGGCCTTGGTGATCTGCTGCGTAGAGCTAACGCTTTCTTTTCTTCTTTTAATATCTTTCATGGACGCCATATCTTATCACACCTTTTCTACGGACTTCTTGAATTTCGGCATAAATTCATCCAAGATGCCGGCAATCTGTTGATCAAGTTCCTTCGTTAAGCCGTCTTTGCCGGCCAACTTCGCTTTTAAGTCACTGTATTTGGTATCGATAAAATCAATGAATTCCTCTTGGAAACGAGCTACTTCCGTAACTTCTACATCCATCAGATATTTTCTGGTCGCCGCGTACAAAATCAAAATCTGATCGGCTACGCTCTTGGGCGTATACTGCGGTTGCTTGAGCACTTCAATAATCCGCTCGCCCTGCGCCAGTCTTTCTCTGGTCTCTTTATCCAAATCCGAACCGAACTGCGAAAACGCCGCTAATTCGCGGTACTGCGCCAACTCTACCCGGATAGGACCGGCAATTTTCTTCATCGCCTTGGTCTGCGCCGCACCGCCTACCCGCGATACACTCAGACCCGCGTTAATCGCCGGACGCACGCCGGAATTAAAGAGTTCCGACTCTAAGAAGATCTGACCATCGGTGATTGAAATAACATTGGTCGGAATATAGGCTGAAATATCGCCGGCCTGCGTTTCAATAATCGGCAGTGCCGTCAGCGAGCCGCCGCCTCTGGCGTCGCTTAATTTCGCCGCTCTTTCTAATAACCGGGAATGCAGATAGAAAACATCGCCCGGGTAAGCTTCACGTCCCGGCGGCCGCCGAAGCAGCAGACTCATGGCTCGGTAAGCCACAGCATGCTTAGACAAATCATCATAAATGATCAGCACTTCTTTGCCGTCTTCCATCCATTCCTCGCCCATCGCACAGCCGGCAAAGGGAGCAATATATTGAAGCGGGGCCGGCTCGGACGCCGTTGCCGCTACTACGGTTGTAAAATCCATTGCTCCGTTTTCCTCTAAGGTTCTAACCAAGGCCGCAACCGTTGAAGCTTTTTGGCCGATTGCCACATAAATACATAATACATTTTGGCCTTTTTGGTTGATGATTGTATCAATCGCCACCGCCGTTTTTCCGGTTTGCCGGTCTCCAATAATCAGTTCCCGCTGGCCTCGGCCAATCGGCACCATGGAGTCAATTGCTTTGATTCCGGTTTGAAGCGGGGTATCAACGGACTTTCTTTCAATTACGCCCGGGGCAACTCTTTCCACTTGACGATAATGTTCGGTCACAATCGGGCCTTTGCCGTCAATCGGCTGACCCAGCGCGTTAACAACGCGCCCGATCAAAGCGTCGCCGACCGGCACTTCAATAACCCGGCCGGTTGACTTAACCGTTGCACCTTCCATTACCTCTTTGCTTTCACCCATTAAAACAGCACCGACATTGTCCTGTTCTAAGTTTAATACCATGCCGTAGACGTCGCCCGGGAACTCCAATAATTCTCCGGCCATCGCCTTCTCCAATCCATGAATTCTCGCAATTCCATCGGCTACCTGAATCACGGTTCCTACATCTGAAACTGTAAGATCAGACTCATATCGCTTAATCTGCTCTTTAATCACCGAGCTGATTTCTTCCGGTCTTAAATTCATCTTGTGATTCCACCGCCTTTCTAATTGCTGATTTTAACTGCATTCAGCTGCTTCGCTAATTTACGCAGTTCGCCTCTGATCGTATGATCTACCAGCCGATCCTTCACCCGAATGATCATGCCGCCAATCAGAGCCGTGTCAATTCTGCAGTCTAATTCTATTTGTTTGCCTGTTTGCTTTGAAAGTTTAACCTTCAAGGCTTCTTTTTCTTCTGCCGTCAGCTCCGCCGCCGAAGTAACATAGGCGGTTAAAACGCCCTTCTCCTCCTGAACGGCTTGCAGCGCATATTCCAATATTTTTTCCAAATGCGCCTGCCGGGCCTTATCCACGGTCAAAAGCAAAAGATTCATCAAATCTTGATTAATCTTGCCGGCTAAGGCTTCTTTCATCAAGTCTTTCTTTTTTTCCAATAACACGCTGGGCAATAACAAGATTTCAATAAAGCCCGGATTTTCCTTAATAGTACGCAAAACCAGCCGGATATCCTCTTCCATCCTGTCCAGTTCCTGATGCTCGCGCGCAACCTCAAACAGGGCTGTTCCGTATCTTTTTCCTATTAATTCATCCATGCATTATCACCCATCCCGTCCATTGTTTCGCGAATAAGCTGTCTTTGTTTCTCATCACTCATATTCGCTTCAATAAATTTTCCGGCTAAAAGAGCGGCTACCTCTACGATTTCATGACGAATATCGTCCTGAACCTGCGCTTTTTCTCTTTCAATTTCCAGCCGGCCGCGGGCAATAATCTTTTCCGCCTCCTGCTGGGCCTCAGCCAGTATTTTATGCTCTTTGTCCAAGGCTTTCTTGCGGGCTTCTTCCAGAATACTGTCATATTCCTTCTGAATCTCCTTCAGCTTTGCCTCGTACTCTTCTTTCATCTTATGCGCTGCAAATTCAGCCTCATCCGCTTCGTGAAGTTTACTGGCAATCCTTTCCTGGCGCTGCGCCAAGAACTGCTTTACCGGGTTAAACAATAAATAGCCCAGCAGCACAAACAAAAGAAACATACTAAACATCACGATCAGTGCGCTGCTTACTGTTTCTGCATCCAGTCCAAACAAACGGCTGATTGGCTCTGCCGCTAAATAAACGGTTTGCAAGGTCCTACCTCCTTTCTGGTTGGCATCGGAACATCATATTCCGTTTCAAAAAGCCATTTCTTATTTGCTTAATTTTCCCAGTAAAGGATTAGCAAACATCAGGATCAAGGCAACAACGAAACCGTAAATACCGGTGGTCTCGGCTACCGCCGCACCTAGCAGCATGGTCGAAGTAATATCGCCCTTTGCGCCCGGCTGACGTCCGACCGCTTCAGCACCTTTTCCGGCAGCAAAGCCCTGACCGATACCGGGGCCGATACCGGCAATCATAGCCAAACCGGCGCCAATTGCTGAACAAGCTAAAATCAAGCCTTCGTTTGTAATGTGTTCCATAGATAATTCCTCCTTGTTAGTAACTCT
>CAUVDV010000130.1:0-6389 GCA_963550755.1 uncultured Lachnospiraceae bacterium
CAAAGAAAAATATA
Source organism: uncultured Lachnospiraceae bacterium (assembly GCA_963550755.1). Lineage (GTDB taxonomy): Bacteria > Bacillota > Clostridia > Lachnospirales > Vallitaleaceae > W11650. The sequence continues at coordinate 15 of CAUVDV010000130.1, forward strand.
TCTTAATAAAAGTATCACATAACAATAACAAAAACGAAGAAATGTACAATAAAATAATTTCTTTATAGTTTTTGAAATTTAGGTTATGAATTTTAAAAATGGTTTTCATCTATCCAAAAATTTCACTTGCTCTTCTGAAATTTTTGTTGTATAATACATTTGGTTTTGGCAGAGTTTTCTTTTGTATTTCTATAACTAATTTCCTTCAGAAGAAAGCCTTGGTCAAATATTTGCGTAAGTGGCTCAAGGGTAGAGCATCGCCTTCCCAAGGCGAGGGCTGCGGGTTCGAGTCCCGTCTTACGCTTTTTTTATTTCTTATTTTTAGCCGACCGCAGAGGAATCTCCATGAGCCAGAGCAAAGAACTTTTAAAACCAATCGAAACCTCAGCCTTGCTGCTGCGGCCCTTTCGGATGAGTGATTTAAATGATTTTTATGAATATGCCAAGCGTCCTGAAATCGGCCCGAATGCCGGCTGGCGGCCGCACCCGAATAAAGTTCATTCCGCTAAGATTTTGCGCTCTTTTTTAAAGGCAGGCGACGTTTACGCCATTGTCCTGAAAGAGGAAGCCAAAGTAATCGGCAGCATCGGCCTGCACGCGAACCCGGTGCCGGAGCCGTTTGCCAAAGATTATCCTGGCCAGCGCCTGCGGGAAATCGGTTATGTCTTAAGTTCCGATTATTGGAACAAGGGTTATATGACGCAGGCACTTTCGGCGGTGATTTATTATGCCTGCCAAACTCTAAAATTGGACGGACTTTTTATCAGCCATAATGAAGAAAATATTCGGTCAAAGCGGGTCATTGAAAAATGCGGTTTTCACCTTGTCGGCTCCTATCAAAAAGAATTGGTCTTTTTAGACGGCCGAATCGTAACCAGCCGCTTTTATACCCTCTTCTTTGACCACAACTGGAAACCCGCGTCCGATCCTCAATACGATGAAATCTCCATTTGGTAAAATCCCCATGCGGCCGCAGCAACATGGGGATTTGCATTATACTTTTAAAGTTTTTAGATATTCTTTTCTTTCCGGCGAGATTTGCCGGCTTTCTCTGGCCTTTTGAATTGCCTTGTTATGCGTCCAGCTCTCCAGCCGCCGGGCCTTAATCAGCGGCAGCGCTGCATCATATTGCTTGACCAGCGCCATGCTGAAATACCAAGCAATCATCATCTTAACATAATATTCTTCCGACTGAATCGCCGCTGCCCACTCCAAATATTCGGGCTGAAATTCCGTGTCCAGATAATTCGCCAGCAAAAGCCCCACGCCATAGCGAATCGTATAGGTTTCCCCCGATTCCAGCCATTTTTTAATCAGCGGCAGCATTGCCTTCGATCTTTTCTTAAAAACCTTTGGTAAAAACGAATCACAGGTTGCCCAATTATCAATATAGGGCAAAAACGCCTCCGTCCTATCCAATGCTTCCTCAAAATCTCCCATTTGCTCAATCAAAAAAGCATGAAGATTATTTTCCTCAAAATAGCAATGCGGAAGTTCCTCTAAAAATTCCATACATTCCGCCTGCCGCTCCTTAAAAAGCTGCTTGGCAAGATTTCGCAGCGCCGGGGTACGAATCCCGATCATCGTTTCGGCCGGGACATTGGGAATCAGTTTTTGATTAAACTCTTTATACCCTTCGTCCTTTAATGCCATTAGTTCCGCCTGAAACCGAACCTTGTTCATAATCTCTCCTTTCTGCCGCCCAATCATACTCCCAACAGTCCCCGCAAGATTCGGGCTTTTTCGGTTGCTGCTGATTTGGCTTTGGCATCGGCAATTTCCGCCAAGCCTGTCCATTTGGCTTCTTCTGCTGAAATCAGGCCTCGCTCGGCCGCTTCTTTTAAGTAGGCCGCATAACGGACAGCAATCTCCAAAATCCGATTAACCCAAACCGGCGGTTTTTTGGTTTGGATAGTCTGCTGACCGACATATTTTATGCTTTCGGTCAAAAGCGGATAAAAAACCGGCAGCCAATAAATATTCTTTTCCAGTGAGCGAACTAATTTCGCCGGACTGACCGCTTCACTGCTTTTCAGCAAAACTGCTGCTGCTCTTTTTACCACTTCGCAATGAAGCTCTCCCCTTTTCATCAATTCCGCCACCACCGCCGGAACCGAATAAACAGCCTCGCCGTCCTGCGCCAGCAGGCCAATTACCACAGTTAAAAGCGATAACGGCAGCGGTGTTATATTTCCGCCGTCTAACGGGCCTCTTGCGCCCCTACGCCAATTCCGATATTTGGAAATTGCTATTTTTTTCGCATTTTCATCCCAGTGCAGCCAAACGGAAGCTTCGTCCTTGGCAAACTCTTCCGCGCCCGGCGCAGCAAGAACCGCTTCCATCTGCCCTTCGGCACTGATGGAATACATCCAGCCGGTATTGACAATTTGATATTCTCCGGCTGTATCCGGTGTCATCAAGTCCTCACCACCCGCGATTGGAATTTGTCTATGCGCCGGTATACTTAAATGAAAGAGCAGGAGCTTTTGTGCCGTCCGCAGCGTGGTCTGACCGACCCACAGCTCTGCTTCATCCTCAATCACCGGCTTCATTATCTTTTCCGTTTTCCAGACCTCAGCAAACGGAACCTCGAATCCCCTTTCCTCAGGTACAGCCGCTTTTCCTTCTGCCGGCGGCAATCCCTTTACCAGCGCCTTGGCGGTCGTTACGGCAATGGAATTTCCTTTTTTATCTGCCAAAGCCCGAATTGCCGGCAAATCTAAGACTGATTTTTCTGCAATTGCCTTTTCGACTGCCGCTTTCACCTCCGGCAAATATTTTTCAGCCACCTTTACCAATTCCGCCGTTCCAGCTAACAGGCGAACCGCCCTTAACGACACCGCCACCAAATCGTCAATCAGCGGCCAGACGACCGCTAACAGCCCATCGCCGGCAATCGTATCAAAAGCCGCTGCCAGTGCCGCCAAATTAGTCGGTTCTCCGCTCTGCCAGTCCAAATAGGCAATGTCCGCCATGCCCGGGCGCAAAAGTCCCCGCTGCCATGCTTCGATTGCCGCTATGGCGACATTTTCCGCCTCATCCGGCAAATTGGAACGCTGCGCCGCTAATAGATTAACGCTTGCTCCGGGCGGCAAAGACTGCCGGCGCCGAACCGTCTGCCGCAAAATCAATCCCTGGCCATGATAGACCTCACTATCCCAGCGAATTCCGCTTAACGCATAATCCCCCCACAACGGAAAAATCGAAAACAATTCCTCGCTGTTCCAGCCCAAATCAAACCGATCGGGGAAAATCTTCATCCACTCGGGCCTGGAAATCGGCCGGCGCCAATAAGCCAATTTTTTTAAATCAAGACTTGGCTCCGGGATCGGCTCTTTAATATAACGCAGTACCGCTTCGCCCGCCGTCATGGGTAAGCCGATCAGCGGCAGGTCAAGCTTTCCCAGCGCTTTGACATCAGCCGCCGTCTTGCCGGCAATGTCCAGTCTGGCCAAGGCCAACTGAAAATCTGCCTCCAAAATATCCGCTTTTTCCCTTTGATATTGCTCTAAGCGGCTAACCAAGTCCGAAAGCCGAATGGACAAATCGTCAAAACTGGGTGTCGATAAAAGACAGGGCACTTTATCAATGTTTCGGCAAACCTGATAAATCCGAGCCGCTAGAAGCCCCGTCGGCATGTCGCTGCTGTCAATCACAATGCTTGGCATCTCGTCCTTGCACCAGCTTTTTAAGGTATGACTCAAAAGCGGAAAATCTGCCGTCCGCAGCCCGGCCAGACTTAATTTGACATTTTGCGGCTCTGTTTGCGCCAACTGATTGGTCAGTGCTAAAAATCGCTCGGTTACAATATCATGCACAAAAGCGCTGCGGTTTGAAAGCGTGACCGCCAGTTCCGTTAAATGCTCCGGCGTCACTTCACCCACGGAAAAATCCGGTATCTGCCATAACTTCGGCATCCGCTGCCACAATCCTTGCGGCTCTGCTTTTTCATCCGCAGACTGCACGCTGATTTGCCATTTTTCCATCAATTTCCGAACCAAAACCGCTGTAGCCTTGTCCGAATCCGCTGCCAATAAAGACAGCCACTCGCCCAGCGTTTCTTTGTCCGAAGGACAGTTCCGCTTCAAAGCAGATTTCAGCAGTAATTGTCTGGTTTTCTTGACTTTACCGGAAAACGCCGCCAGTAAGATTTCTGTCAGCCTGTCCTCATCTGCCTTTTCAATCAAAACCGGCGCCAATCGCTCAATCACCGGTGAATCGCCGCCAGCCAGCAAAGGAATCAGACTTTCCGTACGCCTGATGATTTCATCGTCTTTAAGCCCTAACTGATCCAGTATCCGAATCCACACCTTGCGGTCGCCCGGTCGAAGCGATGAGTCCAACGCCGCAAAAGCCAAGGAAAGCGCTTCTGACCGGACAATCCAGCCTCTCCGGCAGCCTTCCGGGAAAACTTGCCCGAACGGGCCGGTAACCGGCATATTCAGCGCCGCGCCGACTCGAATATGTTCGGCAAACCGCCGGCTGATTAACGTAAGCCCCGGCAAATCCGCCGATTTTTGAAATTGAAGCTCTGCCGATAGGCCCAAAGCATGTGCGGCGCAAGCCGACCAATCCTTCATATATTCAATGCTCTCCGGAACTTTTAATTGAAAGCGATCCACCAGCCGCACCGCCAAAGCCCCAAAAGCACTGAGCGAATGTTCCCACATCCGCCGCCGGGCGCTACAAGCAAAAGTAATAAAATCAGCGGCATATTCCGCGCCCCGCCGGCTGATAATCTCTAAAGCAGTATCGTCTGCCGTGCGCAGAACAGCGGCTGCCCGTCGGGCATCTACGCCGACTTCAATTGCAAACAAAGCCAGCCTGTTCAAATCAGTATCTACTATCTTGACCATTTCCCAGCCGTTATCGATTTCCTTATAGTCAAACCAATCCCCGCTTTTTAATCCGGCTAAGGCTGTCTTTTTCTGCTCCGATGTAATCGCCGGCAAATTAAGAACTTCTTCCGCCGATGCGTCCTCCCAGCCCAGCGCCCGATAAATTTCCACCGCCTTTTCAATCCTGCTGCTCATAGCTTCCTTCCTTTAACCGAACCGCCAATATATGCTTACATGGTCCTCGGCCGTTTTGATGATTAAAATACCACGCACAGGTACACTTTGCTTCTTTTATATCCCTATTCGGGTCGTAAGTAACCCGATAATCCATATCCTGCGAATGTACAATCCATTGCCCCCCGCCGATACTCTCGATTTGATCTATCAATTTTCGGGCCGCCACCAGACGCGGATTATCCTTATGCACCCGCTCCGGTTCTTCCGGCAGTTCCCTATGAAAATAACTGTTTTCATATAAGTCATAACCCAATTTCCCGGAGACAGCCAGTAAAGCCAAGGCCGCTTCCGCCTGTCCGCCGGACAGCCGCCACTTCTCGGCTAATAATTTTTCATTCAGCTTGGCCTCAAAGCTGAGGACAGAGCCGATCTCCCAAGCATTTTCCATCACCTCCGGCTGCGCTAACCCCTCTAACAGCGCTCCCTCGCCGGAATATCCCTGCCAGCTTTCCGCCGTCAGGCTCAGCGTTAGTCTGGCACAGCCCAAATCTGCCTCTATCATCATTCCGCCCTGCTTTTCCTCCGCCTGCGTATAAAAGCACAGCCCCAGCGTATCGGTCATTACTCGTTTTAAAGCTGACAGCCGGTGCAGACCGGAAACTCAAACTGCGCCCGCACTCCTTCGCGGCAAAATCTTAACCCCTGCCGGCGAATAGGTCAGCCAGCCGGAACGCTCCTGCCCGGTCGCCGCCGGAAGCGAGGCAATAAAGGCTTTGGCCGCTGTTCCTTTCACTGCAAACATCGGTTTCATTTCTTTATGAATCGCCGCAGTATTGCCCAATGCCCGCACCCATCGCTCCGGCATTTCTACCGGCCTTTGCACAATGATCCTGCCCATTGGCGGCATTTCTTCCGAATAATTCAGTGCTAATGCCGACAGCCCATCGCTGCCGACCGAGAGTTTCAACTTATCCTTTTGTTTTATTTCCGTCAGCGCCGTTCTCAGCTCCGGGCCAATATCAACATTGGTTGTGCCAAAGGATATTTTCCCGTCAAAGCCCGGCTGCAAAAGGTCTAATCGTGCATAAACGCTGTTGCAGGCAGAAAAACATTCCGCCCGCAGCCGGTCGCCTTGAGCAGACAACACCGGATCCCGCATGGCCACCGGCGTATATTTAAAATACCTGGCCGCCGTGATATCGGCCAAGACCAACAGGCCTCGCGCTAAAATTTGCGGTTTGACGGCTGTTCCCTGAAAAAAGTGGGGCGCATCCTCCAATCCCTTGGGGGTTAAGGCCGGAGCCAGCGCTAACGCTAAATTACCGTTTTTTAACAAAGAGGCTGTTTTAAATTCTCTCAT
>CAUVDV010000131.1:0-6378 GCA_963550755.1 uncultured Lachnospiraceae bacterium
GCACGGTGGTGTGAGAGGTCGGGGAAATTATTTAATTTCCCCTCCTACTCGATTGAAGCACGTAAGCATAAATGAATGCGACCGCGAAGCGGGCATATTGATTTTGCGGCGTTTCACCGGCAGACAGAGAGTGCGAAGCATTTGGTCTGCTGGTGAAGAATTTCCTAATAAACTGGGTACAAACGATGGCCGAAGAGCTATTCGATTTCGATTTGGCCGTTTTCCACTTTGAACATAACAGCCTGCGAGTCATAGCTTTGATTGCGCACATCTTTCATTTCAAACATGAACAGGTATCTGCCGTCGCCTAGTTCAGTCTCCTTGAACTTGGTATCGGCGGTAACCGTCAGCTTTTCGATCGGTAATTCCTTTACATCATCGCTATTTTTTAGGTCAGGCAAAACATAATGAATGGGTTCAATCACATCGCCCGCTTTTAGTTCCCGCAAAAACTTATCGCCCATACCGTTTTCGCCAATCGCTTTTCTGGCGCCTAAAATCTTGTAATCTTTGCTCTGATAGTCATAGCTGACTGAAAGGACATATTCTTCGGAATTGAGCAAAATCGGCACGGCGTAAATTTGATAATCCTCGGTTTCGTCCGACAGCTCCATATAGACCAGACAGTCGTCAATACTGCCCCAAACGCCCCGGAAATTATCTTTAAAAGTACCGGTTTGCCAGTCGCTGTCCAAGTCATTGTCTTCTCCTAAGAAAATAGCCATATTATCCTTTTCATCAATATAGGCCAGCTTGAAGTAAACACCGGTCAATTGATCGGCAATTTCCTTGCCCAACTTCAAAACAGCGGAGTTATCTTCGGTTATTTCCACCGGGAAATCTTCTAAATCCTCAGATTTAACAGCAGGAAGTGGCTTCAGTTCAGTAATTGAGGGAAGAGGCTTTTCGGCAGGCTGCTCTGCGGGTTGTTCGGTGGGCTTTTCGGAAGGTTGTTCTGTAGGCTGTTCCGAGGGCTGCTGTTCTTGATCGCTGCTGCCTGTGAAAGTATCAATGGCGTAGTCAAAGATTTCTTGGCCCGGTTTGCCGCCAAAGATATAATCAAAGTAATAGCCAAAAGCCGGACTGGTCTTTAAATTGGCAAAACTGCTGACATTCTGATAGTCGGCGTTATAAGAATAGTAGCAGGAAAGACCGGTCGACTGGGAGCGCAGCGGGCCGTTAATCTTATAGACAATTGCATCGTTTAAAGCCTCTAACAATTTCTGTCCGGTTTCGGGCAGAAGATCTTGTTGCATATTGAGGCGGACGAGGTCACCTAAATCAACCATATTGGTATAGCCCTCGGAATCATTATTACCGCCGTAGTTTTCGGCAGATTTAGCGCAGCGGGCAAACTCATTGACATAAGAGCAGTCTTCACTTCCGCCTGCCCGCAGCAAAGCCTCTGAACCAACAACATCATAAGCTTTGACCAGTGCTGGAATTTTTGATAAATCAGTGACGGACAGCGTGGTTGAGTCCTCTTGTCCGATTTGGGCGCAGCCCTCATAAAAGCTGTCGCAGATATGTTTTCCTAGTTCTGCACCGTCCATGGATGGGTTTTCTGCCAAAGCACTCATAAAGCCATCATAGCTCCAACCGCAGCCGGGCTCTAATTCTTCGGAGGCAACTAAATAATTGGCAAACTCATCGCAGGCATTAGCGACGTCAATGGTAGCCATCAGACAGGTATCAAAGCCAATCAACTCGTACTTTTCGCCGGTATTGGTGGCATTTAGAGCTTGAATTAACTCTGGAATTTGAATAGAATCACCATCATAAAGTTCGTCAAAGGCGGCGCCGGACACACTCCCGCCGCCGTGATTCCAGAAAAAGATGGCGCGGCGATCGGCCGGATAATTGGCATTACAAAAACTTAAAAAATCAGCTAAAGTAGCTGGGTCGCCCATATTAGCCGATGGGATTTCTTCTATTATTTGCAAGCCGTCGGAATTATAAACGCCGCGAGTTAAGACTTCCGGATTAAAGCCGTTGCTCCAAGCAGACGCACCACCGGCTTCAAAGACAACGGTAACATTTTCCGGCAGCGGCACGCTTTTTAGTTCTTCCAAATCATCTGAGGCACAGCCGTTTCTACTTTCCAAGTCACTGCCGCACAAGTACCAGTAAAATACCCAAGACTCGCCATTGGACTGATGGGCGCGGCTGGGGGTTTCTTTGTCATCGTCCTCTTCTTCCGAGTCTTCATTTTCTGCCTGAGAATGGGAAGAACGGCTGGCAGTATTCTTTGACTTATTATCATCCGAGTCGTCGCCACAGCCGGAAAGACTAAGAGTAATGGTCAAAATAAAACAGAGAATCCCAAGATTTAATTTTTTCAACATTTTTTCATCCTTTCTTTCAAGATTTATGGACTGCTTGTTAGTGCTTGCTGATATGAAAGGCGGCGCAAAAGAATAAAGTGTTCGGTTTTGTGCCGAACACTTTAGTTTAAGCGGCGGCCGGTAATCTGGAAAAAAGTTTTCCGTCCGCATAATCTCCTTCAAACTTTATATAGACTTTAGAACGCAAAGGCAATTTAAATTGCTCTTCCTGCAAGAATTATTGTGCTTCTGCTGCGAGCATAGCATCAATAACCGTGTTAACATCCACTGAGAACAAAGCAACAAGCAGTCCGTCGTCACTTGTCAACTGAATACCTTTTTGACCGTCATTGGCTTCGATCGGTTCAACCGCAAACGTTTTAGCATTGCCTGTCTTGTCATCGGTAATCGTCAACTGATTGCCTTCGCCGGATTCGATATAGCCGACAAAAGAAATTTTCTGTGAGTTGTCAGCGGAAACCACAAGCAAAGCTCCAAAATTGACATCGGCATCGGTTGCCCAATAAATGGTGTTTTTCTCATTGTCAACGCCAACATAGCCGATCGACAAAACTTTCTTTAATTGATCAGCAGTGCTTCCTTCAGTGGTTTCTTCGGTGTTTTCTTCGGTGTTTTCAGCTTCTTCTTCTTTTTTTGTATCGGTGTTTTGTTTTTGAGCAGTCGTTGCCTTTTCCTCTTTTTTATCGCCGCCGCAGGCGGAAAGGCCAGTGCTGATCATGATAACGGCAAGAATTAACGCTAATACTTTTAAACTTTTCATTTTTATCTCCTTTTACTTTAATAAATTATAATTTTTAATCCTTTGTCCGGATGCCGCGCTAAGATTTAAGATATAAGGACATAGTCAGCCATTGCCAAACAAAAGATCAAACACTCTACAGTTTCATTGCTTCCAGTTCTTTGGCGGTAGCATCGACTAATTGCTCACATTTTTTGACGTTGCTGCCGACCGCGCTGAACAGTCCGAAAATGCCGCCGGTTAATTCGTTTAAGACCATATTGCCGGCCATGTTGCCGACACCGGCCTGCTGGCTGCTTTTTTGAATAGAAAACTTAGCGGAACGCTCCTTAAAGCCGACTTTCATGATCCATACCTGATTTTGCCGGTCAAGCGGCGGAAAAACAATGATTGTAGCTGCGCCATGTTTAGTCAGTTCCGGTTTTCCGGCGGTAAAAGTCTGATCCTTGATCGCCTCGTAAAGCTCTTCCAAGGAATATTCCTTACTGAATGTTACATTTTTAACTTTAACTCCTAACACTTTATTCCCCCCTTTCTTCTCATTAGTCAAAGTGATTTTAAGACTGTCGGGTGGATTTTGCAATAGCTTTGTGCCGGATTGTCGTTTTTTGTGCTGAACTGTATTTTTTAAAGTCTTAAATTATGATATAATATACTGGGGTATTTTTGAAAAATCAAAGACTGCAGTTTTTCTGCGCTTGCTTCAACAGCCTTTTGACCTGCAGTTTATTGAATTATTGAAGACACATCCCGCAGGAAAGCAGACAAAATAAGGGGCGGAAGATGAAGATTGCAGTAGTAGATGATAACAAAACAGACTTGGAGCTTTTTTTGAAACTGGTCGGGGCGTATGGGGAAAAGTATCACCGGACGATTCAGGTTCAGGGATTTACCAGCGGAGAAGATTTTTTAAAGGAATTTCAAAAGGGAAAGTTTTCCGCTGTGTTTTTGGATATTTATATGGGCGGCATTAGCGGAGTGGAAACAGCCAGAACAATTCGGCAAAAGGATGAGGAGGTGCGTTTGTTTTTTACGACCACCAGCACCGATCACTTGGCCGACGGTTTTGCCGTCGAGGCAACGCATTATTTGCTTAAGCCTTTGACGGAAGAAAAGATCGAGGAGGCCATGCATCGGCTTCGGGATTTTTTTGTCCAGGAAGAAAACGTGATTGCTTTTCCCAATGGCAGCAAGGAAATTTTAATCCCTAAAAATCAAATTTTATATATTGAAACCATTCGCAACGGGATCATGATTTATTGCCGGAAGGAAGCAATTCCGGTGCGCTGTTCCATTTCCGCAGCCATGGAACGCCTGCAGTTCAGCAACTTCCTGCGCTGCCACCGCTACTCGGCGGTTCATTTGGACGCGGTGGAGCGGGTGGAGGACGATTCTTTTGTGATGACGGACGGAAAGCGGATTTTGCTGCGCCGGGAAGGCCGCAAAGAGCTGAAAGAGGCATATTATCATTATTTTATGAGCAAAGTACAGGGAGAATAACATGGCCGAATATGGACTGACTTTTTTGATGATGACACTGGGAATTGTGCCGTTTGCCATTTTGCGCTATTATCCCTTTGCCCGCAAGCTTCGGCTAGGGATCGGCACAATCAGCGTCATCTTTTTAGTAATGATTGTGGCGGAAACATGGGGATATATCCAAATTTTAAAATATGGTTCATGGCTTGGTATCCAGAGCTTTAAGCTTTTGCAAACCTGTTTTTATATTGCGTATTTTTTGCTGTCCTGCGCGCTGATTAAAGAAAAGCTGTCGCGCCATTTATTTGTTTGGATCATCAGCGCCAGCTTTAGTTCTCTGCCTTTTTTGGCAGCCGATTATATCGAAAGCCTGGCGATTTTTCCAACGCCGAATATGGGCTTTGTAGCGGCCATGCTTTTTTTTACGCCGCTGTGCTTGTGGTCTGGATTTTATTTTCTGAAAAAAATCATCGTGCCGCTGACACGGGAGCCGGAGGAATATACCAGACTTTTTAGCCTGGTCATGCTGTCGATTTATTTAATCGTGGTGGTGACGGTCAGAGGGATTGTATGGGGGATCCCTACGCGCATACCGCCGTCGGTGCTGCTGGGGATTCGGCTGATCGGTTTTGCGCAGACGATTATGGCCTGTACCGTCTTTAAAAAAATGATGGACGACCGCAAGCGAATGATCGATCTGATGGAGCAGCAGCATTCCCAGGAAACCTTGCTGGCGATTTCCAAGGAGCAGTTTGCGGCGCTGTCGGAAAAGATTGAAACAGCCAAACGGGCAAGGCATGATATGAAGCATCACTTTGCCGCGCTGCAGACGTATTTGGCGCAGAAGGACTATGCCGGGCTGGCCGGCTATGTTGAAGAAAGCGCCAAAGTATACGACTTAGAGCGGGCTTTGGTTTTTTGTGAAAATTTAACGCTGAATCTGATTTTATCCTATTATTATGAGTATGCCGGCCGCGAGGGAATCACCATGGAGATTTCCGCCAATGTTCCGGCACGGCTTTCTTTGTCCGATGCGGATTTGTGGGTTTTGCTGGGCAATCTTTTGGAAAATGCGGTTGAGGGAAGTTTGCGCCAAAGCGGAGAACCGCGGCAAATAATAGTCAAAATATTAACGAAAGGGAATTCCTTTGGCGTTATGGTAGAGAATTCTTATGCAAAAAGTACGATTCGGCAGGAGGACGAGCGCTTTTTATCTTCAAAAATGGGCGCCGGCTGCGGCAACGGCGTAGAAAGCATTCGCTGCTTTGCCCGGCAGCATCAGGGAATTGCCGAGTTTAAGGCCGGAGCCAAATACTTTTTGGCATCGGTTTATGTAACCGTCTGATGATGCAGAATTCCTGTCAGAGATAGAACAACATCCTATGGCATTGTGAAAATGCAGCCGGAAAAGGCGGACCGCTTTTCCATGGAAATGCAACAGGGGTTCCTGTCAGAGTAAATGCAACACCGTGTTGCATTTAGGTTGAAAAATTACCGAAAAAAGACAGATGGAAGGATTTTGCCGAAAAACTGGCGCAATCCTTTTTTTTATGTTAAAATAGTAGGGAATAAAATCAAAAATCATGCGGAGCAGCGGTTTAACAAAAGCCTTTGCGGACGCAGAATCAGAAAAGGAGAATAGCATGGAGCTTAGAACAGCGGCGTCGCCAAGGGACGTCAAATATTATACGACCGAACGGTTAAGAGAAGAATTTTTAATTGAAAACTTGTTTATGCCGGATGAAATCAAATTGGTGTACAGCCATATCGACCGGATTATTACCGGAGCAGCGGTACCGGCGGAAAAAGAACTGA
>CAUVDV010000132.1:0-6366 GCA_963550755.1 uncultured Lachnospiraceae bacterium
ATCTGATTTTGTCTTCTGTGGTTGTGCTGCTGGAAAACAAAAAGCCGACCTCGGCCTTGGCCTGGCTTTTTTTTCTGAATCTTTTTCCGATTATTGGCTTTTTGTTTTATATTCTGCTGTCGGAAAACATTGCCCGGCGCAAAATTTTTTCCTATACTTCCCATGAGATGAGCCTTTTTAATCAAATTTTGACAACTCAATATCATGATTTTAAGCTGGGCGCTTTCCCTTTTTCCGATAAAAACACGGAACGCTACCGGGAAATGATTTTATTTCATAACCGGCTGAGCGAGGCTTTTTATTCGCAAAACAATGACCTTGAATTTTTTTATGAAGGGCAAGCCATGTTTGACCGGCTGTTTGCCGACATAAAAAACGCTCGTCACCATATTCATCTGCTGTTTTTTATTGTTAAGTCCGACCATATCAGCCGGCAATTAATTGAGCTGCTTTGTCAAAAAGCCGCCGAGGGCGTTGAAGTCCGTTTTTTGATTGACCATATCGGCGGCCGTCGGCTTTCCGGTCAACTGATCCGACAAATGAAAGCGGCTGGTATCCGCCTGAGCTTTTTCTTTCCGTCTAAGCTAAAATACATCAATTTTAAGGCCAATTACCGTAATCACCGTAAATTAGCCATTATTGACGGCGACATCGGCTATCTGGGCGGTATGAATGTCGGCGATGAATATATTTATTCCAAACGCTTCGGGCATTGGCGGGACACGCATATGCGCATTCTCGGCGATGCCGTGATCGCCATGCAAATCCGTTTTATCCTGGATTGGCGGGCCGCCAGCCGGGAATATATTTTAATTGATGAAAAATATATCCACTTATCCGCCGCCCAAAATAAGATCGGCATGCAGATTGTCAGCTCCGGTCCCGATGATATCAATGACCAGATTAAGCAGGGTTATCTAAAAATTATCAATGAAGCCAAGGAGTATATTTATATTCAAACCCCGTATTTTATCCCGGATTCCAGTATTGTTGACGCCCTTAGCTTCGCGGCGGTTTCCGGCGTTGATGTTCGGATCATGATCCCTAATATGCCCGATCATCCCTTTGTTTACACCGCAACCAAGGCCTACTGCATGGATATGCTGGAATATGGAATCCAAGCCTATACCTATGACGGCGGCTTTTTGCATGCCAAAACCATCGTCAGCGACGACGCCATCGCTTCGGTCGGCACCTGCAATTTTGACATCCGCAGCTTTCGTTTAAACTTTGAGGTAAATGCTTTTATTTATAACAGCGAAGTGGCCACCGATTTGCGCCGGCAGTTTGAGCGCGATATGAAAAAATCAACCGAGATCCTGCCCGAAGATGTTAAAAAACGCAGCTATTTTACTCGCTTTCGCGCCGCCGTCGCCCGTTTGTTCAGTCCGGTGCTGTAAGCTTGCCGTGCGTCTTTAATGACGCTATCTAATTGCCGGCCGCGTTCCTGAAAAAAGCGGTGGCTGGATGCTGAAGCAAAGCCGCGCCCGGAACATGACAAACCGCAGCCCATGGAGAGAGTTTATGATTGAAAAGCAAAAAAAAATGACCGAGTTAGCCGCCTGCTACCCTGATGTTTCCTTACCGGCGCTGGCCTATCCGGCGCAAAATCCCTTATTTATAGATATCGAAACCACCGGCTTTTCCCCGAAAAATGCAATGGTTTACGCCATTGGCTGCGTCTATCGGCAAAAGGGCGAGTTTTATTTTCATCAGCTTTTGGCCGAACAGCCGCAAGAAGAAAATCAGCTCTTGCTGACGCTGGAAAAAATCATACAAACGCACGCCATTGACCTATTGGTCCATTTTAACGGCCAAAACTTTGATATTCCCTTTTTAACGGCCCGCTATCTAAGCGCCGGCCTGCCGACTTCGCTGGGCAAGCTGCCGCAGCTTGATTTTTATTTGCAATGGAAAAAATGCCGGCCCTATTTTGCTTTGCCCAACGCCAAGTTAAAAACCCTGGAAAAGGTGTTAAAGCTGCGCCGCCGGGATGAAAAAAACGGCGGCGAGCTGATTGCCGTCTGTCAGCGTTATTGGCAGGGGGAAAGCAGCCTGCTGCCGCTTTTGCTTCTGCATAATGAGGACGACTTGCTGGCCACTTTTTTGTTGGGGCATTTTTTGCCTTTTTTAGAAACGCCGCGCTTAGAGCATGTCCTGTTTCCCTATTTTGACGCTTTTCCCCATGTGGAAAAAGCCGATTCGGCTGCTCCGCTGACCTTTTACAATCCTGCTTTGCAGGCTTATTTAAATCGCAGCTTTGACCGCCGCTATTTCAGCTCGCTTATAACGGACAGTTTCATTCGCCGCTATCCGGTTCAGTCAGGGCTATTTTATCACTTTTTCGCTGATCCGGAAAATTATTATTACCTGCCGCAGGAGGATGCGGCAGTTCACCGCAGCGTTGCTCAATTTGTCGAACCGGCCTTTCGGCGCAAAGCTACGCGGCAAACCGCCTATATTAAAAAATCCGATTCCTTTTTAGAACTGCCGGCAGCGGCTCTGCCTTTTCTCGGCAATGAACCGCTGTTTCAAAGCGGGTATTCCGATGCAAAAAGATATTTGCCTCTGCCCGCACTGGAAAAGTATTATCCGGTCAGTCTCCGGCAGGCTTAAGCCTTTGGCTGTTTTTCGCTGCGCAGCCGGTCGCCGTAGAAGTTCATCAACTCCTGCAGCCGGTAAAGCTCCGCTTCACGGCTAATACTCCGGTAAATTTGCTTATAATGATAAAACCAAATATCCAGTTCCCTGGCCAGCGCCCAGCCATCCGGCACCGCCGCCAGTGCTATCCGCCCGTCTTTAGCCATTACATATTGACCGATCCGGTTAATGATCCGAATCCCGTCAGCTGCCACGATATAAGGATATAGCTGTTCCCTTTTTTCCGCCGGCAGTTCTTTTTGCAAACGATAAAATGCTTGTTTGATTTCTGTCAAATTTCGGCATTTTTCCTCAACATCTTCCAACTTCGGCAAATTATCCTCAATATGTTTTTCCTGAAAGTCAAGATTAGCAGCCGTTTTTCTTTGCACCTCGGCATAGTGGCAAAAATCCTGCCACGAAAAGGCGGTATTGGCTCTGACCTGTTCGACCAGCGCCAACAAGCTTTCCGAGCGATCTTTATATTCCAGTCCGGAAATTTGCCGGTTCAGCTCCTCATATTCCCCGGCCGCCGGATTCCAGGCAAAAGCCGCGCCGTAAATCATGCCGGCGATGCTAAAGTCCGGATGATTGACATGTAAAAAATCGCCCCAGTCCGTATTTAAAAGCCCAATTGCCCCATATTTAGCGGCATGTCCGGCCATCTGCCGAATATTATGATAGGCGTTCCAGTTCACATTGATCAGTTCGTTCCAGCCGCAGCAGCCTGGGCAGCAATACTGCGTTGCCCCTGCCTCGGCCATTTTCATGGTTTCATACTCTCTCTGATCAGGCGCATATCCCCAAGTCAGGCAAATAGTTTCCTTGGGCAATTCTTTTATCAGTTCCGGAAAGCCAACGATCACGTCGCCCCAAAACATCGGCCGGCGCCCGCTGGCGACAATAAACTCCATTAACCCTTTAACAAAATTAATATACAGCCGGCTCTTGCCCAATTCCTCCGCCTTGGCCTTACTCCGTCCTGTTCCTAAGTCAAAGGTTTCATCGGCACAGAGATTAAACTGCCGCGACTCAAATAGCCCCATAAACTCAGCCAGCATCGACTTGAGCAGTTTCAGGCTGTCGGGATTGGTGACATCAATCGTATGATGCTGCATTCGGCCAAATACCGAAAACGGCTGGTCACCGGTATTTTCCAGTTCACACAAGTGTCGGTACTGTTTGGTTGATAAAAGTTTATACAAATGACCAAAACTGGATAGTGACGGCACCAGCTCAATTCCCCTGACCCGGCAGTAAGCGTCCAGTTCCAAAATATCGGCCGCCGTATAGGGCGTGTCATCCCGCCACAGCTCGGTCAAATCCCGAAACAAATAAGTATGCTCCATATAAAGCTGAAATTGATTCAGCTTATAATACGCCATCCGGTCAATCCATTGCTTCAGCCACTCAATTTTCGGAATCCGGCCGCGGGTGACATCCAAATAATGCCCGCGGTTTAATAGCGCCGGCGCATCCTCGATCCTAAGCCGCGGAAAAGCAGCGCCGGACTGCGCCGTAATTTGCAGAATCGTCTGCATGCCATGCCACAGCCCCTGGTCACCGCCTGTTAAGACAATATTTTCGCCGCTGCTGTCAATGCTATAGGCCTCTCCCTTTTCCTTGGCCAAAATCAGCCTGATATCGCCGGCTTGACTTTGCCCCTTGGTCAGCAGCAGCGGAAAGCCTAAATTTTTCTTCAACCCTTCCAAAAACAACAACACCTGCTGCGGAAGCAGCCCGCCGCCGTCTTTATCCAACTGCACATAACTATCGTAGCTGATCATAAAACTGCCTTCCAATCGCTCCATGCGCTGCGGTTTCGGTATTAAATACATGACTTTACCTCTTTTTCTATTAAACTCAGTTATTTGATCCTATACAAAATTTCCGTAATTTTCCTACGCCTCTGTAAGCCGTTTTCTGCCAAGCAAAAAGAGTTCAAAGCATAGCGGCGGCCTAACCGATAAAAAAGGAATCCCTTCAATAAGGATTCCTGATTTTTGGCGTTCAGCAAAAGTCCAACCGCTCTTTTTTATTGGTAAGAAATTAAGCTTTGACAAATGTCGATTCGCCTTCTTTTTTATAAAAGAAAGTTTGCTCCGAACTGAAGTTAAACTTCTGATAACCAATGATCTGTTCGGTACTGCCGACAAATAAAACACCGCCGGGCTTTAAAGCCAGATTGAACTTATGATAAATCTCATCCTTAGCTTCATTGGTAAAATAAATCAGCACATTTCGGCAAACGATCAAATCCAAACCCTTCGGATAAGGATCTTTTAACAGATTATGCTGTTTAAAGGTAACGCATTTTTTGATCTCATCGGAAATCTTATAGGATTTACCGACCATCTCCAAATACTTGGCCTTCAGATCGGCCGGCACCCCGACAATACTTTTGGGGGCATATAAACCAACTTGAGCCTGTGCCAAAATCTGTTTATCAATATCCGTTGCTAAAATGCTGACCTGTTTGAGCGGTATGAACTTACTCATCAGCATAGCCAAAGAATAAGGCTCATCGCCGGTCGAGCAGGCCGCCGACCAAATCTTAATATTCTTAGTGCCCGCTTTTTCAAACAAATAGGGCAAAACCTTTTCTTCCAGTATTTTCCACTGCGGCGGATTACGATAGAATTCGGAAACGTTGATGGTCATGTAGGTCACGAATTCTTCGTAAATTTCCCCTTTTAAACGCAATGCTTTCACATAAGGTTCATAGCCATCATAATTATGTTTACTGATCAAAGCATCCAAACGTCTTTTCATCTGCTTTTCTTTGTATGCAGACAAATCAATCGTCGATATTTTATAAACCTCTTCCTTAAATTTTTCATAATCCATCATCAGCTTATCTCTCCTTGGCTATTCAGCAGATGTTTCCGCTCCGTTTTGCGTCTGCTTGGCTGCTTCTTCCTTTTCCAGTTCCTTAACCGAAAGAGAAATCTTTTTATCCGCTAAGTTCAGATCGGTTACCTTGGCTGTTACCGTCTGACCAACGCTTAAGACATCGGACGGCTTCTCGACATGCTTCATCGAAATCTGCGATACATGGAGCAAAGCGTCAACGCCTTTTTCCAATTCGACAAACGCACCAAAATCCGTCATTCTGGCTACCCGGCCGCTGACCGTATTGCCGACGGCATATTTAACTTCTGCTCCGTTCCACGGATTTTCATCATCAAATTTCATCGACAAAGAAACCTTTTGCTTATCTTTATCAATTTCCAAAATCCGAACCTTAACTTCCTCGCCAACCTTAACTACATCCTTCGGCGAGCGAATTCTGCCCCACGACAATTCGGAAATATGAACCAAACCGTCAATTCCGTTAATGTTGACAAATGCGCCGTATTCGGTAATATTTTTTACAACACCGGTCATAACATCGCCGACATGAAGCTGATCAAATACCTCTTCCATCTTAGCGCTCTTTTCTTTTTCCAGCAAAATCCGGCGATTGCCGATGATGCGGCTTTTTCTAAGATTGAATTCGGTAATTACAAAGGTAATTTCCTGATTCTTGAATTGATTGAGATTGGAAACATACTCATCGGAAATCAAGGAAGCCGGAATAAAGATTCTGACCTCATCAATAATTACCACTAAGCCGCCGCTTAATACCAAGTTGACCTTAGCGGTAACCTTCTCGCCCGATTTATACAGTTCTTCCACCCGGCGATATCCTTCGTCCGCTTTCAATCTCTTATAGGTTAAAAGCAC
>CAUVDV010000133.1:0-6108 GCA_963550755.1 uncultured Lachnospiraceae bacterium
TTGATTTTGGCGGCGGCTTTGGTATTCCCTATCATAAACAAGCCGGTGAAAAAAGACTGGATTTAACCGCCTTGGGACATAAGCTGCATCAGGTCTTTCTCCGCTTCGCGGCCGAATACGGTCAGGAGCTGACCTTTAAAATCGAGCCGGGACGCTATATTGTTGCTGAATGCGGCGTACTGCTGGGCACCGTTACCGCCCTTAAATCTAACTTCGGCAAAAATTATCTGGGCACCGATATCGGTTTTAATGTTTTGCAAAGGCCGCTCCTTTACGGCAGTCATCACGATATGGAAATTTACCGGCCGAAAGCCGGAAAGAGCTATGACCAAAACAACGCAGAAAAAACCACGGTTTATCAGGTAACCGGCAATATCTGCGAATCGGGCGATATTTTGGCGGCTGACCGGCCGCTGCCGGAGGCGCAAATCGGCGATATTTTAACCGTGTTGGACGCCGGCGCGTATGGTTATTGCATGGCTTCCTCGTATAATAACCGCTTACGGCCGGCCGAGGTACTGATTACCGCTGACGGTCAGGATATCCTGATCCGCCGCCGGGAAACGCTGGCTGATTTGGTACAGGCCTTTCCGGATGCTGTGCAATAGCTAAAATTCATTTCAATTTTAAACAGCCGTTTAAGCAAGCGCTTTTCCGGCTGTTTTTTGAATTTAATTCAACTTTACCCTGATCGAAGTGCCTCGCACTTCTGCCTATCGAAAAACCAATCCGTTTCCGCTCTGTATGAGCCGCCGCAGCCTCGCCATTTCATGCGTCCCTGTCCGGCAAAAACGCCATTTTTCTATCGCCCTTCTCTCCGATTCAGCGGTGCCCTCTACTGCGCGGCCGGAGTAGTCGGCTCAACCGCCGCTGGTACAAGCGCGGCCTGCAATTCCTCAATCGTAGCAATCTCGCCTTTTAAATAGGCTTCCAGCTTTTGGTAATATTCCTTTTCCTGCCGAAGCTGCTCCGCCGATTTCGCCGGAATGGCTTTGATGGTTTCAATATAGAGCGGCATTACCTTTTGTCCGCCGAGAAAAGAGTCCTCAAGCTCCGGCTGATAGCTTTCCAAAACCGGCAGAAAAGCCGGCAGCTCCTTGGTCTTGTCCAGCCAGTCTTTTAAAAATTCCTGATTTTGCGTGACATAAACTAAAAACGCCTTGGCCATTTCCGCCCGCTGGCTGTTGGCAGCAATGCCCAGCCAGATCCCGTCAGCAAAAGACGAAGCCGGACAGGCCGCCGCTGCCCAATCGCCCCAGGTCGGGTTTTTTTCGCTTTCACCGGCTTCCTTTTTATTGCCGGCATTTTCTAAAACATAGCTTTTTCCCCACGAAGGCATAACATAACCAAAAACTTCAATCTTTTTCCCGGTGATCGCATTAACCGCTTCCCCGTACATCCCTTTGAACCAATCCGCCGACCACGGCTCGAGTCCGGCTAACTGGTAATTCGTTTCCATTTGCCGCGCATTGGCCAAAAAAACTTGTTCCTGCGGCGAGAGTACCGCCATTTCGGTTTTATCGCTGATTTGGTAAAAAGCTTTCATATCGCTGACATTAGACAATATCTTATAGCCTGCCGCCTGTAATTTACCCGCCAAATCGATCAATCCTTCGGGTGTCGCCACCGCCTGCGCCACCACTTCCGGCGAGTCATCGCCCAGCGCCGCCTTAGCCGCCGACCGGCGGTAATATAAATTAACCGGCGTGGCCGTCCAAGTCAAAGCCCGCAGCGTTCCGGCGCTGTCTGTCGCATAAGCGATGGTATACGACGCATAGCTTTCCGCTTCCACCTCCGTCAGGGGAAGCAGTGCTTCGGCATCCAGCCAGTCTTTCATTTCCGCCGCCTCAATCGTATAGACATCGGCGCCTTCGCCGCCCGCCAGCAGCCGTTCCCGTTCCGCCATAAAATCGTCGCTGTCCATAATCGTCAGGTCAACCTTACAGGCATAAGCCTTTTCAAACGCCTTAGCCGCATATTCCAAATCCTTGGTGAAACTGGTCAGCTTCAAAGTTTGTCCGGCAAACTGGCGGTCAATCACCCCGGCCGCTTCTTCTCGTTCGCTGCCGGAAGCGGCATCTTTCTTTGTTTTTTGACTTTCCCCGCCGCAGGCGCTAAGTACAAGACACAGCGCCAGCAAACAGGCAAACCATTTCTGTTTATTCAATTTTTTTCCTTTCCTTTTATTTCGTAAGATATTAGGATATTTTACCCTTTTTTGTATATTCCCTTTACAGCATCAGTCCCGTTACTTTTTGAATATCATCCAAGGTGAAGCCCATGCTCTTCATTCTTTGCGCAATACTTTGCGTGGCGCTTTCCATTCCTTTTTCCATTCCTTTTTCCATTCCTTTTTCTATTCCTTCTTCCATTCCTTCTTCACGTCCTTGCTCCCGTCCTTCTCTCCGACCTTTTTCCTTTAAGTTTTCTATCCATTGTTCCATTGTAATCGGCATAATATCCTCTCCTTTCAGTACATCTACAATACTTTCTTCCCAATCGCTGTAATGAACATTATCAATAAACAAGGCCACTCGCTGGAAAATTTCCAACAATACCTTTTGGTCTTGAAAAACAGAAAATGATTCAATCAATTCCTTCGCCAGCTTCTTTTTATCCGATTCATAAACCAAACGAATCACCTGCAAATAATGACGCAGGTAAATATTATCCGGCAGCTTGTCTAATTTATTTTCGAGGGAAAAGTCAAAAAACAGACTGTGATACAGCGGCAGATACGGCCGCCACTTGGCCGGAACATCTTTAAAATAAGTGTCTAACTGCGGATACTCCCATTTCAGCCGTCCCTCATAAAAAACAACCGGTAGAATCGGTTTTAGCGTCTCTTTTTTATTTAGCTGGCTTTCCCAGATTGAAATTAAATACTTTAATACCTGAAACGGCGTTCGACTATCGGCATAACTTTTATGTTCCATTAAAACTAAAACATAAACTTCGCCCTCAACGGAGTCATTTATGGAATGAACCCGAAAGAGCAGATCTGATTCCTGAAGCTGCAAGTGCTTATCGATACTTTGCGGGTTAATTTCCTCAACCTGCTCCAAATTTAAGTTTTCTTTTAAATGCTCCGGCAGATAGGTCTTTAAAAAAGCCTCCTTTGCGCCGGGGTCGGCCATTGAGGATTTAAAAAACTTATCATGTGCCTGATAAACGGACGGTTTCTTTGCTTTGGCCATGAAGAATTCCTTTCTATATCCTTATTTTAAGCATTTTTTATAGGTTTGTCAATTGGGATTTTCCGGCGAAAATTCGACATACTCACTATATAATAAAATGATTTTTAATGGGAATTATAGGCGCATTTTACAGATATATCAATACCCTGATCAGAAGCAAAAGCTGCCGCAGCCCTTGTTATTTTTAGAACCCCCCCTATAAATAGGCGCCCAAACAAAGCAGGCGACTCACCCGGTAATCAGCTTCCCGGCAAAATAATAGCCATACTGCTCGCCGGTTTGACTAATTTTGGCCTGTGCTTCGGTCAGTTCCTGAAAGTGACGGATAAAGCCGGCCGCCTTTTCCTTTTCCACAAATAATTCATAACGCACCTTATCGCTGTAATCAATTTGCCCGGTGGAAATGCTTTGCCGCGTCAGTTCATAGCTGACCTTATCGTTCCAGTTATAGGGGCACTCCAGCGCCAGTACTGCGAAAAGCTGCCGGTAAACCGGCGGATTATCGGTCAGGCTCTCGCGCACGCTTTCCGAATAAGCCCTGGTCAAACCGCCCGTCCCTAAAAGCGTGCCGCCAAAATAGCGGACAACCACCGCCGTTACATTCCATAGTTCCCGTCCCTGCAAAACACTGAGCATCGGCAGCCCCGCCGTTTTAGACGGTTCGCCGTCATCGTCATAGCGCTCCAAGGGAACCGCCCCGGCAATCCGAAAGGCCGAGCAGTGGTGCGTTGCCTCCCGATGCTGCTTTTTAATGGCGGCAATATACTCGAGCGCCGCCGCCTCACTGGCTGTTCCTTTTAGATAACCAATAAATTTTGACTTTTTAATTTCAATCTCGGCCACCGTTTCCTTAGCCAGAGTATAATAATTTTGCATGTTTCCCTCCGCTAAGCTTCTAAATAGCCGTTTTTTTCATTATATATTTCTTTCAGCCTGACCTGATTCATTGCCTGGTCAATTTCGCGCCGGCGGATAATATCGGGAAAACTGCGGACATCAATTTGCCTGGCAATTGCCCCGGCCAGCCGCAAGTTTTTCTCCATGAGATAATCCCGCTGCACACCAATCGCCAGCCCGCCCAAAATCGAGGACTGAATGATATCCTCGGTCTTATCTTTGGGCGGATAGGACACATAGGCGATTTTGGAACGGGACAGCCCGTAAATCGTTTCCGGCGTCTGCACGAAAAAATATTTAATCCGGTAGGTGCGCATCCATTTTTGCAGCTTTTCTGTTTCCGCCGGCCGCCAAATGCCGTCTAAGCCAATTTGGCGCAGCGCTTCCACATCGGTTACTACCGCGTAAGGGTGGTATTTAGAAAGCAGTTCAATATTATCGCTGCTCGCCTGGACGACCGCTTTTTGCCCCTCTTCCACCATGGCCAGCACTTCCTCGGCTTTTTCCAGCGCCCGGGGTGAGGACAACCGGCCGGCGAACACAATGGTATCGCATTCCCGGACATGATTATGAAACTTGTGCTTGAGCGCCTTTAAATCACTTTCGGCCGGTTCATAGCCATTAGATAAAAAGCTGTATTCCTTGGTTTTGGCCAAATCCGTCATCATCGTCAGCATTTTCGGCTCGCCGCCAATGGCAATAAAATCCGACACAATCCGCCGCTTATCCAGAAAGTTTTTAATAAAACGGCCGCCAATCCCGCCGGAAAAGCCAATCACAAAGGGCTCACCCTGCAAAATCTTCATAATATGCGCCGAATACACCCCGCTGTCGCCAATGGTCAGGCTTTCCTCCAAGATTTTATTCTGACCGTCCGCTTTCCAGCCGGACACCTTAATCTGCCTAATCAGATAAGGATTGATTAACACTGTTAAAATCAAAGCCCTTCCTCCTAATAATTCTCTCCGCTTTCCGCGCCTGAGGCCCGTTCGCATCCCTTACCAAACGCCGGCTCCGGCGGACAAAGATAGCAAAAGCTCCGCCTTTTCGCGCATTTTTTCACCAGATCCGAATAAAGCATCCCCGCCAATAAGAAAATGAAATCCGCCGCCTATATCCGGAACAGTAAATCAAAATAAGTCGGAAACGGCCACTGTTTTTCTTCGACCAATTCTTCTAACGCATCGCACCCCAGCCGAATTTCTTCCATTTCCGGCAAAATCGCATCGCGAAAATAAAACGCCCGGTCGCCGGTTTCCTTAATATTATAAGCCTTAGCCAGACTATCTTCCACTTCCGCTACATGCTTTTGCGTTTCGCCGCAGTAGCGGAGAATGCGCTGCAAATTATCTTTTTCCTCGGTTAAAAATTCCTCCGGCGTAAACTCAGCTACCCGCCGTAAGTTTTCCGCTACCTGCCGGGCGTAAGTATAAGCGGCCGGCAAAATTTCTTTGCGCGCCATTTCAATCATCGTCTTGGCTTCAATATTGATGACTTTGCAGTAGTCCTCCAACATGATTTCCGCTCTGGCCAGCGTTTCCTTGGGCGACATCACGCCGTTGCGGTCAAACACCTCAATGAATTCCGGTCTATACATCTCCAAAAACGCGTCGATCGACGTCCTGAGGATCGGCAGACCGCGCCGTTTGGCTTCTTCCGTCCATTCCTTGGAATAACCGTCGCCGTCAAAAATAATGCGCTGGTGCTGCCGGATATTTTCAGTAATCACCGCTTTCAGCTCGGCCGCCACATCCTCGGCTTTTTCCAGCCGATCGGCAATCCGCCGCAAATGTTCGGCGACAATGGTATTGAGTGTAATGTTAGGCCCGGCAATCGAAGCCGATGACGAGCACATCCGAAACTCAAACTTATTGCCGGTAAAGGCAAACGGCGAAGTGCGGTTGCGGTCGGTCACGTCCTGAAAAATCGTAGGAATACTATCCACATGCAGCTCCAGCACATCTTTCACCTTTGACGCCCGCAAATCACCCTCTAAAATCTGGCGGATAATATC
>CAUVDV010000134.1:0-6094 GCA_963550755.1 uncultured Lachnospiraceae bacterium
GCGTTCATGACATATAATCGATTTATATAAAATGATTATTTTTAATTTTATTTTTGTAAACAAAAACAAACGAAATGCATAAAAAAATAAAGAAACAATTTTTGTGAAAACCGACAAAAAAATAAAAATATATAAAAAAATATTGATATATGAAATAAGAAATGTTAGGATGAATAAGAAGTTAAGAAGTAAAAACAAGGTTGAAAAGGAGAAAGTAAAATATCAAGGAAGTCCTTTAACAGGATTGATTAACAAATTATAAAAATGTTAATTAATCTTTTGAAAAAAGGCGGACTTGATTCATACAAGCGGTAAACGCTGACAGCAACAAGAGGAGGTATCTTATGTTACGCAAGCATGGACAACAAAGAAGCAAACGATTCGCGATTTTTACTTTGATTGCCTGCCTAGTGCTGAGTGCAGTAAGCGGGCTGAAAGTAGATGCGGACAGTTGGCCGGATATGGGAGAAGCCAAGATTAAGTCGGCGCAGCCTCATTTCTCCGGGTATCGGGTCAGGGACATTGAAGTGTGGAGTGAGCAGACTGACCCTCATGCAGAACTGATGCAGGCCAAGGTACCGCTGCAGGAAAGAAACAAATCTTTTCCGGCGACACAGGCCAATCCCAAGCTGACTGCTCCGACGCAGGTCATGCTGATGCAGGGGGATTATGGCAATTCTTTCTTTGACAGTACGATTGCTAATAACGCATACGGCAACGTAGCCTTTAATTTTTGGCAATATACCGATTATTTTTGCCCATGGCATGGCGCAGCCACGATTGGAACGCCGAGAGGATTATATGATCCGGCTACCAGTGACTGGCAGGCAAGAGGATTTGAGTTTGGCATTGTCAACATTCCCAATCAGGCGTATATTAATGCCGCCCATAAAAACGGCGTTAAGGCGATTGCCTGTATTTATTTTGATCCTCATTTCCGGCCGGGACAGACCAAGCAGGAAATGTTTGTGAAGGACGCGGACGATAAGTATATAGTGGCAGAGCAGCTGATTAAGTTAGCACAATATTACGGTTTTGATGGCTATTTTTTAAATGACGAGGAGTGGGGTGGTGATGAGTTTAAGCCACTGATGGCGCAGATTACGGCTGCCGGGCTGTGGACACAGTTTTACGATACCAATTCCTCTTTTAATGCGAATAAGTCGCAGTATTTAAAGGATGATGTGCATGGCAAGATTCATGATTCCGTTTTTGTTAACTATGGTTGGCGGGGAGTAGATAAGTTTGTCGAACATGCCGCTGAGGTTGGAGTAGACCCCTATGAAGCGGTGTTTTTAGGAATTGAAGCTAACCATGGTAAGTTTGGAAATCATAGCCAAACGGCGATTGCCAATTCTTATGATGATGATAAAAATCCGAAATGCAGCGTGGCACTGTTTACGCCCAGTGATATGTATCAAAGAGGTGTTGATGAGTTGACAGGAGCGCTTGGTTTGGATAAGCAGTTTCCGGTGCATCAGCGCAAGGAATATCAGTGGATGATTGCCGAGCGGGAGAGAATGTATTTTTCCGGTGTTAAGTGCAATCCCAAAGATACCGGCAAAAAGCCGGGTTATAGTAGGCCGGATGTAGTAGTTAGTGATGCATCGGGCTGGGTCGGCGTGGCTGATTTTAAATCAGAGGCGTCGGTGATTTCCGGTTCTCGCTTTTATTCGACCTTTAACATCGGGAAAGGCGTGCAGTATTTTGCCGAGGGAGAAGTGCGAAATGACGAAGTATGGACGAACTTAAACGATCAGGATATTTTGCCGTCGTGGCAATGGTGGTTTGAGACTGCAGGCAGCAAGAAACTGCAAGCGGATTTTGACTTTGGCGATCAGGATATCCATAACGATACCACCGGTCAAAAAATTAATCTGCCCTATCAGCAGGTAGGAGCATGGCATGGCGGTAGTTCTTTGGTAGTGTACGGCGATTTGGAAAAAGAAAAATCCAATTTCCTTCATCTTTATAAGACGGATTTAAGTGTTGATGCCAGCAGCAAGGCCAAGATTCGTTATCGCAAGAGTTCGAGCGATCAGGCACAAATGAAGCTGGGTTTGATTTTTAAAGATGAACCGCAGACAGTTAAAGAATTAACGATTGAGCATTCCGCAGGAAAGGGCGATTGGGTTGAAGACACTGTTGATTTAGCGGAATACACTGGTAAGGAAATTGCCGCTTTGGGTTTTGTCTTTGCCGCTGATACGGATGTGAAAAATTATCAGATGAACATTGGTCAGATTCAAATCAGCAACAGTGAAGAAAAACCGGCGGAACCGAAGAATTTCCGAGTATCGAGGATATTTGAGGATGGACAGGCAATTTTCCGCTGGACAAAGGATGATTATCAAACTGTCGATAAATATCGGGTGTATGCGGTGAATGGTCAGGGCGAGGAACATTTCTTAGGCGGTATTTATGACGATGTAGTATATGTTAAAAATCACTTCAGCGCGGGTGACGATGATATTATCTTTAAGTTAGTGGCAGTTGGCAAGGACGGACAGGAAAGCGATGCGGCTGAAATAGAATATGAAATGTCCAAGATGCCGAAAAATATTGAAGTAAAAGAAACAGAAATACCGAAGCTGCAGATGTGGCAGGCGGCGGAAGAAGGAAAGTTAGAGATTAGCTGGCAGGAAAGAGAAGAAGCCGAGGGCTATGAAATCGCAGTGGAAACTCTGTGGCTGGACTCGGCGGATAAGGATTATAGAAAGATTACCAAGCGGGTATCGCGGGGAACAACTGAGATTACCATTGAAACTGGCTTAAAGGATGGCTATGAATATGAACTGACAGTTTCGCCGGTAGCGGCTGGTAAGATTTTGGACGGAATCAGCTATCGGGGGCGGCTGTATGATGGCTATGCAGCGCCGATGACAGCGGATGATGTTACTATTCTGCCGAAAAACAAAGTTTCCTTAAAGTCGCCTTTAACCAGAGATTGGCGTTATGTTACTTTGGAATTTCAGGCAAGCGGTTCGAGTGAAAAGAAAGAATTAAGCAGCAAGCAAAGAGGAGTAAGTGGCAATTATCATTCGACCTATGATTTAGGGGCATCAAAAGGAACTATTTTTGTTACTCTGGAAGACTATTGTCAAAACAAATCGACGCTGGAAATTGAATATAAGAGCGACCCGCTGATTCCGTTAAGGGAAGCCCTTAAAAAAGTGATCGCGCCGGATGGCTTGATCGAAGAAACCTATGTGCCGTATAAAGAGGCGCTTGAGGCGGCTGAGGCACTGCTGACTGTTCCGGATGTAACGGACGCGCAGGTTGAAAAAGTGATTGGAGATTTAAAAGAAGCGGAGAGAAATCTGGTTAAAGTCGGCTGGCAGGAATTGTATAACAAGTTAAAAAATCCCAAACCAAAGGATGGCTACAGTCTGAAAAGCTATCAGCGCTATCTGGATGAGATTGAGTATTTATGGCGCTTGATTCGGGGTGCAGATACAGATACCTCCAATCTTCAGGCATATTTAAAACGGCTAGCGAATGCCGAAGCGCAGTTGCAGCCAGCTGGTACGGAAATTGAAGTTATGGTATCAGTAGTGCCGGATCAAGGGCATTGGCAGAATTATACTTTTGATAAAATGGTGGATGGCGATCGGTCGACCTATGGCTGGATTGCAGCCGGACCAAAAGCAGGGCAGCAAATCATCTTTGAACTGAGCTCGGCGGTAGAATTGACCGAGGCAATATTGGTTTATCCGAATGGTGTTGGTGCGGACTATATCCATCAGGGCGTTTTGGAAATAAAGGGCGACGGCGACTGGGAAAAAGTGGCGGATCTTTCGGGGGCCGATCTGGTTAATTCGATGCCAATTGCCAATAAAAAGGCAAAGTTTGTTCGGATTCGCTTTACCGAGGAGCAGGGCAACTGGGTAAAAATCGCGGAAATGGAGTTTAAATACAAGACTTCGAATCCGCAGGTAGATAAAACTGAGCTGGAAGAGGCGATCAAGGCGGCAAAGGAAGCTAAGAAAACGGATAAGTACAAGTACGCGTCCGATGATAAGAAGCAAGCCTTTGATCAGGCGTTAGCCAAAGCTGAGGAAATAATAGCCAGCGCCAGCCCAGATGAAGCGACCATGAAAGCGGCGGCAGAGACGCTGAAAGCAGCCACAGCAGCCTTAGACGGTATTCCGCAGCCGGATAAAACTGCACTGGAAAAGGCGATTGCTAAAGCCAAGGAAGTGAAAGAAACAGATAAATACAAAAATGCAGATGCTGATAAGAAAGAAACCTTTGACAAGGTTTTGGCGCGGGCAGAAGACACCTTGAAATCAACAGCGGCAACGGAATTTGAAGTTGCAATCGTAACACAAGCGCTGGAGATGGCGACCGAAGCCTTAAATGGCACCACGCCGCAGCAGCCGGATAAGAGCGAACTGGAAAAAGCGATCACAGAGGCAAAAGCGGCCAAGGAAACGGATAAATACAAGAACGCAGACGCCGATAAGAAAGAAGCTTTTGATAAGGCTTTAATGAAAGCCGAAGAAGTAATGGCCGATGCGAATGCCGATGAAACGGCGATTAAAGCGGCAGCCGATGCCTTAAAGGCAGCAGCGGAGGACTTAAACGGCACTACGCCGCAGCCGCAGCAGCCGGATAAAACCGAACTGGAAAAGGCGATTGCAGAGGCGAAAGCCGCTAAGGAAACAGATAAGTACAAGAACGCAGACGCCGATAAGAAAGAAACTTTTGACAAAGCTTTAACGAAAGCCGAGGAAGTAATGGCCGACGCGAATGCCAATGAAGCAGCGGTAACAGAAGCGACAACAGGCTTAAAAGCAGCAGCGGAGGACTTAAACGGCACTACGCCGCAGCCGCAGCCGGATAAGAGCGAACTGGAAAAAGCCATCGCGGACGCGAAGGCGGCTAAGGAAACGGATAAGTATAAGAATGCGGACACGGATAAGAAGGAAGCGTTTGACAAGGCTTTGACCGAAGCGGAGACGGTAATGGCGGACGCTGGTGCTGACGAAGCGGCGATTAAAGCGGCAGCCGATGCCTTAAAAGCAGCGGCAGCAGCTTTAAACGGCACTACGCCGCCGGCGCCGAATCCGAACCCGAATCCGCAGCCAAACCCGGATCCTGAGCCGGAGTATGAACTGCCGCTGGCGCCTTATGTGCCGGAGCCGGCACCGGAGCCAATTCCAGCACCGGCTCCAGCTCAGCCGGAGGTTGCGATTGAAGAAGAGCAGGTGGCGCTGTCTTCGGCCGAGGAAGCTTTGGCTAAGGAACTGACTAAGGATATGTCGAAGGAAGAGGACAAAAAGCTGGTTGAAAAACTGCTGGCCAAACAAATCAAATATCCTGAGTTTGTTCAAAAACTGAGCGATACGGCGATGACAGAGTTGGCCGCGGGTATTGGAAACCACTTTAAGGATGAAACCAGCAGCAGCTGGTACGCGAAAGAGTTAAGCGTGGTGCGGTTTCTCAACCTGATGATTGGTTATGAGGACGGAACGTTTCGGGCTGCCAATCCGGTTACCGGTAAGGAATATGTTACAGCCTTAATCAGAGCCGGACAATGGGAGCTGGAAAAGAGCGAAGACACCAACTGGTTTGCTCCGTACCGCAAGACAGCAGAGAAAATCGGGTTGTTAAACGGTGTTTCCTTTGACTTGACTAAGAAGGCAAACCGTGAAGAAATGGCGGTGCTGTCGTATAACCTTATTGTCAGTGTGTTGGGAAAAGAACCGACCGGTATGGATGAACTGAAGTTCAGCGACAAGGAAAAGATTGCGGAAAATTACCGGAAAGCAGTGGCTTATTTGACCCAGAAGGAAGTTTTAAAGGGCTATGAGGACGGAAGCTTTGACCCGGATAAGCCGGTGGTCAGAGGAGATGTGGCAGCGATTATTTATCGTTTGCTAGCTGTCCTAGGTAAATAAGGAAAAATAAGACCAACAAGCTTTGACCTCAAGGGCGGAAACAAATCCGAAAGGATAAGCAAAAGGGGCTGCTGCCAATAGTCCCTAAAAAGGAAAAAACAAAATAAAACTAAGCAAAAAGGGCTGCTGCTAAGCGATTGTTCAATCGTTTTAGCAGCGGCCTCTTTTTGCCTGTTTGGCCGGAAGCATGG
>CAUVDV010000135.1:0-6066 GCA_963550755.1 uncultured Lachnospiraceae bacterium
TTTTCTCAAAAATCTCAAAGCCAGTATTTATGAGGGAAATCCCCTATTTATTAAGGAAAACGGAGCCTGTTAAGGCTCCGTTTCGTCCTTTTAAGTGGCAAACTCGGGGTATATCACAATTATAAACCAGGGGCAATCTTTGTTTTGCTTTATTTGCAATTTTTGGATTTTTTTTAACAAAAAATCTTCCGTCTTTTGAGGATGGTGAAGTGGATGGTGAAACGACAAAAATAGGAACGCCTTGGCAAAAGATTTTTGGCCGGTCAAAACAGCAAAATCCCCAAACACCTTTTATTCAAGGAATTTGGGGATTCTTCGGCTAGTCGCTAAATACTTTCTTCCATTAGGGAATTTAAATGAATAATCGCTTCCCGGCCAATTACGGTACATTCTTTACTTAATTTTTCCAAATCATCACTATACTCGCGCTCAGCGCAAACATGCAGCAGCATTGCCAGATTTACTCCCACTACGCACTGCACTTTGTCATATCGGCTTAAAAGTCTGGCCATCACATTGCAGGGCGTACCGCCTAAAAAATCCACCAGCACCAGTACTCCGGCTCCGGTGTCCAGACTTTCCAGCGCACTAGTCACCTTCTCTGCCAGTTCTTCGACTCCGTCTTCATGTTCTAAGCCTAAAAACACCAGATTTTCCTGCTTGCCAACAATCAGTTCCGCCGCATTCGCCAGTCCTTTGGAAAAGGAACCATGAGAAATCAGCAAAATCCCAATCATATTGCCTCCTTAATGAAATCCCTCATAATTCATGGCGTACCGAAAATAAAAATAATAATCGTTATACGCATGAATTGACAGCACCCGGGCATGCGGGTGGTTTTCCGAAGTAAAACCGCAAACCGCCTTGCCCATCGTCATTGTATCATATCCGCCGATATAAACGCAAGAAAAGTTAAAAAATATCTCATCCAGAAGTTTTTGGCTAATCAAATAATGTCCATATCCGGGCGACTCAATCAGCAAAAAATCAACTCCCGCCGCTTTCAGCTTTTTCATTAAAAGCGCAGCATCTGTTTCCGAACCGCTGCCTGTGACAATTACAGGCAGCGTCGCGGAAAACATAACTTGCTGATAATCCGATGGATTGGAACTGATATCAACAAAATTTCGACATTTTTGTTTAACTATCTCCAGTCCTTTTGGTGAGGTGGTTAATATCTTAGGAATCTTATCCTGATTTAATAACGAATGCCCAAAATCAATTTCCGTACAGTCCAGGCTGGTAATGATCTGAATAGGATATTTAGAACGTCCCGCTCTTTCCCGATCCAGATTTAAATCTTCATCCAGGCAGTACATGCAATAATCGGGATCTATATTCAGTGTATTTCCCCCAATAATTGCCGCATCACAAACGGACCGGAGCATATTCAATATCCAAAAATCAACATCTTTCCCAAAGCCGCACTGCATATTCTTCCTGGCAATATAAAAAGCATCGCTGTTGTCGGCATAGGCTAACTTTCCATCCATTGACTCCACATACGAGGCAAATATCACCGGACGATCCTGCCGTTTTTCTCGAAACATAAGCTGGCTGCCGTAAATCTTTTCGATTTTATCCGACGGTACCGGCACGTATCGGTATTCGCTCAAAGCTTCGCTGCCGTATATTTGCTTTATCTTTAAATTATTCGGGCTAAATTCATATTTCAACGTTTTCTCCCATCATTTAAACTTTACAACAACTCGGTAATACTTGCCGCAGGTAGCTTCGGTAAAAGCTCTTTGAATTTCTTCAAACGGAATCACCTGGTTGACATAACGTTTTAAATCAATTAATCCGGTATTAATCATCTTGGTTGCTCTTTCAAAATCTCGCTCTCCGGGATTAACTACACCAATTATACTGATATGGTTGTAATGAACATGATTTAACGATAATTCAATCGGCGTATCCGGTGTAAAGGAACCATATAAAACCAGACGGGCATTTTTAGCGCAGATTTTAAGATATTCCTCAACCAATTTAGAAATCGCCGGCGTATAGAATATGACATCCACGCCGCGTCCATCGGTCAGTTTTTTGACCGACTCCGCCAAATCGCTTTGTTTCGGATTAATTACCGCGTCAGCGCCGCATTTTAACGCTTCTTCCAGTCTTTTGTCATCCGGTTCGACCATGATCACCCTAGCGCCTCTCATCTTAGCCAGCTGTAAATGCAGCATACCCATAATGCCCGCGCCCACAACCACGACGTCCTCGCCAAAATCAATGTTCGCTCTGTCAATACTATGCAGTACGCAGGATAATGGTTCGGATAATGAAGCTACTTCAATATCTACATCTTCTTTTATTTTATATAACATGGACGGCTTAGCCAAAAAATACTCCGCCAGACCGCCAATTCCTTCCATTTCCGGAACCTGTCTCTTATCCTTGCCAATCTTATTGCACATCGTATCCTGACCAACATGACAATAATGACACTCATGACACTCGGTTATGGTTTTGAGTGCGACCTTTTCACCGATTTTCCATTTATCAGAAACTTCTTCCCCAACCTCGCAGACATAACCGGCAATTTCATGTCCGCCGACATAGGGATAGGGAAAACGTTTGGCGCCGGTAAAGCTCCGCTGTTCCAAAGTACAAAGCGCGCAGGCTCCCATCTTTACCAAAATTTCATCTTTGCCCACCGATGGTTTAGAAACCTCAACCAATTCCGCCCGACCAATCTCTTGGACGGCTCCCACTAGCATTTTTTCATTTTTCTCACTCATTTTTCACCTACTACTTTCATGGCGTCCTCAACAGATGCCCCTTCATGGATCAAACTGCTGATTGCCCGACAGTATTTTCCGGGATCCGCTTGCTTCCATATCGACCGGCCAATTGCCACGCCTTTGCCACCAACTTCCAGCGAATCGCGAATCGCTACAAACAAGTCTTTAATGTCGCCGCCCCCCGGGCCGCCCAATATAACAACCGGCGCGTAGCAACCGTCTACCAGCGCTTTAAAGCTTTCCTTATCCCCGGTATATTGCGTTTTGATAATATCCGCTCCGAACTCAGCGCCAACCCGACTGACAAACTTTAAGTTCTCCGGCGTCCAGTTCTTGGTATTCCATCCCTGCGGCAGCATTTCCGCACATAGCGGCAGTCCCCATTCATCACATTCGGTTATAAATTCCTGCAGGCTCTGCAGCGATAAATCCTCATAGCCGATTCCCGGAAAGCCCATGCAGACAACCGCATCGCCGCCAATTCTTAAAATATCGGCTGCGCTATAAAGCTTTTGCGTCACACTGCTGCCATCGCCCAATTGCGTGCCGCCGCCGTCACCTCGGATAATGGCCGGTACCTTGCCAAAGGCTGATGCGTATTTCTTGTAGATTCCGTAACTGCAAATGATCGCGTCCACTCCGTTGGCCACCGCCGCTTTGATAATTTCCTCGGTTCTATTCAGTTCCGGCAACACCGGTAAGCTCATACCATGATCCATCGCCAATATAAAAGTCTTGCCGTCATTTCTGAAAATTTTATTCATTCTGCTTTTCATAAATTACCTCCACCATGCATTTTTATTTTGTTATTATTTTAAGTTAAATTTTTAACTTTTTTGTAGCCTTTTTTGGACTTTAACCGCCCACAGAATAAAAACTTCGCTTGCTTTCTGCGCGGTGCGCTCCAGCCCCTAAAAGACGTTCCATCTATTTAATTTCTTACCAAATCCCCAAATACGCACCCACCAGCGCGGAAACAATAATTACCACCATCAGCATAATCGGGCTTTTTTGCTTTTGCAGCAGCCGATACATCAAAACCGTCAAGCCAAACGGCAAAATTTTAGGCACGATTTTATCAAACACATCCGCCTGCAAATTAACCATTGTTTCGCCTACTCCTATGTTCAGCGTCAGATCCAGATTGACAAACTGCGCAATCAGCGCGCCAATCACGATAACGCCCAAAATACTGGCTGCATTAATGATTTTTTGAATTTTTTCATCACCTAAGAGTGACGTAACCGCGTCTTTTCCTAAATTGTAGCCGCGCATCCAAAACGTCCGGGTAATGCCCATCAGCACAGCGCAGCAGGCAATGATAAAAAACAAAGGTCCAAATAAGTTGCCGTCTTTGCCAAAGCTGATTCCCAGCGCCAACAGCAGCGGAATAATCGTGCCTTGTGTCAAGGTATCACCCAGCCCGGCCAGCGGACCCATTAAGCCTGTTTTTATCGAATTAATGGCATCCGCCGAAATCTCCGCTCCTCTGGCAATCTGCTCTTCCATGGCGATAACAATCCCATGGATCACTGTGCCAAAATTGGGCTCGGTATTAAAAAACGCCATATGACGGGTCAAAACTTCCGCTTGTTTCTTTTTGTCGTTGGGATATAATTTTTTAATAATCGGCGTCATTGACGCGGCGAACGCGCTGCCTTGAAGTCTTTCATAATTATAGTTGGCGTGAGAAAAAAACTGCCAGTTCCAACATGCCTTAGAAACATCGGATTTGCTTAATTTAGGTAAATTATCCGCTTCTTTTCCCGGTACGGCTCCTACGTTTTTCCTGCTTTCATTCTTATCCATTAATGGCGCCTCCCTTCTGTGAAAAGAAATCATTGGCTAATACAGCAATTATTGTGCCAACCAGCGATACGCCGATAATATCCAGTTTGAAATATACCACTAATATAAAGCCCAATACAAAGTACGGAATGATTTGTTTTTTCAATATACTCCTTAAATTCAGCGCAATACCAAGCGCCGGCAACATTCCGCCGGCTACACTTAAACCATGAATGAAAGTGTCGCCAACCATCGCTAAAATTCCGGAAACAACGTTTGGCCCATAAAATGCCGCCAAAGTAACGATCGGAACCTTGATCACAAATAGCAATGCTTGCGCCGGCAGCCAGTTCATCAGCCATACTTTTTGGCAGTCGCCCGCTTCGGCATATCGATCGGCCCAGTGGCAAAAAACGGAATCCACACTCATTCTGGTAAACCAAACAATCGTACCTAAAAGTCCCAGCGGCACAGCCAGTGAAAGCGCGGCGTTTACATCTAAATTTGCCGCCAGCGCCAGCCCTGTTCCCAAATATCCAGCCAGCGCCATATCACCCGGCATGGTTCCGCCCGCCGTGATATGGCCTAGATAAATCAGGTTCATAGTCGCACCGATAATCGTTCCTTCTACCGGCTTACCCATCACTAAGCCCATTAAAAAACCCGATACCAGCGGTCTTTGAAACACATAATAGCCCTCTCCGAAAGGCCACGGACTATCCGAAAAATAATAAAGCAGACCGCACATTAACGCTTGAATAAAATTCATATATACCTCCTCTCAAATCAAATACTATGACCTCTCCTGTCATGCGACAGATTGGACGCATACCCCATACACCAAACCGCGCCGCCGAATGACTTTTTACGTAATACTGCTTAAACTTACCATTTTGTCCTCAGGCAATATTCTGAACTCAACATTTGTGCCCAAAGCCGCCAGTTCTTTAAGCTGAGCGATTTCTTCCTGAGTGGCGGATATGTTCTTGTATAGCTTTTTCCGATTGGCATTGGCTCCCATTCCGCCAACATTAAGCGATGGGATGGCAACGCCGGCCTTGGCTAATTCCAGCGCAATGCGCGGCAGCTTCATCAGCACAATCGTTGCCAGATTATCGTTTATCGCTTGAAGCCTGGCGATTCCATCCTCTAAGTTATAAATTTCCAAAACAATAGATTTGGGAACCGCCTGTTTCATG
The DNA here is from genome assembly GCA_963550755.1 of uncultured Lachnospiraceae bacterium. Lineage (GTDB taxonomy): Bacteria > Bacillota > Clostridia > Lachnospirales > Vallitaleaceae > W11650. The sequence continues at coordinate 5,735 of CAUVDV010000135.1, forward strand.
ACTAAGCACACAAAATCATCTTTTATTACTTCATTATCCACGATAATAATGCGCTGCGCCGAGGTCACCTTAGACCATGCGGTCATAACCTGCCCGTGAACCAGTCGATCGTCGATTCTAAATAATTTAATAGCCATAATCTTTGCAGAAACTGCGTCCTCCTTTCCTTGTCATCAATAAAATTATAGCGCACAAAAAGACAATACGCAATATTATTATTATACAAAAAATACAAATTGTTTTTATTGAATTTTTTTATTAAATTTTATGATTTGAACCGCCCGTTATGATTCACCGCTGTAAGCGGGGGATCATAACGCCAGCAAGAGCGC
>CAUVDV010000136.1:0-6001 GCA_963550755.1 uncultured Lachnospiraceae bacterium
GGCAATCTCGGCCAGATTTTCCCGACTGCCCAGTGAAAAGCAAAGATAGGGCGAAAGCTGCTCCGCATACTCCGCCGGTACCAGCGCCGCCGCTTTCCGCCCCTGCCGGGCAGCAGCCTCTAGTCCGGCGCGCAGCGCCGCCAAAGTTTCCGCCTCGTCCGCCGACGGCAGCAAAGAAACCTTGCCCTTCGGCGCATAATGCCGATACTTCATCCCCGGCGCAACCGGTACTTCGCTGTCCTTTAAACTCCCCCGGTTGATTCGCACCCCACCGATCACCGTCTCAATCATCGACTGCGTCACTGCGCCCGGCCTTAGGATCACCGGAATTTCCCGGCTCATATCAATCACAGTTGACTCCAGTCCCACTTCCGCCGAACCGGAACGGATAATCATATCCACCCGGCCATTTAAATCTTCCGCCACATGGGCAAACTCGGTCGGACTGGGGCGGCCGGACAAATTGGCGCTGGGCGCGGCAATCGGCAGTCCGCATGCCCGCAAAATTGCTCGCGCTACCGGGTGCCGGGGAATCCGAATGCCAACGGTATTTAGCCCACCGGTAATCGTACTCGGAATATTATCCCGCTTTTTAAAAATCATGGTTAACGGCCCCGGCCAAAAGGCGGCGGCTAAGCGCTCAACTCGTTCATCAATCGCTTCCACATAGCGGGTCGCTTCCGTCCACTCGGCCAAATGCACAATCAGCGGATTATCGCTGGGCCGCCCTTTGGCCTGATAAATCTTGGCTGCCGCTTCCGCTGACAAGGCGTTCGCCCCAATGCCGTAAACCGTTTCGGTCGGAAAAGCAACCAGCTTTCCCTGCCGCAAAAAATCCGCCGCCAGCTGTACCCGCGCCGGCTGCGGCTGGGCTTCATCAATTTCAATCACTATTGTTTTCATTTTTTCCTCTCCAGATAGGCGCGCTTGACCAGCTGCGCTCGGTGCCAAAGTAAAATGTTCGGCCGCAGAAAGGGAATGACATGAAAAGAACTGCCGCCATGATTTTCTCATTTGGCAGCAGCCTTTTCATTGCAGTTCCGGCAAGCAAATAACTATGACTTGCCGAAACTGTAAGGCCTTTACTGTTTCAGGTACTGACTGATCGCTTCCCAAGCCTCTTCACTTTCCAAGCCCAGCTTCCAGCCGGAAATCCCGGCTAACCGATAGCCGCTGGCTATTTTCAATTTTTCAGCTAAAGAGCGCTGATCCTCAATCCACATCTTAAAAGTAGCATCGCCCTCTTTGTACTCGCCGTAATACTGCGCGACTTCCTCATTCCACTCAATTTTGGCACCTTTATCAATCATCATTTGTTTGCCGTAGCCCATACCGTAAGCCTTGGAATTGACCTTTAGGCTGTCGCCGCTCCCCGTTTCCTGCCACAGCCGGGTATAAAAGGGAATCCCTAAGATCACCTTATTGGCCGGCACCGAAGCCAGCGTGTCAACCACGCCCTCGCGCACAAAATTAATCGAAGCCACAGAGCCGCTCTTGGGCGAAGTGCTCCAATGCTCGTCATAGCCCATGATAATCAAATAATCAATATACTTGCCGATTTCCGCCCGGCCGTAATGCTCTGTCCACGGCTTGGGCACATACATATCGACCGATACGGTCATACCCTTTTGTTTTAAAAAAAGCGATAATTCCTTGACAAATTGGACATAGGCCGGCCCGTCCTCTTTCGGCACTTCCTCAAAATCAATGTTAATTCCGTCCAATTCATATAAATCCACAAAGCTAAGGATCTGGCGAATCACCTTCTCCCGCTTAGCCGTACTGGAAAGCACCGCGTGCGTAATCGCTTTGTCAAAGGAATTGCTAAACAGCGGCCAAACCTTATAGCCATTTTGATGCGCCCACCGCACATAGGCAATATCAGCGATGGAAGAAACGGCCCCTTCCGTGTCGGTGATATGAAACCAAGTCGGGCTGATCACATTAACCCCTTTGGTGGCCGCCATTTTTTCCTGAACCGAGCCATTGGCCGTCATATTAAAAACCTGATGCCAGACCATATTAACCTTGCCCGGCAGCGCCGCGGAAAGGGCAGGCGCGCTTTCTTTGATCGAATTGGACTCGATAATCTCCTCCACCTCTCCGATCACTTCTTTTTTAACATAACCGAGAAAACCCTCATGCGTCCGCACCTTATAATAATCGCCGCTTTCCTCCAGCAAAACAAAAGTCATGCCGGATGCTACCGGATAATAATAATATACCGTTTCTCCCTCCTGCGGGATGGCGTTGTAAACATAAGTCTTAAGCTCGCCGGCTTTCTTTTTTTCCTGTTCCGGCTGCGTTTCCGCTGCCGTTAAATCAGCCACGCCGATTCTCTGCGTTTTCTGCGGATTATCCACGGTCAGGATATGATACTGGCCGTTATAAGACAAGCGGAAATTGGCGAACTTCGCCACCAAGGCTGTCGGCAGATACGGCACGCCGTTGATTTCCTCCAGACCGATTTGCAGTTCAACCGGCTCGTTATTGTAATAATAGGTCTTTTCTCCGGGCTTTAGGCGAATCACGTCGCGACTGTCGGTATAGGTCAGCGTCTTTTCCGCCTCGTCATAATACAGCGCGTCTGTCAAATTTAACACCAATTCCAGCGGCAGATAAAAGACTTCGCCAATTTTTTTAGCCGGCGCCGACAGCTTTAAAACCTGTCCCTCAAAGACCGTTACCAGGTTTTCATCATTATATTCGGCATAAAGGCCGGCCAGATCCAGCGGCAATTCTGTTGCTTTCTGCGTCTGCCGGGAAGTAAAATACTGCCAGGCAAAAAAAGCAGCCGCCGCCAAGGCTAAGACAAGAAAAAATGACAAAATAATTGTCGCTCTATGTTTTTTCATTCCATTCCTCCTGTTGGTTACAGCTTAGGCAAGCGATTTATGCTTGGTCGAGCCGCAAGGCTTGCCGGCAAAAGGCATATCCATCATCCATACCTATTGGCTCGGCGCGCCGCTCATATTCATCGAAGCAGCGGCAGCTTGCCTGAACTTTAACTTTTTATTGATTTTCTCACAGGCTGCCGGTTTATGCAAGTTTTTTTTTGGAATTTGGGTGTTTTTAATGAAAGGTTAATGCTTTAGCACATTAATGCCCGGGCAGAAAGGTGAAACCTTTTGCCATTTGCTGTTCGCAAAAAACTGAGTTTTTTGTCTGGCAGGCTGCCCGCCTGGCAGAAGCACACAGTACTTCGACAAAGGAAAGTTGAGTTCTTAATAAAAAGTTTGAATTAATGTCATTATTCGCCCTTATTATTAAGCATACTATTTATATTAAAAGCCGGTAATACAACACACTCTACCTCCGGTTGAGCTGTTAACAAAGAAACTTGACTTCTCAAATATGGCATTAAAATCGCAATGCTGTTTCTAGTAACAAGTGTGTTTTTCAAATCTTCGGTCAATCCATCCCCGACTTCTATGCTAAAAAATCCAGACAAACTAATTTCCAAAGTATATTCTTCTGGTTTCTTTCCTTTCAATACCAATGTTACTCTGTAAATATCTGGATCTTTTCTTTTAGATATGTTTGACTGTATTTCTAGTTCAAGCTCCTTATCATTTTGAAAGCCCAGCCTATTAAATTCAATTTTGTCAAAGACTATCCTGTTTAACTTCAAAACACTTTCTATGCTTTTATTATTTTCCATTTTATCACCTTTTTAAGCTGCAACTACTATATTATCTTCCAGTTTAAATGTTTTTACTTGCTCTGATTTTTCCGTATTTCTGAATGTAACTTCTACCGTTTTGATTGAATCCATTTTTTCACCATATACATATAATGGTACATTGGCAAACTGAGTTTTTTCAACTATATAATCCAGCAATTCAGTAAATTGCTCTATATCTTCTATATCTTTAAAAATGACATCCATCGATAAATTTTTAATCAATTCATTAATATCTTCCTCGTTATTGCTTTCCGAAAAATATTTATTATTAAAAATTTCTTCGTCAAACTTCTTCACAAATAATTGCATTTGTTCTGTCAATACTTTAAAACAAACTCCCGCTTCCGGTAATAACGCTGTTTCGATTTTCGAAATGTTCTTCTTTATTACCGTATCCGAAGTAATTTCTTCGCCTAATACGATATCCCAGTATTCATTCTGGTTCAAAATAACATCCCTCATGGGAATGCTACCATGTAATAAATTATATACATCCATTAATGATAATTTAACCACAATATAACTCAATTCATCAATATTTGTACATAGCGCTGCATAATATTGTTTTTCTCCGCTACATAAGAAAAAAATAGGAATATCCAGATAATCCACTAAAGTTTGTTCAAGATACAAGTTTATATTTTCTATATTGAAGCATAATTCCTTATCCATTAGTCTTCTCCTTTATCAATTTAAATCCACTAACATCCGTTCCCTCATAAAGCCACCAGCATACATGTGAGTCTTCCGTAATTTGAGGACCCCCTGTACTATAAACATACCCTGCTGCTAACTTCTTTTTAGGATTTGGAAACTTCATTTGCTGTTCAACTATTTCTCGCTTCAAAAAACTGGAAACACCATAATAATGCGGATCTTTCATAAGGTCTGCTTTCATTCCCCTTGGTTTTTTAGGCATTTTCCCCAATTCAAAATATGATTTAAAATCCGCTGATGTAACCTCGCTATAATCTCCAACCTCTCTTGCCACTGCCCTATATGTAAACAAGTCACCATATTCAAACTGCGTTCCATCTGGAAATTCAATTTCGTTTTGTGACAATTTATCTCTTAAAACAGCCGGAAATTTTAAACACAATTCCTTAGACACCTGCATTTTATCATTTTCCTCTTCACATTCTCATATTTCAAGAAAAAGTTAAAACTTGCTTTTCTTCTTTACTATACCACACATTTTACTCAAAAGAAAGTCTTGAGGGCAAATTATATCTATGTTCACTCATTCCGCCGGAACTTCATCCAAAGCATCACACGACAAGGCCTGCCGTGCCTCAATATATTCACTGATATCATCCACAATATACTGCCGGCCAGTGGTGTGCAGCGCTTCATAATAAGCCCTGATGTAGCTAATCACATCATAGCGATTAAATACCTCAATTACACTCTTTCCCGTCATTCCCTTGGCATGCTTATATTCTTCGATACAGTATACGATAAAGCCTATTTTCGTGTCCATAATCAGGCCTCCTCCGGATAGGTGATGCGTCCGGTTTCTTTTTCCTCCAGCCATAAATTATATAGAGTAACAATGCTCAAATGCCACAGTTTGGTCTCCTCCCGCTCCAATTGGCTATACAGTTCCGAACAATATAGTTGGGTCAAAGCTTCGGTTTCAGTTAAATGCCGTTCTTCCATCAGCCTTTGAACCAGACGGGGAATAATCAGTTCCAACATTCCTTTAACGCTCGTTTCACTCATGGTTTTCCCCTTTCTATCGGCAGTTGTCCGCTATAGGTTAATTCATTCAAAGCCGCTTCTGTGGCAAAAGTCATCTGATTATACAACTCTTTCACCTTCAAACGAGCAACGGTTTCTTCTTTCGTTAAAATTCCTTCTTCATAAGCAACGAACGTTCGATAAATGGTGTCATTCGCAACCGGCCCGAAAATAATGTCGTACTGCTTTCCGGCATACATTCCATTCCGATTGGCAAATACAAAATCCAGCCATTCTTCGTTTGATTCTGAAAAAACTAAAGCCTTATACCTGCCTGCCAGCTTCTCTATGTCCGGTACGACATAGGAACTAACACAGGGCGAGCCGCTTTGTCTTCGGCTCGTTACCTTATCGGCAAAACTGATTGCCTGATTTAAATTAGTCGTTGTATAAAACCCATACCCAAAATCCAAAGTCCGGTTCTGGTGAACCAGCCTTGGGCGGGCAACAATAACATTACTGCCATGATATACAATCATAGATACCTCCGGATTGCTTCAGGGGTAAATGGTCAAAAACTCCAAAACCAATAAAATATCATCTCAAACAGTACTAACCTCTTCCGCACGAATACAC
>CAUVDV010000137.1:0-6000 GCA_963550755.1 uncultured Lachnospiraceae bacterium
TTCAGGCAAGCGGATTTATGTATGATACTGCTCGGGAAAGCTTGCTTTCACAGGCGGTATCATACGTAAATCCATTTGCGGAACGCAGCCACCGATAATTCGCTGCAAGCGAATTATCGGTGGCTTGCCTGAACTGTAAAGCCGGCAGTTCATGTATACTGTACGACCGGAGAGCTTGCTCTCACAGGCAGTATCAAGTATAAATCCATTTGCGGAACATGCTGATAATTTTCTTACAGCGAATTATCAGCGGCTTGCCTGAACTGTAAAGCCAGCAGTCCTATGTATACTGTACGACCGGAGAGTTTGCTTTCACAGGCAGTATCATGCATAAATCCATTTGCGGAACATGCTGATAATTTTCTTACAGCGAATTATCGGTGGCTTGCCTGAACTGTAAAGCCGGTAGTCCTATGTATACTGTACGACCGGAGAGCTTGCTTTCACAGGCAGTATCATACGTAAATCCATTTGCGGAACGCATTCACCGATAATTCTCTTACAGAGAATTATCAGCGGCTTGCCTGAACTGTTATTATAGCTGATGTTATAACAGATACGACCAGAGAGCTTGCACTCCAGAGGCATAGTAAGTATAATTAAGATTGATTTCAGAAGAAGTGTAAATTGACAGATGATACAGTCAAACAATCATTGCTGACACAGAAAGGAAAGGATATGGACAAAGAACAGCTTATCAATCAACTGATTCAGGTAAGACCAAGTCCAAAGCAACTCAGGCAGGAGGAAATGGAGTTTTACGGATTCATTCATTTTTCCATAAATACTTTTACAGATAAGGAATGGGGAGATGGGACAGAAGATCCGGCGTTATTTTGCCCGACAGCCTTGGATACGGATCAATGGGCTGAAATTGCGCGGGCGGCAGGAATGAAAGGCCTGATTTTAACCTGTAAACATCATGACGGTTTTTGCTTATGGCCCAGTAAATATACAGAACATTCGGTTAAAAATTCAGGCTATCAGCAAGGCAAAGGTGATGTGGTCAGAGAATTTGTCAATTCCTGTCATAAATACGGCTTAAAAGTAGGAATATATCTTTCGCCCTGGGATAGAAACTGCAAAAAATATGGCAGCGGCAAAGAGTATGATGACTTTTTTGTGAGTCAATTAACAGAATTATTAAGCGGATATGGTGAAATCTTTACAGTATGGTTTGACGGTGCCTGCGGGGAAGGCGAGAATGGAAAGAAGCAAAAATACAACTGGGAAAGATATTATGAAGTAATCAGAAGGTGGCAGCCGGAGGCCACGATCAGTATTTGTGGGCCCGATATTCGTTGGTGCGGCAATGAAGCGGGAAAGACGCGGAAAAGCGAATGGAGCGTAGTTGCTGCCAAAATGGCCGATAATGAGAAAATTGCAAGTGCCAGTCAGCAGGAAGATGATATTACATTCCGGCAAAAGGAAATCAGGAGCAGTGAAGAAGATTTAGGAAGCATCGACAGGCTGAAAAATGAAACAAGCTTTATCTGGTATCCGGCGGAAGTAGACGTTTCTATCCGGCCGGGCTGGTTTTATCATCCAGCGGAAGACCATCAGGTGAAATCAGCTGAAAAATTATTTGAGCTTTATTTAAAATCGGCAGGCGGAAACGCAATGCTGCTTTTAAATATTCCGCCCGATAAGGAAGGAAAAATAGCGGATTCCGATGAGAAAAGCCTAAGAGGGTTGGGGCAGCAGATTCGTGAAAAGTTTACCCATAATTTGTTGGAGTGTGCCACAATCACAGCTGCCGCTGCGGAAATAGATTGCGAAGCAGAAAATATGCGAAAAGATGGATATGAAAAATGGTATCAGCCGCAGCTTTTGGCTGACGAACCGATTTCTGTAAAAATAAGATGGAAAGTGCCGCAAAATATTCGCTACATTGTCTTAAAGGAAAATATTCCCAATAGCCAGCGAGTAGAAAGTTTTAAAATTAAATCAGAATATCAGCAAAAAGAATGGATTTATCAAGGTACGACCATCGGGCATAAAAAAATTGCAGAGCTGCCGGTAGATTTTAAAAGTGATGGGCTGGAAATTATTTTTGAGGAATATCGGGTTTGTCCGCAGATTAGCTTTATTGGTGTGTATTGATGTGTTTTTATTGGTAGAGCAGAGAAAAAATGCGATTAAAAATGCTTTGTCCAATATAGGGGAAGTCGGCAGCAGAAAGTTTTTTAACCGGAAAACAGATTGGAAAAATTTTAAGATTAGAAATTCAACTTTCCCATGTTTGATAGAATAGTCTTTTTTAAGTAGACCGCTGAAACATGGAGCGTTTCGATCAGGGCAGACTGCCCGCCCGAACAGAAGTGCGAAGTACTTCAATCAGGGGAGAGTTGAGTTAGAAAAAAATTATTAGAGAAAAGGAGATCAAATGTATAAACCATTAAATTTCAGTGCGTTTTTAAGTAATTTTGAGGAATTAAAACCTTTTTTTCCTGAAGCGGAGAAGTATAAAAAAATAGGCGGGACACCGTATGTTTTCACCTCGCTCCATATTGCCGAGGAAGGGAGAGGGGATTATGCGGTTCAGATGAAAAAGATGTGTGATCAAATCAGGGCAATGGGCTATCAGCTGATTGCAGATGTATCAAAAAGGACTTTAAATTATGTAAAAAAAGATACTATGATGGAAGTTGCCAAGGAATACGGCATTTCGATTTTGCGGCCGGACTTTGGCTTTCGCATAGAAGAATTGATTGAGATTGCTAAGCAAATGCCGATTTGCCTTAATGCAACCAATTTAAAGCCGGAAGAAGTCGATGCGATTTTGCAGGCAGGCGGCGAGGTCTGCGCTATGCATAATTATTATCCCAGACCGGAAACGGGACTGGATGATGAATTTTTCCGGCAGCGCAATGAGTGGCTAAAGGCCAAAGGAATTCCGGTGATGGCTTTTATTGCCGGCAATATTTTTAAGCGGGGGCCGATTTTTGAGGGGCTGCCAACCTTGGAACAGCATCGCGGTCTGCCGCCTTATGTCGCCTATTTGGACTTGACGCTGAACTTTGGGATTGAAGATATTTATGTTGGCGATGGTGCAATTAGCCGGGAAGAATGGGAAAAAATCGAACATTTCCGCCAGACCGGCGAAATCTATCTGCCGGTGCAGACACTGTCGGATAAATATGATGAGTATTTATTTGACCGCAGCTATACGATTCGCGATGATTCTCCCCGGTGGCTGAAACGCTTGATGGAGTCAAGGCAGTTTTCTACTTTTGGCCGGGAGATTGAACCGGCGATGGCATTGCCGCGCAAGGCGGGAAGCGTAACAATTGATAATGTCAAATACAGCCGTTATTCGGGCGAAATGCAGATTGTAATCGAGGATTTGCCGCTGGATGAAAGGGTCAATGTGATTGCCCGGATTCCGGCGAAGTATTTAGCGCTTTTGCCGTTGATTAAAAATGAGCAGAAAATTCGTTTTTTTAAGGAAAATTAACCTCTTGGCCGAAGGGGTTGCGTTCTATTCGCAGCGCAGTTTGCTAAGTGAAAAAGGTAGTCTTTTTATAAAGTGCCTAGTTTGAAAAATTGCGCACTTTGAAGAGAATATGACCCGCAAAAAAGTACTTCTATTTTCAGAGAATAGGAAAAAATATAGAACAGAGCTTTTCAATAGGGGAAAGCTGGTTACAGAAATTAAGGAAACCGCTTGCAGCAACCGGAATATTGGTTGATAGGGCAAAGTTTTTAGATAAAAAATTAAGCGGGCACCAAAAAGAGGAGAGGCGTAAAGATGTCAGATTATATTATTACTTATACGGGGCAGCGCTTTTATCCGACCCACCCGGAAATAGAAGCGATTGATATTCAGGATATCGCCCGGGCGCTATCTTTAATGACCAGAACAAACGGTCATTTGCCGCATTTTTACTCGGTCGGCCAGCATTGCCTGAACTGCGTGCGGGAAGCCGAGGCCAGAAAGTATTCGAGGCGAGTGCGGTTGGGCTGCCTTTTGCATGACGCCAGCGAAGCGTATCTGTCCGATATTACCAGACCGGTTAAACAGTATTTAAACCAGTACAAGGAGTTTGAAAGCCGGCTGCAAAATATGATTTTTGAGCGCTTTGGTTTGGTCGGGCTGACGGAGGAGGAACTTCGCCAAATCTTTTTGATTGATGATACGATTTTGCAGTATGAGTTTTTAAAGCTGAAAGGCACGCCGGTGTTTGAGCAGGATTTGCCGGTGTATTCCCTGCCGGACACTTCGGAGCGGATTTTTGGCGAGGTGGAGACCGAGTTTTTAAGGCTGTTTCAGGAATTAAGATAAAAAAAGGATGATTTATTTTCAGGAAGACTTTAAGTTTTCGCTGGGAATAAATCATTTTTTATTTTATTCAGTGATATATAACTTTAAGAAGGAAAGATTCCAATTGAACCGGCGGAAGAATTACCAGTCAATAGTTAAAGCGTTATGCTGAAAGCTAAGTGATTATTATCTAGAAAATACGGATCGCCTAAGATTTCCAGTGATTATTTGGCTATTATAAGAAGAAAAAAAGTTTTGTCGAAATAAACAAAGAAAATAGGAAAATATCATTATTTCTGACAAAAAGTACAAAAATATCTTTACAAGAAAATGAAAAAGGAGTAAGATAAGTTTACTGGTAATGACAACATAACAACATGATGACAAAACAATGGGAGGATATTATGAAAAGCGGTTGGCAAAAAGTGGTAACGGCGTTATTGGTTGTTATATTTTTAACAAATGATTTAACTGGCTGCGCGACAAAAGAAAAAGGTAATACAGGGAATACGCTAAAGGTGGCAATTGTTTGTTCCTCAGCAGGACAAAATGACAACGGCTACAATCAATCGGCAGTCAATGGAGCTAAAAAAGCGGCGGAGGAATTTGGAATAGAGTACAAAGTAGTTGAGCCAACGACTGGTGTTCCGCAGGCGCTGGAAACTTTGGCGGAAGATGGCTATAATATTGTTTTTAATTTGGAATATGATTTTGAAGCATTAATTAAAGGCACCGGAGGAGCCAAGGCAATTGCTGAAAGATATCCCAATACGACTTTTATTTGTATGAACGATGATCCGAATAAGGATGAGAATGGGCAAAAGATTCATAAAAATGTGATTAGCGTTTTGTTTGATGTACACGAAGCCGCTTTTGTGGCTGGCGCATTAACAGCCTTAGTAACGGAAAATGCAGAAACTCTTTTCGGCACGGAAAATTATCAATTTACCAAGCCTGAAAACGGCGGCCGGACGGTTGGATTTATTGGCGGTACGAATTCTAACGGGATTACGGTATTTTCCTATGGCTATATCGAAGGTATTAATTATGAAGCGGCTAAAATGGATGTAAAATATGATTACTACTCAAAATATGATGCCGGTTTTACCGACTCTTCGACTGGCGGTACCGTAGCCGCTACTTATTTTAATCAAGGGGCGAATGTAGTATTTGCAGTAGCTGGTTCCGTTGGGGATGGTGTGGCAGCCAAGGCCAAAGAAGTAAAAAAATTGGCGATCCAAGTAGATGCCAATAAGGATGACCAGCAGCCGGGGTATGTTTTGACGAGTGTGATTAAGAACACGGAAGTTCCGGTTTATGAAATTGTTAAAGCGGCGGTTGAGGGAAAGATAGCGGAAATGGAACAAGTTCAAAATTATTCGCTTTCTTCCGGCGCAACGTCAATTACAGATTTGACGGAAATTGAAAAGCATCTTGCGGAAAGCGGCAAAGCTAAGTGGGAGGAAATTAAGACAGAAATTGCGGAAGTAGGTTCATTGATTAAAAACGGAACCATAAAAGTAACAAATGCTCAAAACGGGGAAGAGTTTAAACCGGAAAATTGTCCGAATGTTACTATTAAATAGCAGTTTTCTCAAAAGGTAAAAAACTATGGGAAATATGATAGAAACCAAAGCCTTAACTAAAAAGTTTGGAGATTTTACGGCTAACGACCGGATTGACCTGCAAGTGAAGGAACAGGAAATCAAATGCATCGTCGGCGAAAATGGAGCAGG
>CAUVDV010000138.1:0-5965 GCA_963550755.1 uncultured Lachnospiraceae bacterium
TAAGGCAATGGGCTATTTTGAAATCAGTGTCGGCAAAATAGTTTTATTTTTAACGACCTTGCTTTTAGCGTTGCTGCTTAATTTTGCCCTGTATTTTTGCATTGGCATATCCGGGCTGTAGCTGACGGAAATTTCAAGGCTGTTTCCGGCGCTGACAAGGCAAGGCTTTTCCAGAAGGGAAAGCCGAGGTAAAAAACACTAAAAAATCAAAAAAGCGTGCTCTGAAAAAAATGGGAAAGTCAAAAAATTTCGGATATTGACAATATAAAAATTTAATGTATAATAAAACCGAGTTATTAAAATGACTTTAAAAAGTTTATAGTCAAAATCATCAAAAAAGAGGGGTGATATTTGGTAGAAATGCAGAATTTAGTATAAAAAAACAGCAACTAATCATAATGGGAGGATAAACATGAAAAAGATACTCAGTGTACTGATTGCCTTGATTTTAGCAGGCAGCGCTTTGACCGGATGCGGAGAGCAGAAACCGACCGGTAAAGAAGAAAAATCGCAAGAGCAGACAAACAAACAGGAAGAAACAAAGCCGGAAGGCAAAACCGAGGAAAAAGCGGAAACGCCGGCTGGTGACGATGTGATGGCCAAGTTTAATCACAGCGGTTATCCGATTTTAAATGAAAAGGAAACCTTTGATATTTATGTTGAGCAGCTGTCGCCGGTGGTAGCAGCCAATGATAAAGAAGTGGTTAAAAAAGGAATTGAAGACACCAATGTTAATACCAACTTTATTGAAGTAGCCGGTTCCAGCTGGAAAGAAAAAATCAATATCCTGTTCAGCACGAATGCGCTGCCGGATGCGATTTTGGGCGATATTTCCGTTGAGGAAAAATATACCCAGCTGTATCCGTTGGATGAGTTTTTAACCGAAGAAATTGCTCCGAATATTGTCAAGTTCTTTAATTCCCGGCCGGAATACTGGGAAATCTTAAAGGCTCCGGACGGACATATCTACAGCTTGCCGACCGGTGACGAAACTTATTGGAACGCGATTGACTCGCAGATGTTTATCAATGAGAACTGGCTGAAAGCCGTTGGTAAGGAAGCGCCGAAAAACGCAGCCGAATTAAAGGAAGTATTGGAAGCGTTTAAAAACGGCGACCCGAACGGTAACGGCGATACGACGGATGAAGTGCCGATGACTTTCCGCGGAATCTGGGGTTGGGGCGACGGTATGGAGAACGCTTTGGCAGCCTTTGGCGTATTTGAAAGCGGTTCGCATGTTATGACCAAAGACGGCGAAGTTAAGTTTGCCGCTAAACAGGATGAATATTTTGAGGCACTGAAGTTTTTCCATGAGCTGTACGAAGAGGGCTTGATTGATTCCGAATGCTTTACCCAAAGCTCGGATCAGTACAAAGCCAAACTGGCTGAGGAAGTAGATAAATACGGTGTTGTTATTACTTATGATAAGCAGGATAAGACCAGAAACTGGCTGCCGCTGCTGTTGGCCGATAAAACTGGCAATATCACCGTTGGCCTGAATAATATCGAGCATGTGGACGGCTTCAGTATCTGTAAGACCTGTAAAAATCCGGGCGCACTGGTCAGATGGTATGACTACTGCAACAAGGATGTGGAAACGGTCTTGAACTGGAACCGCGGTGTCAAAGGCGAAATGTGGAAAGATGCCGAAGGACATGAAGGTATGATTGAGTTGTTAAATGATCCGGAAATTCAAAAAGCCAAAGGCGCCAACAACCGCGAAGAACTGCGGAGAATGCAGTCTTTCTCGGGTAAATCGCCGTCCTATATGGATTTGTCTTATCAGGATATCATTTACTCCAATCAGCCGAAAAAATTAAAACCGCAGTTAAATCAAATGGTAATTGAAAAAGGCTATGGCGTAAAATCTTTACCGGCCGGCTTTTCTTCCAAGGAAAACTCGGAGCGGCGGGGACTTTTGCTGACGGATATTGACAATTATCTGAATAAGTTTGTTGCCACCTCCATCGTTGACGGAATTGATGAAAAAGGCTGGGAAACACACCTGAAAACTTTGGAAAAGTTGAAGGTGGACGAATATGTTAAACTTTGCCAGGAATTTGTCGATAGTCGTAAGAAATAAGCTTTTCTATGATCAGGCCGCCTGCTGTGGGCGGCCTTGTTTTTTCAGAAAAGGGAATATTTATACTTCGGCTGAGCCCGCCAGCGGCAGCTTTTCAGCAAGCAAAAGAGCGGCGGCCGGTGGGCGTAAGAAGCGGAAACGATGACAGAAGGACATGGACTTGAGAGCACAAAATCGGGAAAGGACAGTTATGGAAAAGCAAAAGCGGAAAGAAAGCGCCGGAAACAGGATAATTCGTTATATTAAAAAGAGTTATATGCTTTATCTTTTTTTACTGCCGGCAGTTATTTATACGATTCTATTTGACTATATGCCGATGTATGGCATTCAAATTGCGTTTAAGGATTTTAAGCCGGATTTGGGGATTCAGGCCAGTGCATGGGCGGGATTTAAATACTTTAAGATGTTTTTTGAATCCTATCAGTTTGAGAGCCTGATTAAAAACACTTTGATATTAAGCCTTTACGCACTGGTGGCCGGATTTCCCATTCCGATTATTCTGGCGTTTTTATTAAACTATATTAAAAACCTGAAGCTGAAAAAATTGACGCAAATGGTGACCTATGCGCCGCACTTTATTTCAACGGTGGTTTTTTGCGGTATGCTTTTTGTTTTGCTGGGAACGGACGGAATTTATAATCAGATTTTGGGCGTGTTCGGCATCAAGCCGATTGGTTTTATGACCAAGGCCGAAAACTTCCGCCATGTCTATGTCTGGTCAGGCATCATTCAGCAAATGGGCTGGAATTCCATTATTTATATTGCGGCGCTGACCTCGGTCAGTCCGGAAATTCATGAGGCGGCGATTGTTGACGGCGCCAGTAAGCTGGATCGGATTATTCATATTGACTGGCCGTCGATTATGCCGACCGCAGTTATGCTTTTGATTTTAAGTGCCGGCCGGATTATGACTTTGGGCTTTGAAAAGGCGTTTTTATTGCAGAATAACTTAAACTTGGACTATTCAGAAATCATTGCTACCTATGTTTACAAAATCGGTATTTTGAGCAGTCAGCTAAGCCTGTCGGCGGCAATCGGCCTGTTTAATAATATCATTAACTTTATCCTGCTGTTAGTGGTCAATCAGTTTTCCAAGAAAATGACCAAAGTAGGGGTTATGTAAAAGTACGGTTTATGAAAAGAAAGGAAGAAACAAAATGAAAAGAGGCTGGCTGCATAATGACAAGACGTTTGACCGTCTGGTTACTATTTTGGTGGTGCTGATTCTAATTTCTATTTTTTATCCGCTGTACTTTGTGGTGATTGCTTCCATCAGTAATCCTGACTTAGTGTCGGCGGGCAAGGTCTGGTTTTGGCCGAAAGGACTTAGTTTTGAGGGGTATGAGTTTATTTTAAAAGACGTTCGGATTCTGCGCGGCTATTTAAATACGATTATATATACCGGCGGCGGTACGCTGCTGGCGCTGGTGCTGACGATTCCGGCCGGATATGCGCTGTCGCGGAAGGATTTGAAAGGCTCTAAATTGATTATGCTGTTTTTTGTCTTTACCATGTATTTCGGCGGCGGTTTGATTCCGATGTATTTGGTGGTCAAGCAATTGGGGCTGATTGATACGCGGGCGGTGCTGATTGTTTTAGGCTCGTTTTCGGTCTTTAATCTGATCATTACCCGCTCCTTCTACTTAAATACCATGCCGCGGGAATTGCAGGAAGCGGCTGAGGTCGACGGCTGCAATATTTTTCAGTATTTTTTCTATGTTGTCCTGCCGCTGTCCAAGTCGATTATTGCGGTTATTGGCCTATATTACGCGGTTAATCACTGGAATTCCTTTTTTAACGGCTTGATTTATATCAATAATGTTAAGCTTTATCCTTTACAACTGATTTTGCGCGATATTTTGATTTCCGGTCAAACCATTGATACTTCCATTACCGATTTGGAAATGATTAAGCGTCTGGAACAAATTTCCCGAACCATCAAATACGGTGTCATCATCGTATCTTCTCTGCCGGTGCTGATGCTTTATCCGCTGGTGCAAAAGCATTTCGTCAAGGGTGTGATGATTGGTTCAGTCAAATCGTAGGAGAAAAATTAAAATGAGAACAGAAAAGCAGCTGCTGGAGCCTTTCCAGCACATTGATAACAAAATAACGGGAGTAACGCCTTATTTAAAAAATATTCAAACTGTCAGTCAGTTCAGCTTTGGTACATGGAACAGCCGCCAGCATATGATTCTGGCGATAGAAGCCGGGACGGAAACCGGTTTTGGGGAAAGCATTATCGCTACCAATCAGCCGGAGATAGATGTGCATATTTATCACAGTCAGTTGGCGGAGCTAATCGGCTGCGGCGTGTTTGCAGCCATTGAGGCGGTGCGGGAGCAAAGAGGCCGGTGGCCGGAGAAGCTAACGGAACTGCTGGAAATGACTTTGCTTGATTTGGCGGGGAAATGCGCGCGGACAGCGACAGTTAAACTGTTGGCCCTGCCGCATCGGCAGCCGGTTTACGGTGTTTCGGTGATTTTAAGCCGGCAGCCGGAGGAAGTCCGGCAAAAAGCACAGGCTGCCAAGGCCAACGGCCGGACACGCTTTTTGAAGCTGAAACTATTTGGTGAAGAAGATTTGGATTTGGAGCTGATTCGGACGGCGCGTCAGGTTTGTCCGCGGGAGGAATGCTACTTAATCGGCGATGTCAACGGCGGCTACCGGGAGCCGGAGCAGGAAGTAAGCCTTGAGGAAATTGCCGCCTCTCTGAACCGGCTGTACGCGGCCGGTTTGGACGCCTGCGAAGACCCGGCCTATATCAGCAATCAGGACTGGGTACGCCTGCAAGAGCTCTGCGCCGGGCTGTGCCTGATTCCGGATTATCCGCTGCGGCCGGCCAGAGAAGCAGTGCATACGCTGCTGCCGGGGATGGGCGGGATTTATAATATTCATCCGGCGGTCATGGGCTCACTTCTGGATGCGGTGCTCTTAGCCGAAAAAATCCAAGACATCGGCGCTAAGGTGATGATTGGCGATGACAGTTTAGTCGGCCCTGCCGCCACGGTTTGGCAGCAGTTGGCGATGGGACTGGGAGCGGTTTGGGTGGAAGCGGTGGAAAAAGAGAGAGATTCCGATTTTTATTACCGGGCAGTGGGGGATCTGGCGACCGATAGCCGGTGCTTTCCGATTGCGTACAGCGAAAAACCGGGATTTGGCATTGAGATAAAAGAGTCTATCTTAAAGGAAGAAACAGACCATGATAGTATTACAGGATTTAAGCCAAAAGCTGATTAAAAACAGCAATCAGCGCCGTATTCTCAGCCTCGTCCGGCAGGCAAAGAAAACCACCAAGGCTGAGATTGCTAAATGCCTGAAATTGAGTATTCCGACGGTGACAAGCAATATCACGCTGCTGGAAGAAGCCGGATTTTTAAGGCAGTCGGAGGGAGCAGACTCGACCGGCGGCCGGCCGCCGGCGGTAATTGAGTTTTTGGGTGATTCGTATTATTCGGTGGGGACGGAAATCAAATGGGAAAGTACGGACATTATCATTACGGATTTGAATTACTGCTGCGTTGCCCGTAAGAAATTGGCAGTTGGCTTAAAGGCGGGGATGGGCAGTGTAATTCAGGCGATGGAAGACTGGCTGGAGCGGAGCATTGCCGCTTTGCAGCTGCCGGCGGAGAAGATTTTGGGAGTGGGCTTTTCGCTGCATGGCATTGTCGATGAAGAAAGTCTGTGCATCAAGTTTCCCTTTGCCGACCGCTGGTTTGATTTTTCCCAATATAAAAACAGCTTAAAATGGCCGGTTTTTCTGGAAAATGAAGCCAATCTGGGAGCCAAGGCGGAACTGGAGATTGGGCTTGCTGCCAGAGAAGCGCATGACATTGTGTTTTTATCAATCAATCAGGGAGTCGGTGCCGGCGTGGTCATCAG
>CAUVDV010000139.1:0-5843 GCA_963550755.1 uncultured Lachnospiraceae bacterium
AAAAAGCAAGAAATTTGTTCAAAGTTCAGGCAAGCGGATAGTTAGTATGATACTGCTCGGGAAAGCTTGCTTTCACAGGCAGTATCATGCCTAACTATCCATTTGCTTAACGCATACATGAGTAATTCGCGCAGCGAATTACGAATGGCTTGCCTGAACTTCTTTTCCACCTATACCTTGTTCAAGCGGATAGTGCTCTTGATTGCCTTAAAAAGCTTGCTTTTTATAGCAATCAAATTTACATCGCCATTTGCTTAACGCATACATGAGTAATTCGGCGAATTACGAATGGCTTGCCTGAACTTCCCTCCGTTAAGACGCTTAGCCTTGTTTTTGCTTATGCTTTTTATTTTCGCAAATAATCATAACCTTGCCTTTGCGTTTAATAATCTTGCACTTTTCGCAAATAGGTTTTACCGAAGATCTTACTTTCATTCCAGTAGCTCCTTTCTTATCCGGCGATTGGGGGCCGCCCATTCTGCCGCTGATTCCTTAGCTTCTCCGCGTGGGTAAAAACGGCCGAAGCTATTATTTATCTCTCCAAATAATTCTTCCTTTGGACAAGTCGTAAGGTGACATCTCAATCGTGACCGTATCGCCGGGAAGAATACGAATATAATTCATTCTCAATTTTCCGCTGATATGCGCTAAAATGACATGTCCATTTTCCAGCTTGACCTGAAACATGGCGTTCGGCAGCTTTTCTACGACCTGCCCTTCCACTTCAATCACATCTTTTTTTGACACTCCTATTCCTCCTTTTCCAGCAGCGCGGCAATCTCTTTTTGAATATCGGCGTTGCTTAATTTGCCATACGACCCAATTTCTTGCGCCACATTGCGGCTCAGCCAATGTGTGGGCTGAATATGCTTGATTTTCTTCTTTTTGGGCTGATCAACCCGTCTGGATTTGCCGTTAACCAGATAAACATATCCTTCGGTAGCTTCGGCTACCAAAAAATACTCACCTTTATCCCGGCCTGCCTTAGAAATGACCAACTGCCCTACTTTGACATCCTGCATCTTTTACCTCACAGCGTCAGCAGCTCATACCCGTCCTCGGTAATCGCCAGTGTATTTTCATAATGCGCGGAAATGGAATGATCCAAAGTCACGATCGTCCAATCATCGTTTAAGATCCTAACCTCCGGCCGGCCAATATTGACCATCGGCTCAATCGCCACTACCATGCCGGCCTGAAGCCTTGGCCCCCGGCCTTCGCCTCTGGGGCGGTAGTTTGGAATCTGCGGTTCTTCATGCAATTCCCGGCCGACTCCATGCCCGACCAAATCTCTGACCACGGAAAAACCATTGGCTTCCACATATTCCTGAATCGCACCGGAAATCTGATACAGATGATTACCGGGCTTTACCATTTCCATACCTTTAAAAAAGCTGGCTTTAGTTACTTCCACCAATTTTTTAATTTCGGCGGAAGCATTGCCCATAATATGAGTCCGGGCGGCGTCGCCGTGATACCCGTTCTTATACGCGCCGATATCCAGGCTGACCACATCGCCCTCCTTTAAAAAGCGCTTTTTGCTGGGAATCCCATGCACGACTTCATCATTGATCGAAACGCAGATACTGGCCGGATATCCCTCATAATTTAAGAAGGAAGGAATCGCCCCTGCTTTTCGAATAAATTCCTCGCCCAGCTTATCAATATCATAGGTCGACATACCAATCGCCAATTGACTTTCCAAATACAAATGCGTTTCCGCTACGATCTTGCCTGCTTCGCGCAGGTACTGAATCTCTTGCGGTGTTTTTATATGAATTGCCATAATTATCTTCCTAACTGTTTTTGAATCTCTGCCAAAATCTCGGCCACTTCTTTCGTGCCGTCAACTTCACGCAAAACTTCATTTTTCCTGTAATAAGCAATCAAAGGCTCGGTCTGTTCATGATAAACAGCCAGACGCTTTAAGACCGTTTCCGGCTCATCATCTTTGCGCAGTGCCAGCTGGCCCTCACATTTATCGCAAATACCCTCTTTTTTCGGTTTCAGGTATTCGGTATGATAGGACGCACCGCAGCTCGCGCAAAAACGCCGGCCGCTCATCCGGTCAACAATGACCGCATCCGGCACGTCAATATTGACCGCATATTCAATCTTTCGGCCCTTTTCCTGCAGCATCCGGTCAAGACTTTCGGCCTGCGGAATCGTTCGGGGGAAGCCGTCAAAAATAAATCCGGCCTTGGCGTCATCCTCCTCCAACCGATCTGCCACCAACTGAATGACTAATTCATCCGGCACCAAAGCGCCGGCATCAATAAAGCTTTTGGCCTTCTTTCCCAGCTCGGTTCCCCGACTGATATTGCTGCGCAGAATGTCGCCGGTGGAAATATGCGGAATTCCATATTTCTCCGCCATTCTTTTGGCCTGCGTACCCTTACCTGCTCCCGGAGCGCCTAACATAATGATATTCATAACTGCCTCCCTTTTCTGGCTCTGACTGATACAGATACAGCTTTCGCTTTTTTCGTTCCCGTTCTATCGCTTAAAACAGCCATAAATGCCATTTTAAGCCAAATGCGAACGGCTCTTTTCAGCATGAAATATCCCGCCTTTGACTTTTTAAGGAATGGTCCGACAAAATCCTGCCGCAAAGGCGTTTTGGCCTTTGGGCAGAATCTAATATCGGCTTAGACGTTTAAAAAGCCTTTATAGTGTCTGGTAATCAGCAAAGATTCGATCTGATTGATGGTTTCTAACGCCACACCAACTACAATGATCAGCGACGTACCGCCGAAATTGATCTGAGCCTGTGTCGTCCAGCGCAAAATGATCGGCAAAACGGAAATCAAGCCCAAAATCACACCGCCGATAAAGACCATCCGGTTTAAGACTGTTGTTAAATATTCCATGGTCGGTTTTCCCGGACGAATACCCGGAATAAAACCGCCGTTTTTCTTCATGTTGTCCGCCACTTCATAGGGATTGAAAATAATCGCCGTATAAAAGTAAGCAAACGCTACTGTCAGGATAAAATACAACAGCGTTCCAAAAGGATTGCTGTAATAATTTAAAAAGTTCAGGACGGTAGCCAGCACACCGGTCGGCTGAGCGGTGAAAAAGCCGGCCAAAGTCTGCGGAAAACCTAATAAAGAAGAAGCAAAGATGACCGGGATAACCCCTGCCATATTTACTTTCAAAGGAATATAGGTCGACTGTCCGCCATATACCTTTCTGCCCTGCATTCTTTTAGCGTACTGCACCGAAATCCGTCTTTCACCCAGCTGAATCAAAACGATCACCACAATCATCGCTAAAAATCCAACTAAAATCGCGATAATCGACAGATATCTGCCTTCCTTGAACAAGTTCGTAATCATCTGCACGCCGCTGGGCAGTCCTGACAGGATATTAATAGCGATAATCAGGGAAATGCCGTTGCCGACCCCCTTTTCATTCATCCGCTCACCCAGCCACATCAGAAAAGCGGTACCGGCGACCATGGCTGATACCGATACCAGCGCGCTGAAAAAGTTCCATTGAATAAACATTCTCTGCGCGTTTAAGGTCAGTGTAATCGCAATTGCCTGAATCAGCGCCAGCACCATCGTTACATAGCGGGTGATGGTAGCAATCTTCTTTCGGCCATCCTCGCCTTCCTTCTGCATTTCTTCCAGAACAGGAATGGCAATCGTTAACAAATTCATGATAATGGATGAGTTAATGTATGGGATAATACCCAGTGCAAACAAGGTCATGTTCCGAAAAGCACCGCCTGAGAAAGCGTCCAGCATACTCAAAAGGCCTTCATTGCTGGCGAAAACGCCTTGCAGTGCCGCCGTATTAATCCCGGGAATCGGTACATTTGCGCCCAGCCGAATCACCACAAACATCAAGAGCGTGTAAATAATCCGCTTTCTGACGTCCTCTACCTTGAATGCTGTTTTCAGTGTATTTAGCACCTAAATCACCTCAGTCTTTCCTCCGGCAGCTTCGATTTTTTCTACAGCAGTTTTACTAAATGCGTTGACTTTCACGGTTAATTTCTTTTTGATTTCTCCATTGCCCAAAATCTTAACGCCATCGCGTGGATTTTTAACAATCCCGGCTTCAATCAAAGTGTTGACATCGACAACTGCTCCGTTTTCAAAGCGTTCTAAAACATCGACGTTAATGCCGACAATTTCTTTGCTGTTGCGATTGACAAAGCCGCGTTTGGGCAGTCTTCTGATCAAAGGCATTTGTCCGCCTTCAAAACCCGGGCGAACACCACCGCCGGTTCTGGCGTTTTGTCCCTTATTGCCGCGTCCGGAAGTCTTACCCTTGCCCGAACTTTCTCCGCGACCCTTGCGGATCGTCTTTTTTGTTGCGCCCTGTGCAGGATTTAACTCTGATAAGTTCACAGCTTGCACCTCCTTCTCTATCAATTAGCGTCTGCCGCTTCTACTTTTACTAAATGTTGAATTTGATGAATCATGCCCCGGATCGAACTGTTATCCTCCTGAACAACAGTTTTATGCATCTTATTCAGGCCCAGCGCCTTAGCAGTTGCCCGATGCTTGGGGATCGCGCCGATGGTCGATTTTACCAAAGTAATTTTAATTTTTGCCATCATAAGCCTCCTATCCTAATATCTCACTGACTGATTTGCCGCGCAGACGACTGACTTCTTCCGGCGTCTTTAAGTTCTTTAACGCCTCAATCGTTGCGGAAACCACGTTGGTCTTATTCTTGGAGCCCATGGATTTGGTCCGGATATTCCGGATCCCGGCCAGTTCCAGCACCGCCCGGGCCGAACCGCCGGCGATTACGCCGGTACCTTCCGGAGCCCGCATTAAAAGTACGGACGCGCTGCCGAACTTACCTGTCCAGTTATGCGGAATGGAGCTGTTTTCATCAATCGGTACATTGATCAATTTTTTCTTTGCGTCCTGTGCGCCTTTGCGGATTGCTTCCGGAATTTCAGTGGATTTGCCGATGCCGTATCCGACATGGCCGTTGCCGTCGCCGACTACCACTAACGCGGCAAAGCGGAAGTTCCGGCCGCCTTTTACTACCTTGGTTACGCGGCGAATGGCAACCACTCTCTCCTGAAGATCTAAAGCGCTGGCATCTATCATTTGATTTCTCATCTTTGCCTCCTTAGAAATTTAAGCCTGCTTCACGAGCAGCCTCTGCTAATGCTTTGATTTTGCCATGGTACTTGTAGCCGCCTCTGTCAAATACTACCGTGTCAATTCCTTTGGCTTTGGCTTTTTCAGCAATCGCCTTGCCTACGGCCTTGGCAGCTTCTACATCATTGGTCTTATCAAGGCCCTCCGTCCGAGAGGAGGCGGCAACTAATGTATGCGCTTTGACGTCATCAATGATCTGCGTGTAAATATGATTATTGCTGCGATACACCGAAAGCCGCGGCCGCTCTGCCGTGCCACTCAGTGTTTGACGGAGCTTTTTATGTTTTTTAATCCGGTTTTTCACCTTGGAAATTTTATTTATCATCTTGATTCACTCCTTTGCCTATTTAGCAGTTTTTCCTTCTTTACGGCGGATAACTTCTCCAACATACTTAATACCTTTACCCTTATACGGTTCGGGCATTCTCTTAAATCTGATTTCCGCCGCATATTGGCCGACCTTTTCCTTGTCGATACCGCGCACGGTAATGATATTATTCTCAACAGTCGACTCGATACCTTCCGGATCTGTCATCTCAATCGGATGAGAATAGCCGAGAGCTAAATCAAGCTGTTTTCCTTTTTTACTGGCTTTGTAACCAACGCCATTGATTTCCAGTTTCTTTTCGTAGCCTGCCGTTACGCCGACGACCATGTTGTTGATCAGCGTTCTGGTCAAGCCGTGCAAAGACTTCATTTTTTTCAAATCGT
>CAUVDV010000140.1:0-5833 GCA_963550755.1 uncultured Lachnospiraceae bacterium
GTATCCACTACCATGTAGCTTCCGTGATAGAGCAACATACCATCACTTAAGTTCTGCATGAATATCTACCCCCTTGTGGTCTAATACCACATTAATCTCGTCAAAGACCGCCTCATCACCTTCTGTATGAAATACGCCATAGCAGTCCTCAATAAATTTAAGGATTCCATACTTTTCAAACAGCTTACTAACCTTCCGTATCGTTGTATGCCACTCTTCTGAAGCGAGTCTGAGCAATCTAACCTGCATGAATACAATCTCTGATTTCTCACTCATACCGCATTCTCCTTTCGTAAGCATCTATCCTTCGAACTTCATTATAAATTATGGCAATCTTCAATTCAAGTGCTTTTTGAAAAACATTTTTGGGAGTAAAGTGAAAAAGTAATTTCCACACGGAAGAGGTAAAAGTGGATTTTACCTCTTCACTTTAGCATACGGATTATGGTATCCTTTATAAGTTTTTTACGAATAAAAGAACCGTATCCACCTGCAAGAAAAAGGTGTCCCCTCGGATGAGAAAGACACCTATACACAGTTCGCCTATCCCTGCAAGCAGCCGGGGATAGAACTTGAATATAGAATTAAAAATGACAACTGCGCAAAGGATGGCAGATTATGTTACAGCTTCTCATACAGCCGGTATAGCATTTCCGCCGCCTGCTGCCGGGTCATGGCCTGACCGCCGTCATAAAAGCCATTGGCGGCTTTGAGCAGGAAGCCCTCGCGCTCGGCCATAGCAATATAAGTCTTGGCCCATGTCGGTACATTGCTGTTCTGCGCCAGCTTCGCCAAATACTTCTGCAATTCCTTGGGGAAATGATAGCCTTTTTTATAAACCAGCATCATACTGTTCATCTTAGCCAGTTCAGCCGCCCCCACCGAATTGCCGGGTTTAAAGGAGTTATCCGGATAACCATTGACCACTCCCAGCTTAACCCCGGAAGAAACATAAGGATAATACCATGCATTCTTGGCTACATCGAAAAACTTGCTGGATGAGCCTCCATCATAGCTATATGACATTCTGACTAAGATGGTCAGAATCTCACTTCTTTTAACGGTTTCATTCGGCATAAACTGACCGTTGCTACCGCCCTGCAGGATTCCTTTGGAGGCCAGGATCTTAATGATCTCTTTCTGCTTAGCGGGCAAACCCTCGATATCGGCAAAGTTCTTTTCATTTTTCCGAACATAGTACTCACCGTCATCGCTGATTTTAGCACTTAACTTTTTCGTCCGGCTGTCATATTTGCCGCCGATCACTTCTTCCTTGCCACTGGCGTCTTTACGGCAAAGAGCATTGTACGGATCGGCATCGGTTTTTAAGCCTACGCCTACTTTTGAGCTTTTCTTATTCTTCTTCATTTTAATTTGATAGGTCTTGCTCTTTTTGGCATCACCGCCAACAGCATAGGCCTGATCAGCCGGCAAGGAAATCTTCGCACCAGCTTTTACTTCCGTGATTTCAATCTCCATATCGCCGGTCATCGCATCCTGCAAATCCTCAGCACTCAACTCGATGGCAATATCGGACTGCACCTCAATAATCAGCCGGTCCATTTCCGTTACTTCCTTAACGTTCTCTGCCAGCCGGATAACAGCCGAGGTCTGATTCTTGGGCATTGTCAATGTCACTCTCACGATTGTTTCCAGATTTCGAGGTAATTCCCTTCTTTCCAGAGCCGCTTTGGCATTTAATTGTTCCTTGATCGCCTCCGCCTTTTGCGCACCGCTCTTAGCCAGCGGCTTATTGATGATAAATGCTCCGGTCATCGTGCCTAACTGTTGTCTGCCGGCCTCGGCAATTATCTCCTCAGCCGAAGCAACCAGTTCATCACCAATTTGATTGGTATTCCACAGTTTTACCTTAGAATCGTTAATCGATACCGTCAAGATACGGAACTTAGTCTGCGGCTGCTTTCTCTGCACCTGCTTAATCTGATTTTCGGCTATATTACTATTTTTTAAAGTAACTGTCCGCTGCCCCGGCATCAGGCTCAAAACCAAAATATCATCCACCTGTGCAAAGCTGAGATCAAGCTGTTCTAAGTTTCTGGCCTTTTCCAGGCCGCCCAAGGAAATAAGATGCTGTCCGCTCAAGTCAAGTTTCGTCAGGCTCAGCCAATCGCTGTCCGTCAACTCACCGGAAAACTTTCCCAGCTCCCGCCGCACGGCCGCTTCCAAGGCATCCGACAGTTTCTCCACATTGACCGGCAAATCCGGTGTCAATGCTTGTGAAACAATGGAATTGCCCGGTTGAGCCATATTATTTGCTATAATCTGAACAGGAGTATAGCTATCGTTAGTAGAATTATTGCCTAACTGCCCGAATAAATTCCAGCCCCAGCCCCATAAACTGCCGTCCGTACAAAGTGCGTATGCATTTGTACTGTCAGCGATGATATCCCTGACGCCGTCCAATGCCTTTTGCGGAGTAAGTTGCTGACCAGCCGAACCGCTTCCTACCTGACCTTTACTGTTTCTTCCCCAGCTCCAGACGCTGTTATCGGTTAAAACAGCAAATACATTATCATCGGCAGCCATAATCCGCCGAACATCCCCTATTGCCACCTGCTGCGGTGCTGTCACCGAACCCAGGGAACCGAGTCCCAATTGGCCGTAGTTGTTTGCTCCCCAGGCCCAGAGGCTGCCATCATTCTTGACGGCATAGCAACTGCCATCTTGATGGAACATTTGCCGAACTCCTGTCAGCAATTGAACTGGAACGGCACCTGCTTTCCATAAACTGTCATCGCCCCTTATTACATAGAGCCCGCCCTGATCAACGGCCATAATGCTTTTCACATCCGTCACCGGATCAAGCGTCGGATTCTGTCCATTCCCCCAAAACCAAACCTGACCGCTTGTTGTCAGGGCATACGCCACACTATACCCAATGGCAATCTCCGTAACATCCGTAACCGTCGGAATCTGAGCCGGTATCGAATGAACCGGATTCGTACTGCTAGGATCTACCAGACTAAAATGATTGTTTCCCCATGCCCATAGATTTCCATTGCTTTCAATGGCAAAGACGCTTTCACCTTTAAAAAACAACTGCTCAACATTGTTTACATTTAAAACCCGAACCGGGTCTACGCTATCATTCGTTGTTCCGTCTCCCAACTGACCATAAGAGTTCGCTCCCCACGCCCATAAACTGCCATCTTCCTGAATCGCATAAGCGCTTTCAGAATTGACAGCCACACTTTTTACATCTTGTAAATTCGGCATCTGCTCCGGATGCCGTGCCAAATTTCGCCCCCAACGCCACAAACTGCCATCTTCTCTGATTGCATAAGCACTGCTCTCCCCGGCGGTAACGCTGACTACACCTTCCAGAACTTTCTGCGGCGTCAGTACCTTAGCATCCGTCGAGTCATTCCCTACCTGGCCTTCGCCATTTCTTCCCCAGCTCCACAAACTGCCGTCCTGCTGAATGGCATACATGGTATTACCGTGATTGTTGCCGGTGGCAGCAATGGTTTGACTGAATATCCTGGTTGCCGCTTTCACCGGCACCGACCACAGGCTTAAAATCATGGTCAGGCTCAGCACCAGCGCCATGCTTTTTTGCCAAAAATAATGTCTTTTTTCTGCTTTCATTGTCCTTTCCTCCCTTTTGTTTCACCCAATTTTCTTAATTTCCTTTGCTGTCCTTGTTCCCATTCCAAATAGTTATGTTTCACTTAAATCAAGCATAACTATCTGCTTAGCACCGTCTAAGTAATTCATCAATATTTCAACATCCGGCCTGAGCGGCCTGAACTGCGCCAGTTTCTCCGCGCAAGAAACCGCTTGCCCCAGCCTCATGACTGTCTGCCAGCAAAAAAGATTGCGGTTTTTGCCAGCTTTCAATCATGCCGATCCCAAAGAAGCGTTCGTTTCCCGCTGAAAACACTACCAATTTTTAATAAAAAAATATAAAAACCCATATATTCCGCCGCCGGATTTAAAATACCGCCGCCCACAATCGCCGAAAATACTGCCGGCCTTTAATGAAAAAAAATATAAAAACCCATATATTCCGCCGCCAGATTTAAAATACTGCCGCCCACAATCGCAATAGAAAACGGAAAATGAGCGGATTTATCATAAGTGCCCGAGGCTTCATACGGCGCCAGCCGAAAGGTTTGAAAAAACAGTAAAAAATACCGCCCCAGATTCGCCAGCCGCTCTTTGGCATTCCGGTAAAGAATCATTTTAAAAACCGATACCAACAGCCCTACACCAAAGATAAAAAAGACGGCGTTGCCGATAAAGCGGTAGCCCATAATCGCCCCAATCGCCATCATCGCTTTAATATCACCCGCCCGGAACATGTGCAGGTAAAAAAAAGGAAAAAAGACGGCAAACGGCAAAACCATGCCTAACAAACTATTCGTCCAGCCCACTCCGGTCAAGACCAGATTCGTAAGAAAGCCCAGCAGCGCCAAAGGCACACTGAACTTATTTTTAATCTTTTGCTCGCGCAGGTCGGTATACAGGCATACAGCCAGCAAAAGAATCAATTCCGCAATTTGTATCCTCATTCTTCCGCTCCCTGATTCCAGCTTTCCACCGTATCCAGCAAAGATTCCATCATGGCCGCGTTGACCTCAACCTTTTCTTTCTCTTGATAATAGGTCAGCTCCGGCTCCGCGCCTCTTTGCGGCCGTGCTTTCAGCATCAGCTCCGCCGAGGTCTGATCCTCCAGCCGAATGGTCAGCCCCAGCTCCATCAGCTTTAAATCGGGTGTTAAGTAACACTCAACGTCGATCATCACACTATCCTGAGCCAGAGCCATTAACTCCTGCCGGCGCTTGGCCGATAAATCCTGATCCGAAACCTGCTCCAGCCAATTAATCAAATGATCCGGTAAAGTATTAACACTGCTGACCAGATGCAGACAGGAAATATTCCCGCCGTATTCTCTTTCTAAGGACTGATAGCCGGCCTTTTGAAAGCGCAGCTCCTTTAGCCAGTCAATGATTTTGTCCTGAGACAGCTCCATCCGGTCATCCGTTATATGCCATAGCTGCCCTTCCAGCACCGACGGCAGCTCAATCAGCCAGCCGGTCTGATCATGCGCCAGGTTCAGCAGATTGACCCGGCCGAAAGCTTCATTCTCCAATTGCCAGCGGCTGTCTAATTTGCCGCCGCCATAATCCAAATCTCCGGAGAAAGTAAAAATAATCGGACTGTCTAACTGCTTCAGTATCAGCGAAAAATCACCGCTGATCAGCCATTTTTGATTTTGGGGCAAACCGGATAAGGCCAGGAGCACATTCTGCTCGGCGCTTAGCGCCCAGCCGAAGCCGTACACAGCCGCCAGCGTAATCACGCTTAAAATAATGGTGATCCCGATCCGAATTTTATTTTTTTGCTGCAACATTTTCATGTCCGTTCCTATCCTATCCTATTTTTTTAATATAAATATAGCTCAAGTTATCTCCGGCTCCGTTTCGGTAAATTTCTTCCTTTATTTTTTGCCGATAATAATCTTCCGTGTCAAAGTTCATCGCCCGCAAAAAATCAAGCAGCTGCTCCGGCTCAATATATTGATAAACGCCGTCGCTGCACAGCAGGATATCATAATTCAGCCAGAACACCTGACTGTCGGCCGTCATATTTCTGGCTCCGCCCAGGCATTTGGTTAAGATATTCTGAGCAATCCCGCGCTCGCGCAAGGCCTGATCCGAATAGCCCTGATCCCGAAACTGCTGCTGATAGCTGTCGTCCCTGGTAAACTGAATCAAACCGTATTCGCGGGCAAAATATCCGCGCGAGTCACCAATATTTTTAATCAGCACCCGCCGATCCATTAAAAAAGCCAATGTCATGGTTGTAC
>CAUVDV010000141.1:0-5830 GCA_963550755.1 uncultured Lachnospiraceae bacterium
AAGTTATGGATAAAGAGATATATTATTCGGATAACGGATTTTGTATGGAAGGAGGAGAATGCAGGGTAATACAGGCACGAGTAGAAAAACAATGTTCTAATCTGGGAAAATTACGGATCAGGTCTTTTAACACAGATGTGTTATGTCGTAATTTTATATTATGATGTGGGTATTGAAAATATTTAAATTATATGATTTTTAACTGAATAAATAAGAAGAGCGGCTGCAAAATGATTGATTATCATCTGACAGCTGCTCTTTAATTCCTTTCTAATCTCTACTTTCTTGCTTTCATCATCAGCACCTGAGGGGATTCAAAGATAACAGTGCTGTCCTGATTGACCAGCTTGACCAGCAGTTTTAGGATGCCGCGCCGTGGCTTTTTGCCGGGCAGAATTTCCTGCGGGGTCATTTCCACATGAACGGTATCGCCGATGCACAGCGGTGCCAGATATTTCAGTGACATTTCCATAAAAGCAATGGTTGTGCCTTCAAACAGGCCGGTTTGATTGGACAGACCGGTTGAAATGACAAAACCCAATGCGCCGTGCGCGATGCGTTTGCCGAATAAATTGGTTTTGGCGAATTCCTCATTCATATGCAAGGGATTGAAATCGCCGGAAACGCCGGCAAAATTAACGATATCCGCTTCGGTGATAGTCCGTCCGCCGCTTTCATAAACCTTGCCCACTTCAAAATCTTCCAAATACATGCCGCGTGGTTGATGTGCCATAATTTTATCCTCCTGTAAATTTCAGTACCTAATTTAAAATGATGATCAGTCAAAAGGTTTTGCTGTTTCCGCCGAGCCGGCAGACAGCCATCTTTTTTTCCGCTGGCAGTACTTCCTTTCGCTGCTAGCGGTTTTTATACTATTTTGTCCATCGCTAAAAGCATTGCATTATTTAATCCCCAAACTGGCTAAAATAATGCCTAAAATGGTGGCCAGAATCGGAATAATACAAGTAATGACAAACATATATTTATACGCTTTTTTATAGGTCAGACCCATAACCATCAGGACGGTTACGTTCGGGCCGGCGTGCGGCAAAGAATCCAGTGTACCGGCTGCTATTGCGCAAAGCCGGTGCAAAATCTGCGGATCAACGCCCTGCGCCAGATAGTTTTCGGCCATCATGTCCATGAACATGGTAATGCCGCCGGAAGAAGAAGTAGTGATAGCGGCGATAATAGCCGTAGCGGTGGTTGCCGAAATAATCGGAGCAAAGGGCAGAGACAGTGCAAAGTTGGTGAACAGCGAAAAGGCCGGAATGGCTTTGACTACGCCGCCAAAACCAACGATTGACGCGGTGTTCATTAAAGCATTGATGCTGCCGGTAGTTGCTTTGTTGATAGCTTCCTGCTTCTTTGCGATCCTTTTCCAGGCGGTTAAAACGATAAACAGGCTGGCAGCCAGCATGCCCAAGCTGACGGCAAAGGTAGCGTTTAGTCCATTCCGGGTACCGATCAGCTGAATGACAAAAATCAGCACAATCGGGATGATGGCCAGGAAAAAGCTGGGTAAATTCTTCTTCGATGCCTCAGTGATTTCTTCGACAATGTCGTTCGGGCCGGCCTCGAAGCCCTCGCCGGCTGCACGCAGGCGTTTTGCTTCCCACAGCAGGTAAAAATAACCCAGAATGAACATGAAAATGGCTAAAATAATGCCCAGCACCGGAGCGGCCCAAGTGGTCGTGCCCAGATATTTGGTCGGGATAACATTCGTCAGGGCCGGGGAACCCGGTACGCAGGTCATGACAAAAGTACCGGCGCCAAGCATGATAACACCGGGCATCAGGTTTTTGGAAATATTGGCTTCTTTAAATACATATAAACCAATCGGATAGATTGCAAAGACGATAACAAAGACCGAAACGCCGCCGTAAGCGATTAAGGCCGTTGCCAGCAAAACAACCAAAATAGAGTTTTTTACGCCGAAAACGGCCATTAACTTAACAGCAATCACCTTGGCGTAATCACTTTTCGACATAAACTCGCCTAAAATCGCACCCAGCAGGAACATGATAAAATAAGCGCCGATAAAGCCGACCATATTTTTGGAAAAACTGGTGCCGCCGGAACCGGTAACCAGAGTGTCCCAAATATCCACACCGCTGGTCAGGATGACGATCATGCTGGCTAAAATGCCGGTGACCAGCATATGAACACCGCGGTATGCCAAAAGGATCAGGACGGCGATACCAACGATCAAACCAATAATACCTAAAGTTTCCATAAAGTTTTTTCCTCCTTTTTTAAAAATATCATTCAAAGTCCAGCTTTTTCTGCTGGCGGATTTATTTAGCAGCAGAAAAGCTAAGTTTAGAGTAAACATTTGGCCGCTGCGGCCGGATGACAGCGCAGCAGAGGGCTGTCCGTTTTCGCAAAGCACACCTATTTAGTGCTAAGCAGTTCTTTTAAACCCATTGGCTGTTCGGCGAAGAGCCGGGCGTCCATCAGCGGAATTTCAGCCGGCAGAATGGGTAAAAATTCCATATAAGGCAGGATATCCTTTTGAATATCAATCCCCGGCGCTACTTCGCTCAGGACCAGCCCCTCCGGAGTCAAGGTGAAAACGCAGCGTTCGGTGATGAAAAGCACCTTTTGCCCAATCTTGCTGCTGTATTTGGAGCTGAATGTAATTTGCTCAACTGTTTGCTTAAACTTGGCCTTTTTGCCTTCTGACAGGATGGCTAGTTTTCCGTCTTTCACCTTCGTTTCCAGTCCACCGGCGGTAAAGGTGCCGCAGAAAAGGACGGTGTGCGTTGACTGCGAAATATCAATTAAGCCGCCGCAGCCGGCGATGCGCTTGCCGAACCGGCTGACATTGACATTGCCAGTTGCGTCGACTTCAGCAAAACCAAGGCAGGTCAGGGACAGATTGCCACCGTTATAGTAATCAAACTGTGATGTCATCGGCAAAGCCGCCCAGGCGTTGATAGCGCAGCCGAAGTTTTGACCGCCGGTCGGTACGCCGCCGACCAGTCCGCTCTCGATTGTTAAAAGCAGATGTTCGCCAAGACCCTCTTCGGTGGCGACTGCTGCCACGTTTTCCGGGATGCCGATGCCCAGGTTAACAACGGAATTGGGGGCAAGTTCCATTGCTGCCCGGCGGGCAATGATCTTCCGGTCATCCAAAGCGATTTGGTTAAAACCGACATCAGCCCGCTTGTAATAGCCGGCCAAAACCGGGTCATAGAAGGAGCCGGGAGTCTGCCGGTGATTTTCAAGCGGATTTTCGGAAATAACGATGGCATCGACTAAATTGCCGGGAATTATGACTTTATGCCGCTCAATCGAGGCACCGGATACATAATTTTTAACTTGAGCGATGACTTTACCGCCCATAGCTTTGACTGCCATGGCGACGTCAAGAGCGTCAACCGGGGCACCTTCCTCTTCTAGAGTGATATTGCCGTGCTCGTCAGCGGTGGTGCCGCGGATCAGGCCGATATTGAGCCGGGGTATTTTATAAATCAGGTTTTCCTCACCCAGGACATCAATTACTTCAACCAAATCCTCGGTTGTGGCCTCGTTCATTTTGCCGCCCTGAAGTCTGGGGTCGCAGAAGGTATCCAGTCCGATACGGGTAATTTCGCCGAGCTTTCCGGCAGCGGCGGCTCGATACATGTGGGCAATCACGCCTTGTGGGAAATTGTAGGCCTTGACTTTGTTTTCGTTGACCAGTTCAATCATCTTGCTGTTATTGGCGAAATGGCCGGTAATATAGCGGCTGATCAGGCCGTCATAGGTCATGTCAATAATACCCTGGTCTTTGTTATTGCCATTGCCGGCGGCGTGCATTACCGTTAAGTTCCGGGGATGACCGGTTTTTTGAAAACGGTCGGCGATGCCCAAATAAAGCTCGCGCGG
Organism: uncultured Lachnospiraceae bacterium; assembly: GCA_963550755.1. Taxonomy (GTDB): domain Bacteria; phylum Bacillota; class Clostridia; order Lachnospirales; family Vallitaleaceae; genus W11650. The sequence continues at coordinate 3,874 of CAUVDV010000141.1, forward strand.
AACAGTCATCAGCATGAAGCCCGAAACAGCAATATTATCACCGTCTTGGATTAACTGAACGGCTTCCTCTAAAGTCATACATATGCTCATAATTGCCTCCTTCTTTGGAATTATTGATATAAATTTGTCAAATCCTTTTTCTTTATAACATAAATTTAATATTTTGGCAAGAAAGGCTAAAAATAAAGGTTTTTAAACGCTATTTTGTTTTTGTGTCGTATAAATGCAACATAAAAACTGGAAATCGGGAAAAAGCTATTGCAAAATTGCGACGATGTTGCTAATATGAAACGTAGAGAGCGCAAAAAAAAGCAAAAAAATTATTAAGAATAGAGTTAAGCTATTCATATTAAAATCTTCTTGATTTGAGGTATGAAAGGAGAGTGACTGAAACTATGATAGAGGGAAAAAGCGAAAAAGCGGAAGAAAAAAACTTATATAAGATTATTGTTGAAAATTCTTATGATGCTTTGGTTGTATCGGACGCACAGGGCAAAACCGTGATTGCCAATAAAACGACAATGGAATCCATGAATCTGACGGAAGCGGAGGTGATCGGTAAAACACCGCGGGAATTGATCGATCAGGGAATTTATACCAATTCTACGATTTTACAGGCGATTGCTACCAAAGAACCGGTAACGGGTTTGGTCAATGTGCAGGGCAAACCGCGTTTATCGACCAGTATTCCTTTGTTTGATGAGGAGGGCAATTTAGAATATGTGGTGACCAATAACCGGTCGGGGCTGGTCATGGACGAGTTTGCCAGTCAACTGGCCTATGAACAGGAGCAGCATGCTTATTACCGGACAATTGCCGATTATTTAAATAATTATAAGGGCGAGGATATTATCTGTAACAGCCCGCAGATGATGAAAATCATGGAGTTTTGTGTGAACTTTTCCGCTTCTGACAGTCCGGTTATGATTTTCGGGGAATCGGGTGTCGGCAAAGAATTGATTGCCTGGCTGATTCATTCACTGAGCGCGCGGAAAAACCACACCTTTATTCCGGTGAACTGCCTGGCTCTATCGCAAAAGGTCTTTGAAACGGAGTTTTTCGGTGAGCAAAGCATGACAGGGTTCCGGCCGGGCAGCCGGGAAAAGCTGGGCGTTTTGCAGATGGCACACAGAGGGACTTTGTTTTTGGATGAGGTCGGCGAGTTGAGTCTGTCGATGCAATCAAAGCTCCTGCGTTTCATTGAAAATAAGGAATCCGAAGAAAACAGCCGGAAAGGTGATAAGCAGCTGGATGTCCGCCTTATTTGCGCTACCAACCGAGATTTGATGCAGATGGTGCGGGAAAAGACTTTTCGCGAAGATTTGTATTACCGGCTGCATGTCATTCCGATTACAATTCCGCCGCTGCGGGAGAGGCCGGAGGATATTGAAGCGATTGGTCATTATTTTGTGCGGAAGTACAATAAAAAGTACCATAAGCAGGTAATTCTCAGCCCGAAAAATATAGAGGCGCTCAAGCGCTACCGCTGGCCGGGCAATGTCCGGGAGCTGAGCAATATCATTGAGCGGTCGGTTTTGATCTCGGCGGCGCATAGCCCGCATTTGGCTCTGCACGCGGTTTTCAATGATGAGGAAAGCTTCTTGGCGGTACGCAGGCGGAAAAAGAGGATCGGGAAAGCTGGACGCTGCCGGTGCCGAATTTGCCGTTAGATAAGGCGGTCAGACTGTTTGAAGAGCGTTATATCCAAAGCGTGCTTGACCACTGCGACGGACAGCTTCAGGAGACTGCTAAAATTTTGGGAATTCATCGCAGTACCCTGTACCGCAAGCAGAACCGCGAAGAATAGGCGCCGCTTTTCCGGTTCAATAAATTGCCAATGGTTTGCCTAAGCGGCAGCCGGTTTGGCGGCGGCTGAGCAAATTGCAGATGGAAAAGTTGCAGCCGGGTAAACTCAAGGAAAGAAAAAATATTGACTTTTGTCTTTTCCTATGATACG
>CAUVDV010000142.1:0-5825 GCA_963550755.1 uncultured Lachnospiraceae bacterium
TGTTGAAAAGATTTTTTGTATCAACACAATGTCTTGATATGAATTTGTATTGTGCAGCAGCTCTTTTCTATGGTTTATAAAATTTTTGCCTACCGCTGCATTTTTCCAAGGACAAACGCAGAAATATAATTTTACAAAAAAATATTTTGACAAATAGAATTTGTTCTTTTTTGGGCATATTTTTTCAGGCGTTTGTCATGGAAATTTCAGGCTTTTTCTTGTGCTGATGAGGGGAACGTGTTATAATTAAAGATAATACTTGACTGGCATGGCGGGGTTAGGGAAATCGTTGGGTGATAGCCTGCCGGAAAAAGACGGTTTTAACGAACGGGGAAAAAAGAAAATAAGCTTATGAATAAAGGAGCGGCTATGGAAGATTTAAAAAAATTAAAAAACTACGCGAAATTAGCGGTGGAAATTGGGGCCAATCTGCAAAAAGGACAGCCGGCGATGATTATGTCGCTGGTGGAAACGGCCGATTTTGCCAGGCTGTTGGCGGAATGCGCCTATGAGGCTGGCGCCAGTAATGTAGTGATTTACTGGCGGGATGAAAAGCTGGCCAGATTAAAGCTGCAGTATGAAAGCAAGGAAGCGCTGGCCGAGGTGCCGGCTTGGCAAAAGCTCTTAGAAGATACCTATGTGGAAAAGGACGCCTGCTTTATTTATGTGTCGGCCGAAGACCCTTACGCTTTGCAGGGACTGGATATGGAAAAGGTGGCGATTTATAAAAATACGCTCAATCAGGTTGCGGCTAAGCGGCGGGAAGCGCTGATGAACAGTGAAAATACCTGGACGATCGTGTCGGTGCCAAGTCAGGCCTGGGCGGAGCGGGTGTTTGCCCCGGAAACCGGCGAAAAGGCAATGGAGCTGTTATGGGACGCGATTTTTAAGGTAACGCGCATGAATGAAGCCGACCCGATTCAGGCTTGGCGCAGACACATTGAAATTTTAAGTCAAAAAGCGGATGAGTTAAATGCTTATAACTTTAAATATTTGCGCTATAAAAGTAAAAACGGCACCGATTTGACGATTGAGCTGCCGGAGGGGCATATTTGGCTGGCGGCGGCGGAAAAAAGCCGCAAAGGCACGGAGTTTGTCGCCAATATGCCGACCGAGGAGGTCTTTACTTTGCCTAAGCGCGACGGTGTCAACGGAGTGGTCTATAGTTCTAAGCCGCTGGTTTATTTGGGCAATGTGATTGATGAATTCCATATTGTGTTTAAGGATGGGGCGGTTGCCCGATACGATGCCAAGATCGGCAAGGAGGTTTTAAAATCTCTGATTGAGGCGGATGAAGGATCAAACCGGCTGGGCGAGGTGGCGCTGGTGCCGTATGATTCGCCGATCAGCAACAGCAATATCTTATTTTATAATACCTTATATGATGAAAATGCGTCGTGCCACCTGGCTTTGGGCAAAGCTTATCCAACGACGATTAAGGGCGGCGACGGAGCGGACGAAGAGCGGCTGAAAGCGCTGGGCGCCAATGTTTCAGCCGAGCATTCTGATTTTATGGTGGGCACCAAGGACTTGGAAATTATTGGTGAAACACATGACGGCCGGCTGATTCCGGTGTTTAAAAACGGCAATTGGGCATAAAAAAATGAATGGGAGGTGAAGGAAGATGAAACTATTAAAGGACAGAATTCGGGCGGACGCGAAAATTGTGTCGCCGGAAGTCATACGAGTGGATTCTTTTATCAATCATCAGCTGGATGTTGATTTTTTGGAGCTGCTGGCGCAGGAATTTTACGCCCGCTTTAAGGACAAAAATATCACTAAAATATTGACGATCGAAGCCTCCGGCATTGCGATCGCGGTATTGGCGGCCCGCTATTTTAAGGTGCCGGTGATTTTTGCCAAAAAAACCGCCTCCCGTAATTTGGATAAAAAAACCTACCGCAGTAAGATTTATTCCTTTACCAAGCAAAAAGAATATGACATTCAGGTCGGCGCGGAATATTTAAACGCCGCCGATACCGTATTGGTGCTGGATGATTTTCTAGCCAACGGCAAGGCGGCGCTGGGGCTGGCCGATATTATCGAGCAGGCCGGGGCGAAGGTCGGCGGGTTTGGCTTTGTGATTGAGAAAAGCTTTCAGGAGGGCGGCAAAACCTTAAGGCAAATGGGTTTTGCCGTTGAGTCTTTGGCGATTATCCGGGAAATCAAGGATAATGGGATTGTTTTCGCGGAAGAAGCCGACTAGATCAGGATTTGGAAAGGAAAAGGCATGACGGCGCAAAAGCGGGAGCGAAAATTTTTCCTAAAAAAAGAAGTATGGCCTGAGGTTTTGTTTTTCGGACTGATTTGTCTGCACGGCGGATATTTTTATTATGAAAGTATTCTTTTTGGGCTTATCGGTGCCGGACTATGGGGGATAGCGCTTTGGCGGTGTCAAAAAGAGAAAAATCAAGACAAGTTGTTTGATGGGCGGGGATTGCTCCTGCCCTTTTTGTATTTGTTATCTTACGCGGTTCCGCTGCTTGGGAGCAGCCGGATGCACCTTTACGGCATTTACAAAATGCTGGCGCCGCTGGGATTGGCGCTGGGACTGCTCCTTTTTTGGCAGCTGCTGCCTTTGCTGAAACAGGCGCTAAGGGCTTATTTGTGGTCAATTTTGGCAGCGTTTTGCTTGTACGCGGCGCAGCTGGTTAGCGCCGGCTTAGGGTGGCCGGCGGCGGATTTTTTGCCGGTGATGGCGATTAAAGGCCGCTTTACCGGCTTTTTGCAGTATGCCAATGTCAACGCCATTCTTTCCCTGCTGGCTGGATTTTATGCGGTTTACGCCGGGGAAAAGCGGATTTTTATATTACTAGCGGGCTTGAGCTTAGGTTTATCGGGCAGCCGAACGGCATGGCTGCTGGCGGTTATTTTATGGCTGGCGGCTTTGGCCGAGCAAGTTTTAGCGGCCGGCAAAAAAGCAGTGCCGGAGCAGACGCCGCAAGAGGATAAAGGCAAGGGCAGGGAAAATAAGAACAAAGATAAAGATTGCAGCGTTAAAGCCAAAGACGAAGCCAAGGACAAAGACAAAGACAGCCCATTTAGCCAATTTGGTCAATTTATCCGAAAAAAGGAAATCACTGGCGGCCTTATATTTATGGCGGCGCTGCTGGCGGGCGGCTGGCTGATGACGGCGGCCGCCGGCGGCCGCTTAGGCGACGGTTTACAGGCTTCGGAACTGCAAACCCGGCTGCTTTATTATAAGGATGGCCTGGCCATATTTTTAAAAAATCCATGGGGCTATGGCGCGTATGGTTATTATTTGATTCAGCGTCAGTTTCAAACCGGCTCGACCTACTTGGTTAAATATATTCATAACTTTTTGCTTCAGATTTTATTAGACGGCGGGGCAATCAGCGGATTGCTGTTCGGCTTTCTTCTTTTAAAAACGCTGTATTTCCTGTTTTGGGGGAAGGATTTTGCGGCGGCGAAAAGGCAGGATAGACAAATTGGCGCGCTTTTTTTGGTGCTGCTGGGGCATGCCTTTTGGGATTTTGACTTGGAGTTTAGCTATGTTTTTTTACTGCTGTGGCTGATTTATTTTTATGCAGCACCAGCAATGCCGCTAATGCAGATACTGCCAACAACGCCAACAACATCAGTTCTAACACCAATAACCCCAGCGGTATCGGCAAAATCGCCGATACCAACAACGTCAATCAGGCCAGCGGCCTCAACGCCTCCGTTAAAGCCAATAACGCCGTCAACAGCAATTGGCAGCTTTTGGCTGAAAAAACGGCGTTGTGCTTTCGCTTTTTTTATCGCCCTATTAACCGGCGGCGGTCTCTTTTTGGGGATATTGTCTTGGCTGACTTATGAGGGACGGTATGACTTACCGGCCGGCCTTGGCTTTCCCGACGCGGCCATTGGTATTTTGCAGGACTCGGACAGGCCGCCGGCCGATCGATGGCGGGCGGCTGAAAAAATGGAGCAGACGGCGGTAAAAAATGTGGAAACATTTGCATTTTTGCGGGATTATTATTATAATAAAGGAGAATGGGAATCGGCGCTTGCCTACGGCCGGCAGGCGGTGGAACTGGCGCCCTTGTGGATCGCTCATCGGCAGGAGCTGATGCGGATCGCGTATGCCTATGCCTTGACGCATCCGGCGGATTTATCGGCGGTGGCCGAGGATATAGCAGGCGTGCCGGAAGTGCTGAATCGGCTGCGGCAGGAACGTTCGACCCGGCTTAATGTTAAGCACCGTCCGCAATGGGAGATGACGGAGGAAATGGAGCTTTGGTACAGGCATTTTCAGGAATTGTATAGGGCTTGGAAGGAGAAATTATGAAAAAAGATTTGCTTACAAAAATGCTGATGATTGGCGGCGCCGGTTTCGGCAGTTTGATTGTGACAATCGCCATTATTTGGGCGATGTCCGGCGAACCGGCAAGTAACTCGAAAAAGGGCAGTCAGGATCATAGCATTCCGCAGGAGATGACGGGGGATAATTCATCATCGGTGCTGGACAGCTTAGACGGGGAGCGTTTTGTAGCCTTGGTACGGACAGCGCCGACCGAGGACGGTGTTTTGCCGGTCTATGATTTGGATACGAAAAAAGAGCTTTTGCTTAAAATCAAGGGCGAAACCAGTATTAAAAGTCGGTACGGCGAAACAATCGCGGCGGCGCAGGTGCGGCCGGGTTATATTGTTGAGGGCAAATATGAAAAGGAAAGCTTTGCCGTTTATACCCTGCAAATTTCCGGCCGGGCGTGGGAAAGGAAGGATCCGGCGGGACTGGTGATTTCGGCCGAACAGAAAAAAATCGGCTTTGGCAGCGATGAATACAGCTTTGACCCTAATTTTTTAATGGTGCTGAAAAACGGCAAGACGATTCCCTTGGCCGAAGTGTCGGTTTCGGACGAGGTAATTATCCGCGGCTATAAAAAAGAGGTATGGTCGATTGAGGTAACGGCCGGACACGGCTTTTTGACACTGAAAAACGCCGATGCTTTTGCCGGCGGAACCATTGAAATCGGCAACCGGGATATCCGCACGATTGAAAAGGATATGCGGCTGGAGCTGTCAGCCGGAGTAAAGCGGGTGATTATTTCCAAGGACAATATGAATCCCTACACCAATGATGTTTTTATTGAAGAAGGAAAAGAAGCGGTGATTGACCTTGGAGAGTTTAAGCCGAAGGTGGGCAAGGTTACTTTCAGTACGGTGCAGGACGGCGTGACACTGTATATTGATGAGGAAAAGCAGGCGCTGGCCAATGCCGAGATTACGCTGGATTTCGGCCAGCATAAATTAAAGGCGGAAAAAGAGGGCTATGTGCCGTGGGAAAGCACTTTGACGGTTAATCAGGTGCTGATGCAGGTCAAGATTGATATGAAGGTGGAGCCGCAGTATTTGGACGTGCAGACGCCGTTGGGGGCGGAGCTTTATATTGACGGCGCCAGGGTGGGCGTCATTCCGGTCAGAACGGCGATCACGCCGGGCGAGCATACCCTTAGCATCCGCAAGGAGGGATATTATTCCAAGAGCCAGACGATTACGGTGGAAAATAACGGCAAAAACGTAAATTATGCTTTTCCGGATTTAATTCGAATCGGCAGCAATGAAACGGAAAAACCCAATAACGGCCTAAGTCCGACTACGCCGAACATAACCACTCCGCCAACTTCGCCAACACCTGCTAACCCGAACCTGAAACTGAATCCGACCGAAGATAATTATTGATTCAACTTTCCCATAGTCTACAAAACCAGAACAGCCTTTTTTAGGCAGATTGCCCGCCCGGGCAGAAGTGCGCAGCACTTCGATCAGGGGAAAGTTGAATTATTGATTATCAGGCAACCGGGGTAATAGAATTAAGAAGA
>CAUVDV010000143.1:0-5817 GCA_963550755.1 uncultured Lachnospiraceae bacterium
CTTTCTTTGAAATGCTGGGCAACTTTTCTTTCGGCGATTATTTCAAAAAAGAAGCCATTTCCTGGGCGTGGGAGTTTTTTACCCAAGTGCTGGAAATCCCGAAAGATAAGCTCTATGTATCGATTTATGAGGAGGACGACGAAGCCGCCGATATTTGGCATAAGCAGGAAAAGGTACCGACCGATCGTATTATCCGCATGGGCAAAGCGGATAACTTTTGGGAGCATGGCTTAGGCCCCTGCGGCCCCTGCTCGGAAATTTATTTTGACCGCGGCGAAAAATACTATCAAGGCGATAATTTTGAGGAAGGCGCCGAAGCCGACCGCTATGTTGAGATCTGGAATCTGGTCTTTACCCAGTTTGAAAAAATGGAATCCGGCGAGTATGTGCCGTTGCAATTCCCCAATATTGATACCGGCATGGGCTTGGAGCGCTTAGCCTGCATTATGCAGGAGGAAAATTCGATCTTTGACGTTGATACCGTCAAAGCCATTCGGGACGAGGTTTGCCGCATTGCCGGAGCAGTTTATCAGGAAAACGAACAAAAGGACATTTCTATTCGGGTCATCACCGATCATATCCGGTCGGTTACCTTTATGACCTCCGACGGAATTTTGCCGTCCAACGAAGGCCGGGGTTATGTCTTGCGCCGTCTGCTGCGCCGGGCGGCTCGGCATGGACGTTTGCTTGGCATCAATCATGCCTTTTTAAGCGGCTTGGCTGAAAAGGTTATCGCTACCAGCCATCAGGGTTATCCCGAGCTGAAAGAAAAAGAATCGCATATCCTGAAAGTCATTGCTATGGAAGAAGAACGCTTTGCCGAAACAATTGATCAGGGGCTGGGCATTTTACAGGAATATTTAAATGAAGCCACAGCTGCCGGGCAAAAGGTCTTAGACGGAGCGAAGGCCTTCAAATTATATGATACCTACGGTTTTCCGCTTGATTTGACAATTGAGATTTCGGCTGAAAGCGGGCTGAGCGTTGACGAAGCCGCTTTCACGGAGGAAATGCAGGCGCAGCGGGAAAGAGCCCGGGCTGCCCGCGAGGAAACCAATTATATGGGAGCGAAAGAAACGGTTTATAATAAGCTGCCGGTGGAAATGGCCAATCAGTTTATCGGCTATACTGACCTGACCGCCGTTTCGCCGATTTTAGAAATTACCCATGAGGAAGAAATCGTTGCCAGCGCCGAAGCCGGTCAAACCATTACTGTATTTGTTAAAACTACGCCGTTTTACGCCACCAGCGGCGGTCAGCTGGCTGATAAAGGCTTCTTGCAGACGGAAAGTGGTGAAATGGAAATTTTAGATGTTAAAAAGGTGGTCGGTCATAATATCGCCCATATCGGCAAGGTGATTCGCGGCAGTATTAAAAAAGGTCAGCATGCCGATTTAAAGATTGACACCGAAAATCGTTTTGCCACCGCCAAAAATCACAGCGCCACGCATTTGCTGCAAAGAGCTTTAAAGAATGTTTTGGGCGACCATGTCGAGCAAGCCGGTTCATTGGTTAGTTCCGAGCGCCTGCGTTTTGACTTTACGCATTTTCAGCCGGTCAGCAAAGAGGAACTGGAGCAGGTGGAGAAAGAAGTCAACCGCAAGATTGCCGAAGGTCTGGATATCAGTATTCAGGAAATGCCGATTGACGACGCCAAAAAACTGGGCGCAATGGCACTGTTTGGAGAAAAATACGGCGATATTGTCCGGGTGGTCAATATGGGCGGGTATAGTATCGAACTGTGCGGCGGTACGCATTTAACGAATACTTCACAGGTTGGTTTGTTTAAAATTGTATCGGAAGCCAGTGTGGCCGCCGGTGTCCGCCGAATTGAGGCTTTGACCTCTGAGGGGGCTTTTGCTTACTTAAAGGCGGAAGAAAATAAATTAAAAGAAATCATTGCCTTGGTCAAATCCGACAGCCACCAGGTCTGCGCGAGAATTGAACAGCTGTTGGAGGAGCTTCGGGATTTGCGTTCAAAGAATGAACAAATGAGCGCTAAGCTGTCCGGCAGTGCTGCGCAGGAATTACTGGCGCAAAAAGAACAGCTGGGCGAGGTTGAAATTCTGCTGGCGGAAGTAAAAGACGCCGATAATAACAGCCTGCGGGAATTGGGCGACAGTCTGCGCGACAAGCTGAAAAACGGCGTAATTGTACTGGCCGGCGCTAAAGACGGCAAGGTTTCCTTGGTCGCTATGGCAGCGGAGCAGGCAGTGAAAGCCGGTATTCATGCCGGAAATATTATCAAGCAAATCGCCCCGATTTTGGGCGGCGGCGGCGGCGGAAAACCGCAGATGGCACAAGCCGGCGGTAAGTTCGCAGACAAGATTAAGGAGGCCTTGACGGATGCAAGAAAAATCATTCAAGCCCAGCTGGACAAGAAATAAGCAATGTGGGGAAAATGGCTTGAATCATCGCGGTTTAAATAAGCTGAGCAATTTAATCCGCTTCCGGGAAAATAACGCAAATGATTTCAGCCACTGGAAAAACTATAAAAAAAGCTGGTTTTCCTTTTGTTTGGCGGTGGTTTTATGCCTGTGGGCATTAACCGCCTGCACCGGGGCAAGCAATGTCACGAGTCCCGCCGGTCAGGGAAAACCAGTCCAAGAAAGCACCGCTCTTTCCGGGCAGCCGGTCAGTAAGCCGGCGGAATCAACGGCAGATAAAACCGCCAAAGAAAACAACGGTGCAAAAGAGAAAACGGCCGAAAATACGGAAAGTGTCAAGCCGGAAAAACCGGCCGACACCTATCATGAATGGTCCTTCTTAGCGGTCGGCGACATTATGGTGCATAAGGAGCAGCTAAAAAGAGCATATCAGCCGGCCAGCGACAGCTTTGACTTTACGGAAAGCTTTGTTTATGCCCAGCCCTTTATTGAAAGCGCTAACTACGCCTTTGCTAATTTGGAAACCACGCTAGCCGGGCGCAGCACCAATACCAAATCCGAAAGCGGCAGTATGTACCGCGGCTACAGCGGTTATCCGAACTTTAACGCGCCGGAAAGTTTGGCCGACGCTTTAAAGGCGGCCGGCTTTGACTTTTTGGGTACGGCCAATAACCATTCGCTGGATAAGGGTTTAAATGGCGTAATTAATACTTTGGCTTATTTGCGGCAAATTGATATGCCCCATACCGGTACTTTTGACACGACCGAGGAGCGCGACAGTTTAAAAGTCGTGGAAAGTGGCGGCTTAAAAATCGGAGTGATTGCCTATACCTATGCGACCAACGGCATTTCTTTAAAGGCCGAGGATATGTACCGGATTAATACGCTGGATAATTATCAGGCCGGACAAATCGAGCAGCTGTATGAAACGGTGCGAAAGGCCAAAGAGCAGCCGATTGATTTGCTTTTTGTGATGATGCATTATGGCAATGAATATTGGGAAAAGCCGGAAAAAACCTATCAGGCCGGCATTACCCAAAAGCTGATCGAACTGGGCGTTGATATGGTGATCGGTTCGCATCCGCATACCTTGCAGCCTTTGATTTACACGGAAAATGACGCGATTTTGCTGAAAAAATCAGAAACCGAGCAAACGCCGGTACCGGCCGCCAATCAGTCGAAAAACAGCCTGGAAAGCAGTGCTGAAACTACCGCGAAAATTGTGATGACAAACGGCATGGAAAATACAGCGGCCAGCGCTCTGAAAAACAGCGGGGAAAATACCGCCGAAAACCAGACAGAAAGTATTGTCAATACTTCAAATGCTGCGGACGCCATGGCGGCCGGAGATGAAAAAAATAAGACCGCTTTAAAAACAGGCGAGAGCATGACGGCAGCTGAACAGGCGACTTCAACAGATAGCAGCCAAAGCGGGGAAGAACTGCCTTGGCAGGTAGCCGGGATTTACTCGCTGGGCAACTTTATCAGCTCGCAGCGGGTAGTCAGTGAGTATAAAACCGATACTGATACCGGCGCGATGATGAAATGGGTTTATCAATGGAAAAATAAGGAAAAACCGGTGTTGGTTAAAATCGGAATTTTGCCGACGATTGTCGTTTGGCAGGATGACCGGGCAACGGTGCTGCCGATCAACGAGATTTCCATTGCCGCCGCCAAGGCTGATCCAACCATGAAAATCACCGCCTATGTGGAAGGACGCATTGAAAATGCCAAAAATACGGTTTTAAAACGGCTAACCGCCTTTTTCCCGGATAGCTTAATTCAGTCCATGCGCACAGAAGGCGACGGCTTTACCTATCTGTATCTGCACCCGGAAATCAAAGCCGGGCAATAAGTAGGAATAGAACAGGCTGGCAACCTATGCGAAAATATGCCGCCTTTTAAGCAGAAAAATTTGGTTAAAAATAAGCAAGAGCAGGAGAGATTCATGGAGCAGACAGCAAACCGGCGCCCGGCGCATTTGGAAGAACTGGATATTTGCCGGGCAATCGCCGCCTTATCGGTACTTTTAATCCATATTACGGCGGTGCCGGTTAGCGTGATGGATAAAACCAGCCATTTATTTCGCCTGTTTTTTGCACTCAACCGGGGACTGCAGTATTCGGTACCGCTTTTTTTAATAATGAGCGCCCTTTTAGAAGCGTATGCTTTAAAAGGAAAGGAAAGCTTTGATTTTAAACGCTTTTACCGCAAAAAAATAAAGCGGGTGTTGCTGCCGTATTTGGCCTGGTCGGTGATCTATATGGGCTTTAATTTAGGGCTGACCAGATTCGGCTATTTTCAGGCCATGAATGAAGGCGCCGAGCTCTTAGACATTTTCCTTTGGGGGAAGGCGTATTATCATCTTTATTTTTTAGTGATTTTAATGCAGTTTTATCTTTTTCTGCCGCTCTTATTTTACGGGCAAAAAGCCGGCCGGCTTCGGCCGCTGCCGGCGCTGCTTCTTTCTTATGGGCTGCAAATTGCCTTTTATTACGGCGTGGGCAAGCAGGTGTATTCTTCTTTTCCCAATATCGTCATGACTTTCCCCTGGTATTTTTTTATCTTAAACGGCGGCTTCCTGCTGGGCTTTTTTTATCAAGAAAAGGAGCAGGAGCCGTGGCGGCGCTTTCGTCCTTTGCTGCTGCTTGTCACCCTGCTTAGCCTGCTATATTATTTAAGGAAATGCTTCCGCTTGGAATATGTGCCAGGGGAGGAAATGGGCTTTTATATGCCGGCTTGGTATTTGTATACCTTTGGCATTTCCAGCATATGGCTTGGCCTGTCGGCGATCCTTGCTGGCCGCGGCGACGGCAAATTGGTAAAGGGCTTAAAGCAAATTGGCCAATATTCTTACGGCATTTATTTAATTCATCCCATGATTTTAACCCTGCATTTAAAAATGCTTAACCGCCTGCCGGTGCCGGGCAGCTTTTTCTATGCCTTGATGATATTGGGGCTGACGATTTCCGTCCTGCTTTTTTCTCTGGGGGCGGCGTATCTGCTGTCGTCCGGGCGCCTGGCCAAATATACGGCTTGGCTGGTCGGCGGCAAGTAATCATCTTTTTTGATAAGTTAATTGATATTTGGGCGAGTTGAGGGTTAGCTCCGTATAATCCATCACCTGGCCGTTACTGAGATAGGTGGTATTGGCTACCCGCAGGATTGGCGTATCCGGCGAAATCGCGAATAAATCGGCAATTTTCGGGGAGGGGTGAAGCGGCGTGACGGCATGATTGCTGTAAGCGATCGCCAGCCCTTTTTCTTGCTCAAAATATTGATACTTAGAGCCTTGCAGTATTTTAATGGAAATATCCGGATATAAGCGGCTGGACATATAGGTCTTTTCAAATTGCAGGATATCTTCGCCGCCATAACGGACCCGCTCAATAAAATAAACCGATTCTCCGGGCTGAATTTCCAAAATAGA
>CAUVDV010000144.1:0-5772 GCA_963550755.1 uncultured Lachnospiraceae bacterium
GGGAACAGCCGGACTGACTAAAGTCGAAAGCTAATCCCTGCCTGCCGGTCGTATCAAAAGCAAGCTTTCCGGTCGTATCTGCTATAACTGCCTGCCTCGGTACCGCTTAAGGCAAGACACGGATAATTCGCTTTTGGCGAATTATCCGTGTGGCGCTCGCGCAAATGGAGTTATGTACGATACTGCCTGTGAAAGCAAGCTTTCCGGTCGTATCTGCTATAACTGCCTGCTACCGTTACCTCTTAAGCCAAGACACGGATAATTCGCTTTCCGCGAATTATCCGTGGGGCGCTCGCGCAAATAGGCAGTTATACTTGATACTTCCCTCGAGAGCAAGCTCTCCGGTCGTATCAAGTATAACTACCTGCTTGCCTTAAGCGGTAAGCAACTTGTCAATGCGTGGATTACTCAGTTAAACCCAGCATCTCCCGGGCGGTATCTTCCACTGCCTTGGAGATGTTTTTTCCGCCCAGCAGCCGCGCCAGTTCCTTGACTCTGGCCTCGCTGTCCAGCTCAATAATCTCGGTACGGGTATGATTTTGCACTTCTTCCTTATAAATCAAATAATGGGCATCCCCCAGCGCCACAATCTGCGGCAGATGGCTGATGGCAAAAATTTGCTTGCCTGCGGCCAGCCGCTTCATCTGCTCACCGACCATGCCGGCGGTAATGCCGCTGATGCCGGTGTCAATCTCATCAAAAATCAAGCTGGGAATCTCGTCCACCGCTGCAAAAATCCCTTTCAGCGCCAGCATAATCCGAGAAAGCTCACCGCCCGAAGCAATTTCCACCAAAGGCTTGAGTGCCTCGCCCTTGTTGGTGGAGATATAAAACGCGGCTTCGTCCCAGCCATCGGCCTGTACCTGCTTTTTCCGTTCTATTTTCACTTCAAACTGATTGTTATTAAAATTAAGCGCGCCCAGCCGCTCCTCCATCTCCCGCTTTAGCTGATCCGCTGCCTTTCGCCGAACCGCTGTCAGCTCGCTGGCTTTAGCCTGCATTTTTTGATCAATCTCCGCCATTTGCCGCTGCCGCCGCTGGCGGTTCTTAACAATATCCTCTAAAAAGGCCAGCCGCTCTGCTTTCTGCGGCAGTGCCGCCAAAATCTCCTCAATCGTATTGCCGTGCTTGGCCTTCAGCGAATTGATTACATCCATTCGTTCTTCGGCCTCAAACAATCTTTCCTCATAGCCGTCCATCGTATCCAAATACCGTTCGGTTTCTCGGGCTACATCATGCAAAATATCCTCAGCGCTTAACAGTTGCTCCCACAGGGACATCAGCCGCTCGTCATAATCCTTGACCCGCTGCAAACCGTAGGCGGCCTGTCCGACCTGATTGCGGCTGCCATATTCCCCGGCGACCGCTTCCATCGCCGCCTGCAAAGCTTCCTGAATCTGCCGGCTGTTTTGCAGCACTTCCAGTTCCTGCTCCAGACTCTGATCCTCGCCCGGCTTTAAGTTTGCTTCTTCAATTTCTTTGATTTCAAACTGCAAAAAATCCACTTCCCTAAGCCTGGCCGATTCTTCCATATTCAGTTCCGCCAGCGCCTTTTCCGCTTCCCGTCTCTGTTTATCCAACAGTCTTAATTCCTCTAACAGCGGTGTAATTTCCTTAGCAAAATACCGGTCAAGCATTAAAATATGATTTTTCACCTGCAGCAGCGATTGATGCTCCCGCTGGGAATGAATGTCTAAGAGCCTCGCCCGAAGTTCTAAAACCGCTGTTTTCGTTATCATCTGCCCATTGCAGCGAAAGACCGACCGGCCGCCGCTGACCTTGCGGCTGATAATCAGCTCCTGCTCTCCGGACAGCCCCAATTCCTCCAGACAGTCAAAAATGGCCGGACTCATCCCCTCCAGCGCAAAAACGCCCTCAATAAAAGAATCTTCCTCCCGTTTCAGGCTCTTGGCCATTTCACCGCCCAGCAAAGCATCAAGCGAACCAATAATCATGGACTTTCCGGCGCCTGTCTCACCCGATAACACATTCAGCCCCCGGCGAAACGGAATCTCAATGTTATCAATCAAACCGATATTTTGAATATGTAAACTCACCAGCATTTCATTTCCACCCTAGATCAAACTTTTAATCTCCCTCAGCACTTCCTCCGCCATCTGCGGCGAATGGGTCGCACAAAAAATCGTATCATCCCCGGCAATGCAGCCGATGACATGGCGCAGTCCCAGCGCGTCAATCGCCGCCGCCACCGCCATGGCCATACCGCTTAAAGTTCGGATCACCACCAGCTGACCGGCGGCTTCGCCGTTTTTATAGCCATGCTTTAAAATATTCCGATATTTTTCATTACTCGCTTCCGGCGCCGTTTCCGTCTGCGGCAGACTGTATTTGACCCGGCCGCTGCCGTCCGCCGATTTAATCAGCTTCAGCTCCCTGATATCGCGGGAAATCGTCGCCTGTGTGACCCGATAACCTTCTTTCAGCAAAAGCTGGACTATTTCATCCTGTGTTTCTACCTCTTCATTCTTTATGATCTCCAACAGCCTCGATTGCCTTTGAAACTTCATTTTATACCTCCTTCCGGCGTTTTCTGCGCCGTCCCCGTCCGCCAAGCGTTCGGGTCTAATTCCTGAAATTGAAAGTCCTCGATCACTGATATTCCCGCAGCGCTTATCTTTTCGCCTCTGCCGCGCCACCAGCCCAAAAGCCTCCGGTTTTGCTGAAATATCTTGCTCTTTTAGGAAAGGCAATTCGTCAAATCTATGCTGTTTCTATTTTGCTTTCCGCTTGTTAAATGCTTAACCCTCCGTCTTTCCTTTCGGATCGCCAGGCATTTCTCTCGTTTTTTACCAAAAATAAGATTTTGGCCAGAAAAAGCTAAAACTATAGCTTTTCATTTAGAACCGAAAAAAAGTTGGTATTTTCCCGCCGAATCAAATTGGTGGTCTGAGCAGAGCGAACGATCTCCACCCTTGTTCCCGGAGAAATCGGAATCATCTCGCTCCCGTCCAGCGTTACAAAAAAATCATCCAAACCGTGCAGCCGGTCAAATTCCAGTTCAATCACATCCGTCGCCGACAAGACCAGCGGCCGGGCCGACAAGGAATGCGGACAAATCGGCGTGACCGCAATGTTTTCACAATGCGGCAGGATAATCGGCCCGCCGGCCGATAAATTATAGGCCGTAGAACCGGTCGGCGTCGATAAAATAACCCCATCCGCCCGGTAATGTCCGGCCAGATTGCCGTTGATCCGCAGCGTATAGGCCATCATCCGGGAAATATCATGCCTTTTCAGCGCAATATCATTTAAAACCGAGCCGTAAAACCGCTTTATTCCGGCTTCGATCCCATAAGCGCTCAGCATCATCCGTTTTTCCACGGTATAGCGGCCGGTAAAGATTTCGGTCAAAACAGAAAACGCATTTTTTTCTTCCGTTTCCGCTAAAAAGCCCAAATGTCCCAAGTTAATGCCCAGCACCGGCAAACCTCTGACCGCTGCTTCCTTTGCCACATTAATAATCGTTCCGTCGCCGCCCAGCGTAATGATCAGTTCCTGTCCGGCGATATTTTCCGGGCTGATCCGATGCACGCCGGTGACTTTTTTGCCCTTTTGCGCCAGCCACTTTTTTAAAATCCCGGTAAATCTCTCCTTAGGATCTCTTTGCACATTGGTTACGATTAAAATATTCTGATATGCCATTATTCTACCATTTTATGGGATCTTTCCACCACATCTTCAATATTGATATCTGCTTCGTTTCCCTCGCTCTCTGCTAGCTTCTCCGCTTTTTTTGCTGCCCGTTTTGCATCCATCCCTCCTTCCGTTTTTTGATTTTTGATATGCAATAAATATTCTATATTCCCGGCCGGCCCTTTAATTGGGGAAAAATCCAAGCCCAATACCAAAAACTGCCGGCCCCTCATTTCCTGAATAATCCGCTCAATCACTTCCTGGTGTACCTGCTTATCCCGAACCACGCCGTTTTTGCCGACCTTCTCCCGACCGGCTTCAAACTGCGGCTTAATCAGGCAAACCATTTCCCCGCCGCACTTTAACCGCGCCTGCGCCGCATCAATAATCTTAGTCAAAGAAATAAACGATACGTCCACACTGGCAAAATCAATCAGCTCCGGCACCTGCTCGGTTGTCAAATAGCGGACATTGGTCTTTTCCAGCACAATCACCCGTTCATCCCGGCGCAAACTCCAAGCCAGCTGGCCATAGCCAACGTCAATACTGTATACCCGCTGTGCTCCGTGCTGCAGCATACAGTCGGTAAACCCGCCGGTCGAAGCGCCGATATCCATGCAAACTTTACCGTTTAAATCAATGGCAAACGCTGTCAGCGCCTTAAGCAGCTTATAACCTCCCCGGCTGACAAACTGCTCCGGCTCGCCCTTGAGCCGAATCTCCTGATCCGGCGGCACCATCGCGCCGGCTTTTTCTTCCCGTTCGCCGGCCACTAGCACCTTGCCCGCCATAATCAGCGCCTTGGCCTTTTCTCTGGAAGCCGCCAGCCCCCTCTCCACCAGCAGGATGTCTAATCTTTCTTTTTTCATTGCTTTTGTTTCCTATCTATTTTTACAGTTCTGCTTTCCCATCACCAAAACTTGCTTTCGCCGCCGTCTCCAAAATATATTTGTTTCCGGCCGGCCGCACCAAAAGCTATCGTTTTGCGGCGGCAAGCAGCAAAAACTCCTCTTTCGCTGTCAAACCCGTTTTCAATTTCAAAAACAGCTGTTCCCATTCCATCGGTTCCTTTGCAATTCGCCCAAACAAGAAGTAAATAAGACAACTTCTCAACTTCTTTGAAAAAAGTTTAAAAACCGGCCGATTTGAAAAACAATAAAATTGGCGTGCCGCATGGCAATCTCTTTGGCCACCGCCTTCCCCCCGACCGTTACCGCCGCGATCACTGCCGACAGTAAAATTTCCGACGTCCGCAGCCAAAAGCGTTCTTCTATCACCAGCTTCGCAATAATCGCCGCCGCCGCGCTGCCGGAAATAATCCCGGCGATATCACCCACTACGTCGTTGCAGAAATTAGCGACACTGCCGGCATTGCGAATAATTTGAATACTCTCTTTGGAACCCCTGACATGCGAAGCCGCCATCGAATGAAACGGCGTTTCGTCCGCCGCCGTGACCGCAATTCCCAGCAGGTCAAAAAAGATGCCAATTGATATGATCAACAGCAAAATCAAGAGCGCTGCCGTCACCGATACGCTTTCCATAAAGGCGGCGGAAAAATATGCCATTGCCGCCGCAATCCCAAATGTAGCTGCCGTAATAAAGGCAATCCATTTGTAATTTACCTTGCGCTTTACCTTATTCCTAAACTTTACTCTGTTTTTTCTGCTCAAATCAAACCCTTACTTTTATTATTTGATATCTGTTATACTATCCTATTTCCGCCGTTTTTTATCTGCCTCACCAGCTCCATCGGCCATTCTCTCAGCACCTACCATTGCCTATCCTCAGAAACACAGCTAACAAGCGCCTGCAACCCTTTTCGCCAAAGCAAAACCGCCGAAATATCAAAGCTTGGCGCGCTAAAATCGACTTTCTTCCTATTTAATATACCCGCCAAAAGCAATCTTTCTTTGCTGAAAGTAAGACGACCCGAATGATAAATTTTACGACATATGGTCCTGCAGGTTTTCCCGAGGTCTTACTTTTTTGTCGCCAAAAAAGCGGTTTCCCATGAAAAGACCTCCGGAGCAGTTGCCACGCCCCGCGCAAGATCGCCAAACAAGTCGTACCGTAATCCCATCCGCGCCTCAAGTGAACAGTCTAGGGGCTTTCCCC
>CAUVDV010000145.1:0-5689 GCA_963550755.1 uncultured Lachnospiraceae bacterium
AGTATTTCAGCCGCTACGACGTGACCCCGGCTTTTTTGGAATGGCTGCGGCCGCTAATGGGCGGAGAACTGCCGGAACTGGTTAGTTTTCGCCGCTGAAGTCTTGGCGGAAAGGAGATTGCGAACGCATGCGGCCATTTGCAAAGCTTGGTTTTGAGATGAAAGCCAAGGCTTTTTGGGGCGATGGCAATTAAGCCGCGCAGGGCTGATTTTGACCGATAAGGAGGACGTATGAATTATTATCAAATTTCGGCGCAGGATTTGGGGCGGGAGGCGAAGATTCCCATTGTGAAATTGGGCGATTCGGCTGAGGTTTTTTATGAGCTGGCAATGATTATGATTCGGGAGATTCGGAAAAACAACGAAGCCGGCCGGCCAACCGTCTTTATTTGTCCGGTCGGGCCGGTTGGCCAGTATCCGATTTTTGTCCGGCTGGTCAATCAGGAAAAGATTTCGCTGAAAAATGTTTGGTTTTTTAATATGGATGAATATTTGCAGGAAAACGGCGAATGGATTGATTCGGAGCATATTCTTTCTTTTCGCGGCTTTATGGCACGTCAGGTCTATGACCGGATTGCTCCGGAGCTGGTTATGCCCCCAGAGCAAAGAGTTTTTCCGCAGCCGGATCAGCCCGAGAAGACAGATGAGCGGCTGAAGGCGCTGGGCGGAGCGGATATTTGTATCGGCGGCATCGGCATCAACGGACATTTGGCTTTTAACGAGGCGAGTGAGACCTTGACGGTGGAGGAGTTTGCCAAGCTGCCGACCAGAGTATTGACGATATCGCCGGAAACCAGAGCAATCAACGGTGCCGGCAGCTTAGGCGGTGCGATTGATGCCATGCCTAAGAGCTGCGTGACGCTTGGCATGAAGGAGATATTATCGGCCAAACGGATTGTGTTGGCGGTGTTTCGGGACTGGCACCGGGCGGTTATCCGGCAGGCAGCTTATGGCGAAGTGACGGCTCATTTCCCGGCCAGTCTCGTGCAAAGGCATCCGAACGCGCTTATTTTGACCAATGAAAACGCGGCCGAGCCGGCTTTTTAGCAGGGAAAGGGAAAATCGTTTGACAATTCGGTTATAAAATATATTTCGCTGCCAGTCATGCATCCGGCGGTTGAATTACCGGAAACCGTACAGTCATTTATCAAAGCAAGCAGGAGAAAATTTTTCAGCGGCATTTTGACGAAATGGCGGCGAGAGGTCAACCGGATACCGACGGCGGCACAGAATCAGGAGGAAGCTATGCTCACATCGTTAAAACCTTTATTGGAACCGGCTATCAAATACAATTTTGCCTACGGTGCCTTTAATGTCAATTCGGTCGCCCAGGTGGAAGGGGCGATTCGAATGCATGAAATATTCCGCAGTCCGGCCCTGCTGCAAGGCGCGGAACTGGCCAATGCTTTTATGGGCGGTCGGACTGACTTTATGAACGGTACTTTAGAGGAAAAAAAGGCCGGGATGAAAAATCTGGTGGAGGCCGTCCGCCGGTACGGAGAAGATTCGCCGGTGCCGGTGGTTTTGCACTTAGACCACGGCCAGACCTTTGAATCCTGTCAGGCGGCGATTGACGCCGGTTATACTTCAGTGATGATTGACGGCAGCAGTAAGCCGTTTGCGGAAAATATGGAATTGACCCGGGAAGTGGTTAAATATGCGCATGCCCGGGGAGTCAGCGTCGAAGGAGAGCTGGGGGTGCTGGCCGGGGAGGAGGATCATGTTTTTTCAGAGAATTCGACCTATACTCATCCCTTAGATGCCGTCCGCTTTGTTAAGGCCACCGAAGTCGATGCGTTAGCCATCAGCTACGGCACCTCGCATGGGGCGGTCAAGGGCAAAAACGTGAAGCTGCGTAAGGAGATTGCCATTGCCGTGAATGAATGTCTGGCCCATGAACGCCTGTTCTGCGGCTTGGTGTCGCATGGCTCATCCAATGTGCCGGCGGAAGTAGTGGCGGAAATTAATACTTTGGGTGGTCAAATCGGCGAAAGCCACGGGATTCCGATTCCGCAGCTGAAGGAAGTGATTCAAATCGGCGGGATTCGAAAGATCAATGTCGATACCGATATTCGTTTGGCCACGACCCGCAATATCCGGGAATTGTTCCAAAGACGTCCCGAGCTTTTAGCGGTTCCGGCATTGGCAGAGATCCATGCTTTGCTTTTGGAAAAACCGGCGGCCTTTGATCCCCGCGGCTATTTAACGCCGATCATGGATACGGTTATGCACGGCCGGGTGCCGGGCGCGGAGGTGCAAAGCTTGGTGGACGCGATCAAAGACGCAGTTATGGAAGTAACCGGCAAGATGATGGTCGAGTTTGGCAGCTATCATATGGCGCCGCTGGTCAAGACCAGAAGTCTGGCGGAACTAAAGGCGGAGTATGAAGCGGCCCGATAAGCAGTGGTGTATGCGGGAAACTGTGTTTTGCCGGAAGCGTACTGCCGCGGCAGGAAGAATTTGCAAATGGTTTCGGCGAATATGGGAAAACTAAGCTGACGGAAGAAATTAAGGAAAGGCGACCAAAAACAAGACCCAAGAAAGGCAGGCGTGTATGAAAAAAATTTATTTAAATTTAAAGCGATTTGACGTGTCGGCGAAAAATGGCGGAATTAACCGGTTGGCGCCGATAGAAAGCTGGGCGAAGGAGATTATTGACCGGACGCAGGGCGCCTTGGCCCGGTATGACGGTCAGGCGGAGTTTACCATGTTTTTCCCGGAAGCACATCTGCTGCTGGCGAAAGCGGCCAGCAACGGCCGGATTCATATCGGCAGTCAGGGCGTGTTTCGGGCGGATATCGGAGCAGGCGGCAATTTCGGCGCTTTTACCACCAATTTGCCGGCTACGGCGGCGCGGGAGTTGGGTGCCGATACCGCTCTGATCGGACACAGTGAGGAGCGGAACGATAAGATCGGCGCTTACATGTTGGGCGGCGGTGACCGGGGAGCGGTGAATGCGCAGTTGAACATGGAGGTCAAAGCCGCTTTAAAGGCCGGACTGAAAGTGCTTTACTGCATCGGGGAACGAGAGGATGAAATGGAATACTGGGAGAATGTGCTGCGGATCCAGCTCAATATCGGCCTGATGGATGTTGATCCGAAACAGGTGACGATAGCCTATGAGCCGATTTGGGCGATCGGGCCGGGCAAAACCCCGCCGGATAAGGCATATATTCAAAAGATTGCCCGTTATGTCAATGACCATACCGGCGGTGTGGAGATGGTTTACGGCGGCGGACTTAAAAAGGAAAACGCCGGCATGCTGGCTCAGATTCCGGAGATTTCCGGCGGGCTGATTGCACTGACCAACTTCGGAGAAAGCTTCGGCTTTACGCCGGAAGGCTATCTGGAGATTGTCGAAACCTATTTGCAGCAGGGAAAGGAAGAAAAAAATGAGGCTTGAGTTTGAGTATGGAAAAGGAACGATGAGCGCGGAACTGCCGGATACAACCGATGTTTTTATTCCGGGAGTGACGGTGCCCGATCCGGAGCATATTCCGGAGGAAAAACTGGAGGAAGAAACGCTCAAAAGCTTACGGGCGCCGATTGGCATGCCGCCGTTAACGGAACTGGCTCAGGCCGGCAGTAAATGTGTGATTGTGTTTCCTGACCGGGTCAAGGGCGGGGAGCAGCCGACGTCGCACCGGAAGATAGCAATCAAACTCATTTTGCAGGAGCTTTATTCGGCCGGCGTTAAAAAAGAGGATATCCTGCTGCTTTGCTCGAACGGCCTGCATCGGAAGAACACCAAGGAAGAAATTTTGGGTGTTTTGGGGCGGGAGCTGTTTGATCAGTTTTGGCTCAGCGGTCAGATTAAAAATCATGACAGTGAGGATTATGACCATTTGATTGATTTGGGAACGACCCGCTGGGGCGATCCGGTCATTATGAATAAATATGTTTATGACGCGGATGTGGCGATTATGATCGGCCATGTTCAGGGCAATCCTTACGGCGGCTACAGCGGCGGCTATAAGCATTCGGCTACGGGAATCACTCACTGGCGCAGCATTGCCAGCCATCATACGCCCAGCGTGATGCACCGGCAGGATTTTACGCCGGTCAGCGGTCACAGCCTGATGCGTTCTAAGTTTGATGAAATCAGTATGCATATGGAAGAAAAAATGGGCAAAAAGTTTTTCTGCTGTGATGCGGTGCTGGACACCAAGAGCCGGCAGATTGCTATTTTCAGCGGCTATGCCAAAGAAATGCAGCCGCTGAGCTGGCAGGTAGCCGATCGGCGCACCTATGTGCATTGGGCGGAGAAAAAATATGATGTTCTGGTGTTTGGGATGCCTCAGTTTTTCCATTACGGCGAAGGCATGGGCACCAATCCGATCATGTTGATGCAGGCAATTTCGGCGCAGGTGATCCGGCATAAACGGGTTTTGAGCGATCGCTGCGTTATCATTTGTTCGAGCCTGTGTAATGGGTACTTCCATGAGGAGCTGTGGCCCTATTTACCGAAGCTGTATAATATGTTTCAGCATGATCAGATGAACACTTTGCCGGATTTGGACCGCTACGGTGAATATTTTGCCACCGATCAGGAATTTATTCGGCAGTACCGGTACTGCAATGCGTTCCATCCGTTTCATGGTTTTTCCATGATTAGCTGCGCCCATATCGCGGAAAAGAATGCGGCGGCCATTTATATTGTCGGCGCGCAGGAGCCCGGGTATGCCCGGGGAATGGGCTGCAAGACCAGAGCCAGTTTTGAAGAAGCTTTGGCGGATGCCGTGAAGATAGTGGGAGAAAATCCGAACATTTTGGCTCTGCCGCTGACTTTTAAAACCTCGGCAGTTCATTTGTGCATGAAAGATTAGCCGGCGCCTTTGTTTAAATGCAGCTAAATGCGGCGATTCAGGCAGCAAAATTTAATAAACAAGCTTTTTTTGCAAATAAACAGGGAGAACAGCGGAAACCGCTTGCTTATCCAAGACGGTTGCAGCAAAGAGAAAAAGTAAAAAATAAAGACGCGGCAGTCTGAATCAGGCTGCGGGGTCTTTATTTTTACGCTTGTTTCTTATTTTGACAATTTGCCTCCAAATGCCGGAATCTGTGGTTGTTCCGGAAGGAAAAGAAAAAAAGAAAACCATTTTTCTCGCACTGCCCCCAAATTTATGTTATACTATGTTGCGTGGTAAAAGTATGGTCCGCGGGCTGCCGGCTAAAAAGTCGGAGCATGCGTGCCGGCGTCAGGGTTTTTAACAGGCAGGCGATAAAAACGGTGACGCGCAAGGGAAAGGCTGATAAGATTTTCTCTTGCCGTTTGCTGAAAAGAAAATAAGCAAGCGCGGGCTGCCGGCTAAAGAGGCGGAGCATGCGTGCCGGCGTCAGAGTTTTTAACAGGCAGGCGATAAAAAACGGTGGTGCACAAGGGAAAGGCTGATAAGATTTTCTCTTGCCGTTCGTTTAAAAGAGCATAAGCAAGTGAGAGCGGCTGGGAGAAAAAGGACGGCGTGCCTGCGGGGAAAGTAAAATTTGTTGTTGGAAATGGGGAGCAATTATGATAGTTTTATTTTTTTTGGTAGCGTTTTTAGCGTCGATTGTCGGGGCAATTTGCGGCATCGGCGGCGGTGTTATTATCAAGCCGACACTGGATTCTTTCCATGTCATGTCGGTGGCGGCGATTAGTTTTCTGTCGGGCTGTACGGTTCTGACTATGTCCGCCTATTCGGTGATAAAAG
>CAUVDV010000146.1:0-5669 GCA_963550755.1 uncultured Lachnospiraceae bacterium
GGCCATGGCAATCGCATTCAGAAATACGATTATTAAGTTGTTCAATAATTTGATTGAAGGATTAAATAAAGAAGGCGAAGAAGCAACAAAAGTTCCGAAGCCGGCAGGAAGCAATTAGAATAAGCTGGTGCAAACAACGAAAATGCGCTCAAAAATCGTTTTTCGTCTTGGCGCAAAACCAAGGCGGTTAAACCGAGGCGTAAAAGCCCTGGTTGTTGTTTATGGATGCGGCAAGCTTGCTTGCCCAAAATCCATAAACAACAACCAGGTAAGGCACAGGAACAATCTACCGCTTGGCGGCAGATTGTTCCTGTGCCGGCGCGGAGCGCCGGCTTTTATGCCGGAAGGTCAAAGCGTCAGAGCTTGATGCTGGCAGAGTGAAGCGCCGGGCTTTTGCGCCGGCAGAGCGCTGAGGTTCTTGCGTTGTCCAAGTGGAACGTTGAAGCTTTTACACTGGCAGCGCGAAATGCCGGCAAAAAATAAGTTTAAACCAAGCAAAAGCAGCCTAGAAAGAGAAACGCTGCTTATTATATAGAGGAGGCCGAAAGTGAAAAAACGCGGGAGTATTACAGTCGAAGCGGCAATCGTAATGCCGATTGTCCTGGCAGTCAGCGTGGTGATGATTTACTTCATGCTGATCCACTATGAAAAAACAGTATTATCGGCGTTTTGTAATAATTACGCCGAAGCAGTCGCCAAGTATTCCAATGCCAAGTATACCACCGAAAAAGGAGCGAATGAAACAGAGAAATATTTTTACCAGGATAAAAAATCCTGGCAGATCGATTTAAGCAGTGAAAAGTACAGATATCCAATGTATTGGCGTTTTTACGACCGCTATATGCCGGGCGAACAAAGCGCGGCCAAAAAACTGGAAGCCAGAATGGTCTTTAAGCATGGCTCCAAGTTAAATGTAAAAAAACAATCCGAATTTTTATCCTCCTATATTATTGTGACCGGGCAGAAACGGGTGCGGGAGATTATTCCCATTTTAAGCGTGCTGGGGATTAATCAGGACGGAGTTTTGATTACCGCCAGAGCCAAGGTAGCGGTGGCCGATCAACCCGAGAAAATCCGCAATATCGGTTTGATTAAGGATGCTGTTCGGCTGGTCGGCGGCGGGAGAATTATTGATGATGTCAAAAAGACTTTAAAAGAGTCGCTGAAAGAACTGCTGGAATAATCAGACGGAAATTCGTACCAATAAAGGGATTGAGGAAAATTATTCGGGATCAGCCGAAAGAAAGACCTCTGGGCAATGCAAATAAAAAATTATTTAATAAATAGATAGAGATATAAAAAAAGAGATGAGGTGCAGTTATGGGAAGGAAGAGGAAGGGAGCGTTTACTCTCTACTTTGGAGTAATCTTTATGTCCGTCTTATTGATCGGACTGTCGGTCATGGATTTTGCCAGAATGAATGTGTATAAGACACAGGCGCAGCGGGCGATGGAAATAACGGCCAATTCCCTGATTACCAAGTATGATAAATCCTTTCAGGAAAATTACGGCCTGTTTATGGCTCCAAGCAACAATCTGCAGGAAAGAGCCGATTTTCTGATGAAAGAAAACTTTCAGGCCGGAAGCTTAAGCGGTGCCGAGAAGAGCTTTCGGCCCGTTTCCATGAACGCGGCCGAAGTGAAAGAGCAAATTTTAGAATATATGAAATTCCGGGGGCCGCTGGTTATAGTCAGCAAGGTTTATTCGATGTTCAGCTCGTTTAAAAGCATCACCTCCAGCGGCGATAAGTTTACCGATCGGCTGGATACGGAACTGAGCAACTCGGATTTTTTGGATGCGCTCAATGAATACCGCTATTATGTGCATGGCTGGGCCTTTCACGATGACAAGCCGGATTATAAGTATATCGCCCAAACCGGAGACGCCAATGGCTATTTTGTGCGTTCTTTTATCGACTTCGCGGCGGAAAATCCCTATGCCCCTCATATTGATATGGCCAACCGGAGTCTGTTTCATGATGCGCTGGCGGATTTTGATGTTGACGGCTATGCCGCTCATTTTAATAAAAGTCATGCTTGGGAAGGCGGCGACAGGCTGGAAGAAAGTTCCATGCTGGACTTTGCTATGCTCGCAGCTATCCATGACTGGCAGATCGCTGCGTATCTGGCAGTATTGGAAGAGCAGCGGGAGGCCGGGGCAGAAGGTTTGGACGACAAGATTGATATTTTGAAAAAGATGGGCATCCATGATTCCTTTCCGGACATGGAGAAAATGGTGAGCTTGTCGAAGTATGATTATACAGAATATAACGATCCGGCTAAGTTTCTGTCTTTAATGAAGTTGTTGGAATATTATGTGGACTATTATGAGGCGCAGACCGAAGAAGAAAAAGCCCAGCCGGTTATGCCGATTGAGAATGGCAATGATTTGTTCAGTGTCCTGAATTATATTAATATCGGACTAAATAAAGACGCCCGCTGGCTGGAGACCAGTAATCGCCTGACCCAAAAAAATTACCGGATTTTGCAAGGGATGAAAGTCTCCAACCAAAAAGCCAAGCAAAAGCTGAAAGATGTTGCTAAAGAGTTAGACGGTTATGAGGCGCAGGTTCGGGCCGAAAAGAATAATCTGGCCAATTCTCAGGATAAGGATCCCAATTATGTTGCTAAGACCGAACCACTCCTGGAAGATAAGCTGGAAATGATTGCCCTGATGCGGGAAAAACTGAAAGAGGTTCGGGATGACGGCCAGTTTGACCAAAATGTCGCGCTGCTGGACGATATGATTGCCCTGCTGTGCGTGCCGAGCTCTCCGAGCTATGGTTCGGTTGACTATTATGAATTAGCGGCCGATGATCCTGAGGCGGTGCTGCTGAAAGACCTGCCTAATGTCCTTAGCAAAAAGATGAAATCGACGAAGTCGCTGCTCAAGGAAAGAGACCGTCTGTTCAATGACATCAATAAAATCCGAAACGACAACGACGTTCAGGAGACCTTTGATAAAGAGGCTTTTAAGGATCGGCATCAGCTGTATTTGAAAAACTGCAACAATATGCATATTGATTTTAATAAAGAGCAGCTCTTTAACCGGCTCGGCGACTCGGCCGAAGACGCGAAAACAGGATCCAAGAAGGCTTCCGGTTCTTTTAAAAAAATGATGAACGTTGTCAAAAAGATTTTTAAAAATATCTTTTCGTTCGGCAGCGGCAAGGAACTGAGTAAAGAGGAGTTTAAGACGCTCCCCTCGCAGCGATATTTAAGCGGAGACGACGACAAAGACGGGGATGATAAAGAAGAAGCGCTTGATTCCGATAATGGGAGTTCGAAGGGCAACAAAAAAGCGGCCAAAAATTCCAAGAGCTGGCTGAGCGGAATTAAAAATGTGATTGAGAGTTTTAAAAGGCTGGCGAATGATCCGCTTGGCACGATTTATGTCAATGAGTATATTATGACGGCCTTTCGCTCCAGTGTTACCGGCAAGGGCGAATACGCTTCGCAGATCAATCTCCGCTTTCAGGATAAAAACACGAATCCCAAAGCGGATGATCTGAAGTTAGAGTCGGAAATTGAGTATATCATTGCCGGAGAAAGATCTGACACAGGCAACAATAAGGATATTGCCCTTAAGATTATGATGCTCCGGGTGCTACCGAATCTGCTCTATGTTTTCACCGGCTCAGATACAACTGCTTTGGCTAGTTCGCTGGCGACGGCGATTACGGCTATTTTTCCGCCGATTTATCCTTTGGTTTATGTTGTTATTTGTGTCCTGTGGGCGATCGCCGAATCGGTGGTTGATGTCTTTGTTCTCCGGCTCGGTCAAAAGGTGGCTTTCCTCAAGTCAGCCGGCGACTTTTTACTGGCACCGTCCGGCTTTGCCAGAATTGGCCAAATCTTTGCTGAAGCAGCTATCAGCGGGGCGGCGGACGCGGCTAAAAAAGGGATCGAGGACGGCATCAAGGCGATGGACGAGTTTGTCACGGAAAAAACAGAGCAGGCAAAACAATATATTACCGGCCAAGTTGAAAAAATGGCGGACGCGATTGGTGATAAACTCAAGCTCAAGGAAATTGAGGAATTTGTGTCGGATAAGTACCAGGTGGTCGAGTCGGCGGTCAGCGATTTGGAAAAATCGTTGGATAATTATGTCGAGGCGGTGGTCGGCAAATATCTGGTGATGGTGGAAAAATACCGGGCCCAAGCCGAAAAGCTGGGTGACTCGAACTGGGTTAAGAAGATTGATAAAAAAGGTCTGATTAACAGCCTAATGAACAGCACGGTGATGAAAGGACTGCAAACGGCGGCTCAAGGCAATTTAGGGGAAACCCTTATGGGTAAGCTGAACGATAAATTATTGGCGGAATTGGAGCCGGAGATGCCAAGCGCAGCCGAGATTATTAAAAAGCTTAAGGAGGACGGCGATATTAAGTCGCTGCTGAAGGAAAAAAAGGACGAGCTTCGGAAAAAAATGGAAGCCAAGTTGAATGAAGTGGTTTTTGATCCGATTACTAAGGAAATTAACGAAAAAAAGGATCAGGTCAAGGAAGATGTGGCGGGCTACCTTAACACGAAAGTGGAGGAAGGCGCAGATCAGCTGCAGGAATATTACAATGAGCACGTGCAAAGCGTTTTGACGGAAGCGGCAGGCAAGAATGTTTCTACCACCGAAAAGGCTAGTTCCGGCTTTAAGCTGGGTTATGAGGATTACCTGCGGATGTACCTGATCTTCACGCCGGAAGACCTTAAGATGTTCCGGATCCTGGATTTGGTTCAGCTCCGGGAAGGCAAGCAGCTGAGCGATTATATGGCCGGTGTTAAGATTGAAATCGGGTTTAACGTGCCGTATTTGTTCCTGCCCAGACTGATTCAAATTGCCAAAAAGCAATCGTCGGCAATCACAGTCAATGAATCCGATTATGAAAGAGTGGATTTTCGGCTGCGCGCGGTTGCCGGTTATTAGGCGGAAAGGAGCGGATATGAAAAAGAAAAATCAAGGCGCTTTAACGCTGGAGGCGGCGATTGTACTGCCGGTTTATGTTTTTGCGGTTTTGACCCTATCCTATATGATTCAGTCCTATTATGTTCAGGACTTGATTGATGCGGCGGCCGCCGCCACCATTCAGGATGTGGCCAATAAGTTCTTTTATCTGGATCAGATGGGGGTGATTGACCTCACCGACCAAATTGCCGCGCGAACCAAGGACAGCAGCGAGAAGCTGGAAGCGACGATTGAGAAAAGCAAGCAGGTGGTCGATGACGCCGCTGCGATTAAGGACGATATTTTTTCTTTGGGCGATGTGGGCAAAGTTTTTGCCAGCAAAAAGGGGGTCATTCAGATTATTAAAGCCCTGCTGCCCTTTAAAAAAGAACTGATGGGAAAATTTAAAGACGTTTTCGGCAAACTCAAAAACAGCAAGCAAAATGTTCAGGATATTTTTGGCAATGTCAAAGATTTGGCCAGCGATCCGAAAGGTCTGGGTCTGACTTTGGCTACCAAGTCAGTTTCCAAAGGGCTGCAATATTTTATCAGTAGCTATATGCTGAAAGAGATTCGCGGCCGGATGGGGCAAAATGCCGACCGCTATCGGATTCGCCGTATAACTGTGGATATGGGTGAAAACGGCATCCTGTACACTGATAAAAACACGGGCTTAGATCGGCTGTTGACCGTTAATATTAAGTATACAATAGGCATTCCGCTGTTTGTCG
>CAUVDV010000147.1:0-5560 GCA_963550755.1 uncultured Lachnospiraceae bacterium
GCAAACGCCACCGTTTCCGCACCAATAGTCAGTTCTGCCAAAAACTGATGCTCCTGCCCCGCCCATTTCAGTTTTTCTGTAATCTCCCGCCACAGCACCGGCCAAAAAAAGCTCTGTTTTAATTCCTCCGGCGAATCCGCCGTTAAGCCTGCTACCGCTTGAGCCAGCCATTCCTCCGGCTGCGCCATCCCCTGCGCCGCCGTATATAGCCTGCGGATCGCATCCTCTATCGGCTGATCGCTGGTTCCGGTCATAAAACTGCGCGCCAAATGCAAAAACTCCGGATCCGCCCTTTGATATTCTGTTTCCAAAAGTTCAGCCATGGCTTCTTCCGCCAAGATTTCAATTTCCGTTTCATCGGCAATCCGAAAATCCGGCTCCAGCCCCAAAAGCGAATAATTTTCCCGAATAACTTTTAGGCAAAAGGCATGAATCGTGGTAATATCGGCCGATGGCAGCAGCACTAACTGCTCCCGCAGCTCCGGCTGATATCGGCGGTGCAGCGCCTGGCTAAGCGCGTCGCTGATCCGTTCGCGCATCTCCGCCGCCGCTGCCCGGGTAAAAGTAACGACCAGCAACTCATCAATACTGATTTCGCGGTTTAAAATCATCTGGATCACCCGTTCGACCAAAACCGCCGTTTTGCCGGAACCGGCCGCCGCCGATACCAAAACGCTTCGCCCTCTGACGTCAATTACGCTCTGCTGCTGTTCTGTATATGAAAAAGCCATCGCCGCCTCCTATTTCCCTATTTTTTCTATTGGTTCTATTTTGGGGAACTTGCATCTTGCCGTTCAAGCCAATACACGCTGCTTCCCGCGTGATATGCCTTATGACATCAATCGCCGAATTTGCCTGTTTGGGACTATTTCCGGCAGCTGTCACAGTCGCAGGGCGGCAGCGCCGCTTGATAATAGCTTTGCAGGAAATGACTGGCGCCCAGCTTTAAGTCTTTCCATGTGCCGTCCAGGGCAGTAAATAATTTCTCAAAATAAGCGCCGCGGTTGTTCTCGCCCATATGGCCAATCCGCAAAAGGCTGTCCTGATACTCTGCCAGACTTCCGGAAAGAATAATTTCATATTTGGCCTGTAAGTGCGTTAAAATCTCCGCCGGCGCGGCTTTCTCCGGCGCATAAAAAGCAGTCAGCGTATTGGCGGCCTCCGCTTTGGCAAAAAGTTTCAAGCCGTTGTCAGTCAGCACCCGACGGGTAATTTCAGCATAACGGGCATGCAGGCCGGTAAAATCTTTTGTTAAGATATTATCTAACGCTGTTTCCAGAGCATTAATCAGCTGTTCCGGCATCGTGTAGGGAAACCACATTTTTTCCTGCCAATTGAAAAAGTATTGATAGTTGGCATAAAAAGAGGCAATCGGCGTTGTCCGGTTCCGAATGGCCTGAACTGCCTCCTGACTTAATGTCACCATCCCCAACCCGGACGGTGCCGACAGACATTTTTGGCTGCCGCCTAACAGCACGTCAATTCCACTGTCATCATAGTTTAACGCTTCTCCGCCAATCGCCGACACGCTGTCTACTACTGATAAAATCCCACATTTTTTTAAAAAACCACACAGCGTAGTAACATCATTGGTGACGCCGGTCGGCGTTTCGCAGTGAACCATGGTCGCCAGCTTGGCATCGGGGTGTTCGGCCACCGCCGTTTGCAACGCCTCCAAGGAAAAGCCCCGATCATCGGCTTGTCCTATGATTACCGGCCGGCCGCCGTACATACTGACCAAATCAGCAAACCCCCGGCCAAAAACGCCGTTAGCCAACACCAATACTTGATCGCCCGGCTCAATCAGGCTGGCGCAGGCTCCCTCTAAAGCAATCATCGCTTCCGCTCCCATGATAAAGCTAAAACCGCGGCTATTTTGAATCACTTTATCATATTTTTCCACCACTCGCTGATACTGCTCATAAAATTCTTTCGATAAATCCGCGTTCCATCTCTGCTGACTCATCGCCTGCAAAGTATTTTCCGCTATCGTCGTTGGTCCCGCACTTAAAATTAACATTTTTCATTCTCCTCTTTCTTTTGGCAATTTTTTCGTCATTTACCCACTTAAAAGCTATCCCGCTAACTTTTCCCCGGCTTAAAGTTTCGTGTTTCCATCTGTCAAGCTGCGGATGTCGCCTGCCTGCCTCAAAAAGGCCGTCTTAGCATGACAAAGCTGAACAAATAAGTTTATTTTTTCCGTAAAGAGGCTGCTGTCCCCGAACAATCGCCCCGCTGGGCGTATTATTTTCCTGACACAGCAGCCTATATTATTTACCGCTATTTATATTTTAAACACCGAAATCATTTCTGTCAACTCCTGTGCCATTTCTGCCAAATGACCGCTGGAAGCGGCAATTTCATGGGAAGAAGCCGCCTGTTCCTCTACAAAGGAAGTCGACTGCTGCGCCGACGCCGCATTTTCCTCCGACAACGCCGATAAGTTTTCAATAATATTGAGCAAGCTGCTTTCTGTCCGGCTCAGCTCTGTGCCCGATTCATTCAGCCGGCCAACCGCCTGTTTGGTTTTTTCCAGAGTCGCCGAAATGGCATCAAACTGTGTATCGGTCTCCGCCACCTTTCCGGATTGATTGGCCACGATCTCGCCCACCAAATTCATAATCTCAACGGTTTCTGCGGTTTTTGTCGTTAGATTCCCCACAATTTGACCAATCTCTTCGGTAAATTCAGTGGACTGTTCCGCTAATTTCCTAATTTCTTCGGCCACAACGGCAAAGCCCCGCCCGGCTTCTCCGGCTCTGGCCGCTTCAATCGCCGCATTCAGCGCCAAAAGATTGGTCTGATCAGCAATTGACTTAATCATATCGCTGGCGTTAGCGATCTGATTGGCGCTCTCATTCGTTGTCGTAATCGCTTCCATAATTCGGCCGGCTGCCGTTTTAGATTTTTCGGTTTCCGCAACCAGATCACCCACTGACTCAACGCCCTTTTTCTGAGCGGTCAGCGCATCGCTAATGGTTTCGTTCAGCGCTTCCACCACTTTCTCATTTTTCTTCAAAGCCGCTTTCATCACCGACATCGCCTCAGCCCCTTCTTGAACATCTTCCGCTTGGTTCTGCGCTCCCTTAGCGATCTCATCGACTGACCTGGCCACTTCTTCGGCGGCATGAGCCGACTGCTCACTGGTTGCCGTCAGCTGCTGGGAAGAAGCTGACACTTGACTGGCGACGTCGCTGACCTTGGTTATAACTTCCTTTAATGTATTTTTCACGCTGATCAGCGACCGGGACATTGCCCCGATCTCATCCTTATTTTTCGAATAAATTACTGACGGCGAGCGATCCGTCAAAGTCAAATCATATCCGGCCATGCCTTCTACACAAGAGCTAAGCGCCTTAATCGGCCGGGCAATCGATGCGGCATTCCAAAAAGAAATCCCGCCCATCAGCAGCAGCGCGCCGCAGCTAAATAAAAGCAAAACCCAACCCAATTGCCTGCTTCCTCTAAAAAACTCGCTCTTTGGAGTGCGCATCACCAAGTTCCACTCCGTGCCTTCAATCGGATAGGTAGCATAGACCGTTGCCTGCCCGTCCACATCGGCTTCAAAAGTAAGCGGTGTTTTGCTCAGTGCTTTGGCCGCCAGCTGACTGTATTTCCCATTTTCCACGCTTTTAATATTATCTTCCACTGTATAAGTGGCATGAACTAAATATTTTCCGCTGGCGTCCAACACAAAGGCTCGGCCTGTTTGTTCAATCCGAATGGCCTGCACCATTTTTTGCAGCTGTTCCAGGGAAATATCCACTCCCACCATGCCAACCCGCTGACCATTTTTCTTCATTTCCTTGGAAATCGTAATAATTGACTGCCCGCTAACCGTGCTGATATAAGGCTGTGAAACTACCGGCTCAGCCTGACCGATTGACAAGCGATACCAGTCCTTTTCTACTATATTATAACCAGCCGGCGGCACCCAGCCAACCGCGTCGGCATACTGACCATTTTCCTTGCCGATAAAAAAGTTAACGATTTCGGCATTACTATTTTTCATTTCCGCAAACAGTCTTTCCAGTTCCGTCTGGCTTAAGGTCATTTGGTTCAAAGCATCGGCCATCGCCTCCAGCATGCCTTTTTTATCCGCTATCATCTTC
Source organism: uncultured Lachnospiraceae bacterium (assembly GCA_963550755.1). Lineage (GTDB taxonomy): Bacteria > Bacillota > Clostridia > Lachnospirales > Vallitaleaceae > W11650. The sequence goes on from CAUVDV010000147.1 coordinate 4,113, forward strand.
CCGATCTCAGCCCCGTAACGGGCGGACATCTGTTCGATCTTCTCATTGTGTTCCTCTTGCAGCATATTTGCAGAAAATAAATAAGAGCTGACTGACAAGACGGCTAGAATCACAGCTAACGGCACCAATGTTGTTACTAATATCCTACTTCTTAACTTCATTGTTTTCCTTCCTTTCTTGGTTAATTTTTAACTTTTCTTCGTTCTTTTTAATTCCTTTCCGAACTTCACTTTCCCATGCTCGTCCGAACCGTCTTTTCGCTCAGCGGTTCGCCACATATCCAGGGGTGCCTGGCCGGCTCTCTTTTCTTCCGCAAAAGGCCCTTTTAACGGCGGTCAAAACCCGAATCGAATGGCGATGCCGCCAACCAATAAGGAAGTCTAATCAAATTGTGCCATAAAAAATTAAGTTATATCGATCACGCTGAAAAAGCACGAGCAGTTGAGTTAATAATCAATCGCCAGCAGCGTCAAGCCCTTAGCCGGCAAAGTCTTAGACGCCAGCGCCCGGTCGCCGGTCTGATAGGCGCGGTCAATTCGATCGGCAATTTCCCGCCGGCTGATCGCGCTGCTTCCCCAAAAAACAATACAACCGGCAATAATCCGGACCATATTGTAAAGAAAGCCATCGCCTTCCATATAAATCTCATACGCCTGCCCGCAGTCCTTTCCAATATAAGGATCTGTTCTTGCCAGCACCTGACAGCGATAGATTTGGCGAACGGTATCTTCGACGGTCTTTTTTTTGGAAGAAAAAGCGTTGAAATCATGGCGGCCGACAAACCTTGCGGCAATATAACGCATTTTATCATAATCGCACGGCGGCCGAACTAAAACATGATCCCGGCAGTAGCCCGGCAATTCAATATTCCCGTTCCAGATTTTATAGACATAGAGTTTTTTTTGGGCATGATAGCGGGGATGAAAATCCGCCGGCACCGGATCCGCTCTCCAAATGCGGATATCTTTCGGCAAATAAAAATTAAAGGCGCTTAAAATTTTCCGGGGAGAATGAATTGATGTGGTTTTAAGCAACGCCCTTTGGCCGATGGCGTGAACACCGGCATCTGTCCGCGAAGCAGTTGTAATCGTAAACCCAGGCGGTAAAAAAGCAGCTCCGGCCTTCATCATACATTCCTGAATCGCCAGCGCATTCGCTTGGGTCTGCCAACCGGCATAGGCCGTCCCGTCATAGGCTATGGTTAATAAAATTGTTTGCATAAATATTCCTCAATCAAAAGAAAATCCAATTAAGCTGAATACCTATCGAAAACCGTAATCTTTTCGTCGACAAAAATCAGGCGTTTGGCAAGCCGCCAAAGATGCCTCTGCCAACATGGAAAATAGGGCTATATTAAAAAAGGCTGCGCCGGATATCCCAAGCACAGCCCCCCTTTTTGACTTATTTCTATAATTTAACAACATCAGCCGCTTGCGGTCCCTTAGAAC
>CAUVDV010000148.1:0-5552 GCA_963550755.1 uncultured Lachnospiraceae bacterium
GATAAAAAATGAACAAGCAGGAAATTCAGGAAAGCTTAAGTCAGGGCGTAGTCGAGGGGCTTTTGCCGGAGATTGAGGCTTATGAACGGGTAAAGCCCTTTGATTTAGACGTTGTATCAATGAAAGCCACTTATTATATGCTGATTGGTGAAATCGAGCGGGGGATTGGGCTGCTGCACGAGGGGCTGAAAAAGAATCCCTATATGCTGGATTTTTTATATAATTTAGGCGTGCTCTATGAAATTGTCGGCGATTTTTATCAGGCTTATGAATATTTTGCCCGACTGTGTTTGATAGAAACAGGTCAGTTAGACAGTTCGGAATTAAAACGGATAAAGTTGAAAATGGAGTTGCAGGCACAGCAGGCGACGGATAAAGAAATTGAAGAACTTCGTCTGAAAATGAGAAAATTGCAGCAGGGAATGGTTGATTTGTTTGGACAGCGGTTAATCAATCCATGGTCGTACGCGGAAGAAAAGACGGTAGGCGTACGATTGAAGACCAATTCGGAATATTATATTGCCGGTTATAATCGTTTGGGCATTCTTTCGGCAGAGAGGAATATTCCGTATGATCAGGCTGAACTCAGAAAGGTGCTGACACAGGGGAATTCGTTCAAGGTAGAAATCGGGGAGCAGTCTCTCGTACCGGTTTTGGTTCGGCGAACGGGGAACTTTGAAATAAAATGCGAACAGGAACGATTTCAAATGTATCAGGCTTGTAATGTTTTTCATTGTTATCCGGCCGACCGAGATCTTGAAATCAGCGGCGAGGAGGGAATGCAGATTGTAGTTGGCCAGCCTATGCCGCTGACGGCAAAACCGAATCGAAAAAAGCTGATTTTAACAATTTTTGTGGATGGATTATCACAGGCTTTTTTGGAGGAAAATGGCTTTGCCGAGTCGATGCCAAAAACTTACCGTTATTTTGCCGCCGGAATCCGCTGTACTAATTTTTATTCCACGGGCGAATGGACGTATCCCAGCATGGCAGGATATTTTTCCGGTCAGTACACCGTCGATCATAAGATGTTTTATCCTGGGGTTGATTATCGTCTGCCCGAGAATGTGGAGATATTGGGCGAGTGCTTAAAACGGGCCGGATATACAACGGCCAAGATTGACGGTGACTGGCGGACGAACCCTGACTATGGCTATATTCGCGGTTTTGACCGGGTGCTTTCAGGCGTATACGGCGAAATGATGGATATTAAGCAGGTCATTTCCAATGCAATTGATCATATTGATGGGCTGAAGGAAAGCAATCAGTATGTTTATATCAATATCGGGGAACTTCATGATATTACCGATAATTATAAGCTGCCGTTTGATGTTCAGGCGCGCTTGACACTGTCCGAGCTTCAGGACGAACGGGCAACCGGCAGCACTTCGGTTAAGCAGCAGTTTAATGGCAATAAAAAACGACGGTATCAGGAGCAAATGCACTATGTTGACCGTTATTTGGGCTTTTTGTTTGATTATTTAAACGAAACCTTTGTGCCGGAGGATATTTTAGTTACTTTGTTTTCCGATCATGGGCAGGGCTATTTGGTTCCGGACGGCGGTTTCTTTTTAGCGGATGAGCGTACCAAGGTGCCGCTGCTGATTAAGGGAGCGGATATGCAGCCGGGGGTTTGTCCGGAATATATTTCCAGTGTGGATTATTTGCCGATTTTGGGAAAATTAGCGGGCTTTTCGGTTGATTTGACCGGTCGCCGGTCGGTTCTGCCAGTCTTTTTCGGCGGCAGCGAAAAAAGAAAGTTTACGGTCAGCGAGTCCATTTATCCGGGCGATACTTATAAAATTGCTTTACGCAATGAGGATATGGTGTTTTTCTTTGAGACTAAGGAGGCCGTGCAAAAGGACGCCAGAGTCAGTCTGGCGGAATATAGCTGCAGCCTGCGGACACCGGCCGGTGAGGAGATCAGGGATGAGGCCTTGATGCAGGAGTGCCTTGGCTATGTAACAGAGCATTTGGGGTATTTTCAGAGATATGAATAAGGGATAAAAAGAAAAGGGGCTGTTGCAAAATACAGATTCTACACAAGAGATGGCGATGGATCGCAAAGAGTTTTCCTGAATCTTGTGTAAAAATCTTAAAATGCAACAGCTCCTTTTTATTGCAATAAAATCGCAGTTTTATTTTCCTAAAGTGGTCAGCAGCATGGTCAAGTCGCCGTCTACGGTATAGGCGGAGTGATTGGCGCTGACAAAGAAGCTGTCGCCCTTGCGTAAGGGATGAGTGCTTTGACCATCGGTTAAAGTTCCAACACCGTCTAAAATCAGCAGGGAATGAAAACTGGCTCGGCCTTGATAGCTTTGCGGGTCATAGCGGAGAGCACTATGAACAATAATCTTGTCAACCGTAAAATAAGGGCATTGACAAAGATGACCGCCAAAGTCAAAATGCTCCTGCGCCGGGGTTAAATCGGATACGGCAATCGCCGGTTCGATATGAAGCTCCCGCAGTTTACCGCTTGCATCCTTGCGGTTAAAATCATAGACCCGATAAGTAACATTCGAATTCTGCTGAATCTCGGCAATTAAAATGCCCGCACCGATGGCGTGAATGGTACCGGCCGGAATAAAGAAAAAATCCCCTTTTTTGACCGGTACGCGGCGCAGCACATCCAATAAAGTGTTTTCCGCTATTGCCCGGCGAAATTCCTCCCGGCTGAGCGGACGATTTACTCCGTAATAGAGAAAAGCACCGGGGGCTGCGTCCAGTACATACCAACATTCGGTTTTGCCGAATTGGCCCTCATGCGCCAGCGCGTAATCGTTGTCGGGGTGAACCTGAATGGACAAATCTTGGGCCGCATCAATAAACTTAATTAAAATCGGCAGTTCGCCCGGCTGGCCCAGTGCCTGCGGTTCGGCGGCTAAGTATTCGGTCAGCGTTTTGCCGTCATAGGCAGTGCCGGAATCGGTGATAACGGACGGGCCGTCCGGATGAACCGACAGTTCCCAGGTTTCAGCCACAATGCCGGTTCGGTTTTTGAAAAATTCCTCATTTAAGCGGGTACCGCCCCATAAATAATCCTTATGAGCCGGATAAAGTTTAAAAATCATAGTGTACCTGCTTTCTTTCATGCTTGTGTATTTTTTAGTGGAAAAGGTTTTCTTCTGTGTTTTAATGAACATGGGAAAGTTTTGGGTTTTATTTTACCATTTGCATTAAAGCAGCTTCCAGCTTTTGCCCGGCGGCTTCGGCCGCATCCCAGCTCGTAGCCTGAACGCCGTAATAAAGTTTCATTTTCGGTTCCGTACCGGAGGGACGGACGCAGACCCAGGCATCGCCGCTTAAAACATAGTATAAAACATCGGATTTAACTAGGCCGGTCGGTCGGGTTTGACCGGTTTGACAGTCGGTAATCTGGCCGCTTTCATAATCGCGGATTTCCAGTACCTTGCGACCGTCAATTTCCTGCGGCGGGTTTTGACGGAAACGAGCCAGCAGTTCCGCCATCTTATTGCGGCCTTCGGCGCCCGGAAAACTAAGCGGCAGCGTTGCGTCCCGGTAATAACCATAGCGGCTATAAAGCGCTTCTAAGGCTTGTTTTAAGTTTAGACCTTTCGTTTTGTAATAGGCGGTCATTTCGCAGACCAGCATCGCCGAAACCACGGCGTCCTTATCGCGGGCATGGGTGCCGATCAGATAGCCGTAGCTTTCTTCAAAGCCAAACAGGTATTCATAGCTGTGATCCTGTTCAAACTCTTTGATTTTTTCGCCGATGTATTTAAAACCGGTCAGCACTTCAAAGACCTTTAAATGCTCCTGTTCTGCCATTTTTTTAGCGATTTTGGTGGAAACAAAGCTGTAAATCAAAGCACCATTCGCCGGTAAAGTCCCTTGTTCTTTCTTTTTGGTTAAAATATAGTCGAAAAGCAGCGGGGCAATCATATTTCCGGTAAAGCGGAAATAGCTGCCGTCCTCTGTTTTTGCCATAATGCCCAGCCGGTCGGAATCAGGGTCAGTCGCCAGCAGCAAATCGGCATTTTTTTCCTGTCCCAGCCGTTTCGCATATTCAAAGGCTTTTTCTTCTTCCGGATTGGGATAGGAAATAGTCGGGAACTCACCGTTGGGCTCAATTTGTTCGGCAACAGGGTAAACCTTTTGGTAGCCGAGTTCTTTTAAAACCCGCAGTACCGGCCGGCCGCCGGTGCCGTGCAGCGGCGTGTAAACGATGGCCAGCTTGTCTTTTTCGGCTGCGATCACGGCCGGGTCAAGTGTTTGTTTTTTAATGGCGTTGATGTAATCGCTATCTTCCTGCTCGTCAAAAACATGATACAGTTCGCCGGGGGTCGGCTGATACTTAATCATAGAAAAATCGGTGATTTTATTGACTTCATCAATGATTTCCTTATCGCGGGGATAAGTCACCTGGGCACCATCCTCGCCGTATACTTTGTAGCCATTATAATTGGAAGGATTGTGCGAGGCGGTAATGACGATACCGGCGGCGCAGCCTTGGTTGCGGACGGCAAAGGACAGCTCCGGCGTAGTGCGGACACCGTTAAAGATATAGGACGCGATGCCGTTGGCATTTAAAACCAGCGCCGCTTCCCGGCAAAACTCCGGACTCATCCGGCGGGAATCATGAGCAATGGCAACGCCTTTCTTTTTACCGGCTTCGCCGGCGGTTTTTAAGATGTAATTCGCCAGTCCCTGCGTTGCTTTGCGGACGGTGTAAATATTCATCCGGTTGGTGCCGGCGCCTAAAATGCCGCGCAGCCCCCCGGTGCCAAACTCCAAATCAGTGTAAAAACGGTCTTCTATTTCCGGCTCGTTCCCTTTGATGGCCAGCAATTCCTGCCGGGTTGCTTCGTCAAAGTAGTCGTTATTCAGCCATTCGGTATACAGTGTTTGATAACTCATAATCTCCTCCTGTTTTTGCGAGTGTGCGGGTTTTAGTCTATTATAACATAAATCAAGCGTGAGTGCGAGAAAATCCTTGCGGATTTTCTCTCCGCATCATCGCTCATATAGGCTGTTCGGCAAAAATGCTTTCGCACGCCAGCGTGCTTCGCATTTTTTCCTCCAGCCTGCACTCACGCTTTTATTGCGCAGTATTATATCATAACTTGAGCGTGAGTGCGAGAAAATCCTGCGGATTTTCTCTCCGCATTATCGCTCGTATAGTTTGTTTGCCCAAAGTGCATGTGCATGCAAGTATAATAGAAAGGACTTTGACGGCGGGGCAGATAAGGAAGTTTATAATAGGTACTTGTTCTTATGCAGCGGAACATGTTATACTAAAAGCATGAAAAAATGTATTGCCGGCTAATTTTATAATAGGACAGAAGAATACGGCAATCAAAATGGCGTCTTATTTGGAAAGGCCGATTCAGGGGACGAAAAAGAACAGGAGCAAAAATCGCGGCGTCAGATGCCGGATGCTTTTGCTGCAACAGAAGTTTAACTTGGCAAGGAGGATGAATATGGTTGTACTTAATGAACAAATCAGTATTGCTGCCCCTTTTGAAAAACTTTGTCGCTGGGCGGATAATTTTGAAGAAGAGTTTGTGAAATGGAGTCCGCTGCATCTGCAT
>CAUVDV010000149.1:0-5498 GCA_963550755.1 uncultured Lachnospiraceae bacterium
AAAAAAGGCGTGCAGGTGATTGTCGGCACGCCGGGGCGGATTATGGATCATATGGAGCGGAAAACCCTGCGCTTTAGCGAAGTACATACCGTCATCCTGGACGAGGCGGATGAAATGCTGAAAATGGGATTTCGTGAGGATATTGAGTTCATTTTGACGGCAGTTCCGGCAGAGGTACAAAAGCTGCTCTTTTCGGCCACCATGCCGGCAGAAATTATTGAACTGGCCGGCAAATATTTGAAAGAACCGGGCGAGGTCAAAATCGAGGCCAGCGGCATTACCACTGATACGGTGCTGCAAAGCTACTGCGCGGTGAAAAAAGAATGGAAGCCGGAAGCGCTGTTTCGGATTTTGGATGATAAATCGCCGGAGCGCTGCATGGTATTCTGCAATACGAAAAAAATGGTGGATGAGATCACCGATGCTTTGCAGGAAAGAGGCTTTTGGGGTGACAAGATTCATGGCGACCTGAAGCAGGAGCTGCGCATGGGCGTGCTGGAAAAGTTCAACAAGGGGATTTTGCATATTTTGGTTTGTACTGACGTGGCGGCCAGGGGACTGGATATTCAAAACGTTGATTTGGTGGTTAATTATGACGTGCCGGATAAGGAAGAGTATTATGTCCATCGCATTGGCCGTTCCGGCCGGGCGGGCAAGCCGGGCGAATCCATCACGATTGTGACCCGGCCTGACCGGATTCGCTTTCGCAATGTAGAGATTTATATTCAAAAAAAGATTGAACGGATGGAGATCCCGTCCAGAGCTGAGGTGCGCGAGAAACAAATTACCCGCTTTACCGAAAGTCTGCTGAGTAGCATGGAGACCGAGCTGCTGTATGATTATGAAAAAATGGTTGAAAAGCTCCAGGCCAAGGGTTATTCGGCTAAACAAATAGCGGCTGCGCTGCTCCGGCAAACCCTGGCTTTAGAGGCGGCGGACGAGGAGCGGGATGTCAATGATTTCCGTTTTGATGCGCCCAAGCGGGAGCGGGGAAAAGAACGCGAACGCGGCAAGGAGTATGGCGCGGAGAGAAAGAGAGAGCGGGGCGAAAGGCCGGGAACGAGCGAACGCCGGGAGCGGCCGTTTGAGGAAAGGGGAAAACACGGCAAGAAAAAGAGTAAGCAGGAGGAGATGTTTTTTGAGCGGGGCAAAGGAAAAAGCAAACCTGTGGCCGAACAGGTGCGGCTTTTCTTATCGGCCGGCAAGAAGCATAAGGTATCGGTCGGCGATGTCGTCGGCGCGATCGTCGGCGAGGCTGGGATTAACGCGGCGCATATCGGCACGATTGATATGTATGATAAGTTTTCTTTTGTGGATATCAGTAAGGAAAGCGCCAAAAAAGTGCTGAATTCTTTGCAAAATAAGCGAATTAAGGGGCGCAAGCTAAATGTTGAGATTGCCAAAGGGTAAGCTTGGCGGCAGATTTAGCAGGATATAATTTCTCCTTTCAATGTAAATGCAACAGGGGATCCTGTCAGAGTAAGTGCAACACCGTGTTGCATTTAGGTTGAAAAATTACCCTTGAGGTGAAAGTGCTAATTTTTTTAAATAAGTAGTTGACGAAATGCAGCTTTATGCGATATAATAATTAAAGTGCTTGAAAAAAGCTTTTGGTGGAGCCTTATTGAGTTAAGTCAAGGGGCTGAGCGCAGAGGATTGCGGGAAAGCCTGGTCGCTGCGCGTCCGGCAGTGGTACTTGCCGTGGGCTTGCCCGCTTGAGGCAAACTTCATGGCCGTAGTCAAAACTTTTTGGAGCCGTCAGGGAGCAGTTTTCAGCAATATTGGGAACTTGACCGAAGGGCTGAGCATAAATCGTAACCGGAGGGGGTGTAAAAGGTGTCAACTGTAAAAGTAAAAGAAAACGAGAGCTTGGACAGCGCATTGCGTCGTTTTAAGAGAAACTGCGCCAAGGCCGGTATCATGCAGGAGCTGCGTAAACGCGAGCATTATGAGAAGCCGAGCGTTCGCCGCAAGAAGAAATCAGAAGCAGCCAGAAAACGGAAGCATAAATAAGCTGGTTTAGCTTTGATGAGATAGGTAGGAAAAAGAACTCTTTTCCGGGTAGGAAGAGAGTTCTTTTAAAATTCTTAAAACCGGAAAAAAGGATTTTCCGCCCCTAAAGAGAATAATAAAGTAAGGGAAATAAATCTATTTGCCGGGCAACCGGCAAGGCCGACATTTTTCTCGAAACACGGAGAGGTGAAAGGAGTTTGTTATGAAGTATATTATCAGTGGTAAGAACATGACCGTAAAAGAGGGATTAAAGGAAAGAATCGAGGAAAAGCTGAATAAGCTGGATAAGTTCTTTTCCGAAGAAACAACGGTGCAGGTAACGCTCAGCACTGAAAAAAGAGATAGTATCATTGAAGTAACGATTCCGATCCGTGGTTCGGTGATCAGAGCCGAAGAACGCGGCGAAACGATGTACATTGCCCTGGATAACGCAGTTGATAAGCTGGAGCGGCAGATGGTCAAGCATCGGCAAAAGCTGATTGCCGGGCATCGTCAGGCCAAGGAACTAAAAATTGATTATTTTGAGCAAATCAGCGCCGAGCCGGAGGCCGCTATCAATATTGAGCGGACGAAAAAAATCAGCGTCAAGCCGATGGATCCGGAAGAAGCCTGTATGCAGATGGATTTGCTTGGACATGATTTTTATGTTTTCCGCAATCGCTATACCAATGACATCAATGTTGTTTATAAAAGGAAGAATTCCGGCTACGGCCTGATCGAAACCGATGGCGAAGAGGCCGAATAAGCTTCGGCTGCTTATGGATCAAGCCTTTTAAAACGAAACTATAAAGCATAAGAAAATAGGGCTGCCGCTTTGCCGGGAGCCCTTTGTATTCATTGCAAATTCGAATTGTTACCTTTGCGTTACGAGCCGGAAAATTTATTGTTTTTTGCTTGCAAGTCAAAAAGGATAGTGTTAAAATAGGAATAATTATGAGTCCATGAAGTTTTAGGCAGAAGTTGAGAAAAATAGAGAAAAGAAAGGGAAGGCATGAAATTACTGGAAAAAATATTTGGAACTCACAGCAGCCGAGAGTTAAAGCGAATAGAGCCGATTGTAGAAGAAATTGAAGCGCTGCAGGTGGAATACCGGCAAAAATCCGATGCGGAGCTTTTGGCTAAAACGGCGGAGTTTAAAGAAAGATTGACCAAAGGCGAAACTTTGGATGATATTTTGCCGGAGGCGTTTGCGACAGTCAGAGAAGCGGCGGCTCGGACCTTGCAGATGACGCCTTACCGGGTGCAGCTAATCGGCGGTATTGTATTGCACCAGGGACGGATTGCCGAGATGAAGACCGGTGAAGGTAAGACTTTGGTTGCGCCGCTGGCGGCGTATTTAAATGCGCTTGAAGGCAAAGGCGTGCATGTCGTTACCGTCAATGATTATCTGGCGGCCCGTGACGCCGAATGGATGGGAGCAATTTATCGCTTTTTGGGATTAAGCGTCGGCGTGATTTTAAACGATATGGATAACGACAAGCGGCGGGAAGCTTATAACTGCGATATTACCTATGGTACGAATAATGAGTTCGGCTTTGACTACTTACGCGATAATATGGTGGTCTATAAAGAAAACCGGGTGCAGCGCGAGCTTCACTATGCCATCATTGACGAGGTTGACTCGGTGCTGATTGACGAGGCCAGAACGCCGCTGATTATTTCCGGCAGTTCCAGCAAGTCAACGCATTTATATGATCAGGCCGATATGATTGCCCGCCGCTTAAAAAAAGGCCGGGTGATCGGCGAGGTCAGCAAGCTGGCGGCGGTGCTGAATGAAGAAGTAACCGAGGAAGGCGATTTTGTGGTTGATGAAAAATCAAAGCAGGTCAGCCTGACCGCCGAAGGCGTGGCCAAGGTAGAAAGCTTTTTCCAGATTGAGAATTTATCCGACCCGAACAATATGGAAATTCAGCATCATATCAATCTGGCGCTAAAAGCCAATAACCTGATGCATCTGGATAAGGACTACGTGATCAAAGACGATGAAATTATCATTGTCGATGAGTTTACCGGCCGGCTGATGCCGGGACGGCGGTACAGCAACGGTCTGCACCAGGCGATTGAAGCTAAGGAAAAGGTTAAGGTAAAGAGAGAGTCGAAAACGCTGGCGACGATTACTTTTCAGAATTATTTTAACCGTTATGCCAAAAAGGCCGGTATGACCGGTACGGCGCAGACGGAGGAAGAGGAGTTCCGGGAAATTTACGGGATGGATGTTATTGTCATTCCGCCGAATCGGCCGGTGATCCGGGTGGATCAGGATGATCAGGTTTACCGCAGCCATGAGGAAAAGATCAATGCCATTGTTGAGGCAGTGAAGGAAAGCCATGCCAAAGGCCAGCCGGTGCTGGTCGGCACGATTACCATCGACGCTTCTGAGGAATTAAGTAATCGCTTGCGCAAGGAAGGAATTCAGCATAATGTCTTAAACGCCAAGTTCCATGAAAAAGAAGCGGAAATTGTAGCGGACGCCGGACAGTTCGGAGCAGTCACGATTGCCACCAATATGGCGGGCCGTGGTACCGATATTAAGCTGGGCGAAAAAGTAGTTGAGGTCGGCGGACTGCGGATTATCGGGACGGAGCGGCATGAGTCGCGGCGGATTGATAATCAGCTGCGCGGCCGGGCCGGACGGCAGGGCGATCCGGGCGAGTCGATTTTTTACATTTCCATGGACGATGAGCTGATGCGCCTGTTTGGCAGCGAACGAATGAAAGGCACCATTGAAAGACTGCGTCTGCCGGAGGGCGAGCCGATTGCGGCCGGCATTTTAAGCAATACGATTGAAGGCGCCCAGAAGAAGGTAGAAGCCAATAACTTTAGTATCCGTAAGCATTTGCTGGAATACGACCAGGTCATGAACGACCAGCGGGAGATTATTTATGAGGAACGGCTGAAAGTGCTGGGCAATCAAAATCTGCGCCATGTTATTTTGCAGATGATGGATGAAGTCATTACCCGCATGGTTAATAAATACTCGGCTGGTGTCGATGAAATAGATGAATGGGATTTAGCCGGATTAAACGATGCACTGCGCGAGATCATTCCTTTCCGGACGCTGACCCTGCCGGACACCGAGAAAGAGGAGATTACCCGGGAAAAGTTCATTGACTTTTTAAAGGAAGAAGCGCATAAGCTGTATGAGAAAAAAGAGCAGGAGTTTGATGATATTGAAGAGTTCCGGGAAGCGGAAAGAATTCTGCTGCTGAAGGTGATTGACCAAAAATGGATGGATCATATTGACAATATGGATCAAATGCGCCAGGGTATTGGTTTGCGCTCTTTCGGGCAAAAGGATCCGCTGGTTGAGTACAAGTTTATCGGCTTTGAAATGTTTGACGAAACGATTGAAAGCATTCAGGAGGACACCGTTAAAGTGCTGTACCGGGTTGTGCCCAGAGAAAAGCTGGAGCGCGAGCAGGTCGCTAAGAATATTACCACCAACCGCGGCGGAGAAGAAGTCAGGAGAAGACCGGTTCGCCGGA
>CAUVDV010000150.1:0-5442 GCA_963550755.1 uncultured Lachnospiraceae bacterium
GCCGCTTCGTCCGTCAGCGTCACCTTCTGCTCCGCCAGCCTTGCATCCTCTGACACCGCCCGGCACAGGAGTTTTTCAATATCCGGTGCTTTCAACTTTTCCAGCAAAAAAATCTGCGACCGCGAAACCAATGCTTTATTCACTTCAAAATAAGGGTTTTCCGTAGTCGCACCAATTAAAATAACCGTTCCGTCCTCAACATAGGGTAAAAGCGCATCCTGCTGCGCTTTGTTAAAGCGATGAATTTCATCAATAAACAAAATCGTTCGCCGACCGGAAAAGGACAACTCATGCTTGGCCTGATCAACGACTTCCATAATATCCTTTTTCCCGGCAACCGTCGCGTTCAGCTGCAAAAAACCGGAACGAGTCGTCCCGGCAATTACCATGGCAAGAGTTGTCTTGCCTGTTCCCGGCGGCCCGTAAAAAATAATCGAGCGAATCCGGTCGGCTTTAATCGCCCTGTAAAGCAGCTTATCCTTAGCCAAAATATGCTCCTGCCCCACCACCTCATCCAGTGTCCGCGGCCGCATCCGGACAGCCAAGGGCGCTTCTTTTTCCAGCGCTGCCGCTTTCATATAATCGAATAAGTCCATATTTCTCTCTTTCCTCTTAAAATCCGTCTTTGCCTTGTACCGCCTTCGCTTTTTTATCTGTCAAGCAAAACTTTCCGCTTTTTCCTTACCCAACTTTCCCCTGTTTGATACAAATAATTTTTTTAAGCAGACCGCCATGCAAAAAGCAGATCTTTCAGCCAAAGCCTGCCATTCCGGAAAGGCTGCGCCTTGCGGCGGCAAGCACGGAATACAATTTACCGTGCAGATTAGGCATCTCCCCAGAAAACAAAGCGCTCGACCGGACGATAGAGCCAAAGCCAGCCGCGCTTCCGTGCAAAAAGCGGAACATTCGGCATCTCGTTTACCAAGCACTGGGATCGCCCGCGCCAAAAGTTTGCTTTTCCGCGATATATTTTATTTGACGACCGCATGCCTATGAAAAACAAGCCCGCAAGCAAAACGTTTATTTTATTACAATCTCTTCCGGCTGCTTGCCCTGCTGCAAAGCCAAAAATTCCTCATAGCAAAGTCCGGTTTGATACAAATAATCAGCCAGCGGCCCGCCCAAATAGCGGATATGCCACGGCTCATAGCTATATCCGGTAATATTGTCCTTGCCCTCGGGATAGCGAATGACAAAGCCGTAGCGATGTGCATTTTCCGCCAGCCATTTGCCCTCTTTGGTTTGGCCGTATTTTTCTATCAAATCAAAACCCACACTGGCCGAGCTGACGTCCATGCACAGGCCGGTATGATGTTCGCTGTAGCCGGGCTTGGAACTGTACCGGTTGGCCATCTCTAAGCCCTGCCGTTCGACATTGCTTTTATATAAAATCTTTTGATAAGCAATCGTCCGATAGCCGGAAACGGTTTGAATGTCCAGCCCCTCATTTTTGGCTGCCGCAATCAGCTCGTCGATCGCATCGGCCGCCACTTTACAGAGTTTTCTGCGGCTTTGGTTGCCGGCGTGCTTGGACTGCGGGTCAACCAGCTCAATCGGCTCAAAATCCTCGGGAAAATAATTGGCTTTATTGGCCAGCACAAATAAGCTGTTGACATCCTCAATTTGCTTGGGGTCGTTTACGTCAAAATGAAACGCCGCAAAATCAACCTCTTTCAGGGCTTCTTCCAGCTCCGGCGACCAGGCAACTCCGGTATATTCCAGCATTTCCTTAGACTGACGGCTGGACGTGGCCGGCTGGGCGTCTTGTCCCTCTTGAGGCGCGGTATCCGGCTGTTTCCCGTTTTCCTGCCCATTGTCAGCATCCGGCTGCGGATTATCTTTTTGCTCCGGCTGTACGCTTGGCTGCTCCGCCTGTGTTTTATTTTCCGCCGGGACATTCGAGTCCGTTTGTTTGGCGGAATCTCCCGACTGGCAGGCCGCCAGCAATAGGCAGGCCGCCAAAGCTAAAATATATATTTTTCTTCCTGTTTGCTTCATTTGTTCCCTCTTTTCTGACCTCAGTTTTTAGCTTTCTATTTCTCAAAAAATGATAAATCCTTTTGCCGAAGCCCAAAGACTTATCCCGTTTTTGATATTTGTACCATTATAATGTTTTTCGCCCAGAAAGTCAACGACGGTAAAATCAAAGAGGTCTAACTAACAACCAGCAAATATGGCAATAACTTGCTTTTAGGCAAATAAACCGTCCTAAAGCGCATGAAATCTGTAAATGGTAAACTAAAGCTCAGTATGAACAAAACAAACCGCAAACAAATTTATTGACGCTGTAAACAAATTTGTATATAATCTTATTGGAAAGGAGTTGAGCTTATGGCGCAGACCAGTATAAATATTCGGATGGATGAGGAACTAAAAAAGCAGTTTGACGCATTTTGTACTGAAATTGGAATGAATATGACCACCGCATTTTGTGTATTTGCAAGAAAAGCGGTCAGGGAAAGAAGAATACCGTTTGAAATCTCGGCCGACCCTTTTTATTCCGAAACAAATACGGCAAGATTAAGAGAGTCTATCCGACAAGTGGAAACCGGAGAAAAGTCTTTAACCGAACATAAATTGATTGAGGTGTAAGTTTATGCAAAAAATTTGGAGTGCAGAAGCTCGGGAAGATGAATAGGAGGAAAATAACATGTACCAACAAAGAATGAACAATGTTTTAGCCAAAATGCGGGAGCAAAACCTAACTCAGCTTTTAATCAGCGAACCGTCATCGGTCTTTTACCTAACAGGGGTGCGGATTGAGCCGGGCGAGCGTTTCATGGGGCTTTTGCTGCGGACGGAAAAAGCACCGGTCTTTTTTATCCACCGTCTATTTCCGGTTACGCCGCAGGGGATTGCCGTCGTTGGCTTTGCCGATGCCGATGATTATTTGGGCTTTGTCGCCCAGGAAACCGATCCGCAAAAGCCGCTGGGCATTGATAAGCATTTATTCGCCGGATTTTTAATTGGTTTAATGGAAAGAAAAGCCGCTGCCGCCTATGTCAACGGCTCGCCCTGCGTGGATCTTGTTCGGGCAATCAAGACGGCGGACGAACTGCAAAAGCTGCGGATCGCCTCGGAGTTAAATGACAAGACCATGGAAATTGCCAAAAACTCGCTTCAGATCGGCATGACTGAAAAGGAACTGGAGCAAATCATTTTGCAGACTTATCAGGACTTAGGCGCGGATGACATCAGCTTTCCGCCGATTGTGGCCTTTCAGGAAAACGCCGCCGACCCGCATCACGAAAACAGCAGCCGCCGCCTGAAAGCCGGCGATATGGTACTGTTGGATATTGGCTGCAAAAAAGACGAATACTGCTCGGATATGACCCGCACCTTTTTTACCAAGGAACCGACTGCCGATGAAAGACGGGTCTATGAACTGGTGCGGCAGGCCAATGCCGCCGCCGAAGATTATATCCGGCCCGGTATGCGGCTGTGCGACATTGACGAGGCGGCGCGTTCCGTTATCCGTGCAGGCGGTCATGACCGTGAGTTTACCCACCGGCTCGGTCACTTTATCGGTATGGACACGCATGAATACGGCGATGTTTCCGCCGCTTATGACTGGGCCGTTCAGCCCGGCATGGTCTTTTCGGTTGAGCCCGGAATTTATATTGCCGGCCGATTCGGCGTGCGGATTGAAGACTTGGTGATCGTTACGGAAAGCGGCTGCGAGGTCATTAACCATGTGCCGAAAGAAATTACGATCGTTCCTTTAAATTAAGGCGGCTTTTTCGATTAAAAAGACATTTCTTTTGGCAAAACAGATGTGATATTCAGCGTAAAGGTCTTCCTTTTTTAGGCTTTATGCTTATATCACTTTGGGCGGCATATTATTATTCATGCTTAGATTTTCCGCCGCAGCTTAATTAAAAAAATAAAAAACGATAACAAGCCGCCGGCGTCAAAGAAAAATATTGATGCCGGCGGCAGTTATTTTTATCGTCTGAACCCGAAATATTTTGCAGCGGTAAGCGCATTGCCTTCATGCTTCAGCCAAATTGTCATTTTAAGGCGGCAGTTCACAGAAGGCCCTAATTCTGTTTACGCCTTGCCTTTTTATCAGGCTTTTTGTTTGGCAGATTACCCGCCCGCGCAAAAATGCCCCTACTTTGACAGCAAAAAGTTAAATAAATAACTATTTGCCGGTATGCTCCGCGTCGCAGTAGGCGCAGCGGTACACTTTTTTCTCCGGATCAGCCAACCAAAAGGTCTGAACAATTTCCTGCTCAACCGAAGTAATGCAGCGCGGGTTTTTGCAGGAAATGACGTTTTTCAGCTGCGCCGGCAGGGATAAATGCACCTTGCTTTCCAGCCGGCCGTTTTTAATCCGGTTAACGGTAATATTGCTGTCAATATAACCAAGAATATCAAAATCCAAAGGAATATCCTCATCAATCTTAATAATATCCTTTTTTCCGTATTTGGTACTGTTAACATGCTGAATAACCGCCACCGTGCAGGTCAGCTTATCCAGCCCCAATAATTTATAAATCCGCATACTCAGCCCCGCCCTGATATGATCGAGCACAATTCCGTTATTTACGCCGTCTACGTTCATAATTACCTCCTGATTTTTTATATGATGTAAGAATTGCCGGCGGTATCGCCAAAGCAATTCTGGATCATGGCGTCAAAGATTTTTGATGCCGCATGATATGCTATAAGTGTCAAATGTTTTTACCAGCCGCCTCTTTCCTAAGCTTTTCCATGTTCCGCCAAATTAACCTTTTTTAGACCGGCTGCACCCGCGCGGAAAACAAAGCTTTCGGCCGGGTACATGGGCAAAGCCGCCGGCAGGCGCCTCCCATTGGATATTGGCGCTCGTGGCTACTCGCGTCTGCCGAAGCAGGATTTATTCCGCCTTTATCCCCAAGAGCAGTAAAATCAGCGCCATCCGAATATGCTTGCCGCACAGCGCCTGAAAGAAATAAGCGGCTCGCTCATCGTCGTCAACCTCTACCGAAATCTCGTTAACCCGCGGCAGCGGATGCATGATCGTTAAGTCCTGCTTAGCCGTTTCTAACTTTGCTAAGTCTAAAATATAACTGTCCTTTAACCGGATATAATCCGCTTCATTAAAAAATCTTTCCCGCTGCACCCGCGTCATATACAACACGTCCAGCTGCGGCATGGCTTCCTCTAAGCTCTCCACTTCCTGCCAGGAAACGCCGGCTTTATTCATCGCTTCTTTGATATAATCCGGCACTTGCAGCTCTACCGGTGAAATCAGTACAAAGCGAATATTATCATAGCGAAGCATCGCTTCAATCAGCGAATGGACTGTCCGGCCAAACTTGAGGTCGCCGCAGACACCAATCGTCATATCATTTAATCTCCCTTTTTTCCGCTTAATCGTCAAAAGATCAGTCAGGGTCTGGGTCGGGTGAAAATGCCCGCCGTCGCCGGCATTGATAATCGGCACCGTTGTCCTTT
>CAUVDV010000151.1:0-5362 GCA_963550755.1 uncultured Lachnospiraceae bacterium
CCATATGATCCATAATCCGCCCCGGCGTGCCGACAATCACCTGCACGCCTTTTTTTAGCGCCATAATCTGCCTATAAATCGGCTCGCCGCCATAAACCGGCAAAACCTTAATATTATGGGAAAAGCTAAGCAGCTTTCTGATTTCTCCGGCTACCTGCACCGCCAATTCTCTGGTCGGACATAAAATCAAAACCTGCGGCCGGGATAAGTTCTCATCGACTTTATCCAGCACCGGAATAGAAAAGGCCGCCGTCTTGCCGGTACCGGTCTGCGACCGGGCAATGACGTCCCGGCCGGAGGCAATCATCGGAATGACCGCTTCCTGGATCGGAGTTGCTTCCTCATACCCCATTTCCTTAGTTGCTCTTAATAGTTTCGAATTCGTTACCAGTTCATCAAATTTCATAGCTTTCCTCCCATGCTTCCATTATTTGCCGTCCTTTTCCCATTTCCTGCCCATTGCCCGCCAAGGCCCTTCCTGCAGCCGCGCAGGCACTGGACTTTAGCCTGCATAACGGCCAAAATCGGTCATTCCAATAAAGGCGCAAATTAGTAACCATTCAGGCAAGCCATCTGTCATCCGTTCGTTTTTTACAAAAAACGGCTCCTTACTCCTCGTCCTCAACCAGGGATAAATGAATATCCCGCGACGGCATAACCGTTGAAATCGCGTGTTTAAAAATAAGCTGCTGTTTGCCGTCCGCTTCCAAAATCACAATATAATTGTCAAAACCCTTAACATAGCCTTTCATCTGAAAACCGTTCGTCAAATACAGCACAACCGAAATCTTTTCCTTCCTAACCTGATTTAAAAATATATCCTGTAAATTAACCGCTTGATTCAGAGTTTTTTCTCTCATTCGTTAGTCTTTCTGATTGATACCTGCAGAATCTCTCTTTATTTTATCACATATTTTCTGATAGTCAAATGCATAATCCTCCAAATCAATCCATTCTACATTTTTTTCCCGCTTAAACCAAGTAATCTGACGTTTGGCAAAATGCCGGGTGCCTTTTTTCAGCTCCTCGGCCGCTTTTTCCAGGCTCCACTCGCCGGATAAATAATTTAAGATTTCTTTGTAGCCCAGGCCCTGCATGGCCGTCATCTCCTTACGGCACCCCCGGTTATAGAGCCTCTCTACTTCCTCAATCAACCCGCCCGCCAGCATAGCGTCCACTCTCGCTTCAATTCTCCGGTACAGCAGCGCCCGGTCCATAGTCAGCGCATAAAAAAGTTCGTTGTACCGGCTTTCTTTTTGGCTCTCTCTTTGGTTATGCAGACTGATTTTTTCCCCGGTCAGCTCAAAATATTCCAGCGCCCGCAAAACCCGTTTATGGTTATTGGCGTGAATTTTAGCCGCCGCTTCCGGGTCAATCCGGCTTAATTCCGCGTATAAATATTCATAGCCCCTGTCGGCTGCGATTTTTTCCCACTTTTCCCTGACCTGAGTCGGCGCATTTTCCTCAAACGCAATATCGTAGAGAAGGGCTTGAATATAAAAGCCTGTTCCGCCCACCAAAATCGGCAGTTTTCCGGCCGCCGTAATTTCAGCGATCGCCTCCTTGGCGGCTTTTTGAAACTCCCAAACGCTAAAGCTTTCTTCCGGCTCCCGGATATCCAGCAAATAATGCTTAACCGCCGCCTGTTCCTCGGCGCTGGCCTTAGCCGAGCCAATATCCATCCCCCGGTAAACCTGCATTGAGTCCGCGGAAATAATGCTTCCGTTTAATTGTTCCGCCAGCATGACCGCCAGCTTCGTCTTACCGGTCGCCGTCGGCCCGGCAATAATAATCAATGGTTGTTTTGGCATAATCTCTCCGCTTTCTGTTACAGGATTCGTTTAAACTTCCGGTCCAGCTCATACCGGGTCATTTTTATCAGGGTCGGCCGGCCATGCGGGCAATGATAAGGATTTTTTAAGGTTAAAAGCTCACTGATCAAACCCTCATATTCCTGCCGGCTTAGGCGGTCATTGCCCTTGACCGCCGCCTTGCAGGCCATAGTCGCCAGTTCATGGTCAATGGTTTCGGCATTTAGCTTAAAGTTTTTTTCTTCCATTTGATCCAGCAAATAAATGAAGTTCTCCTTTTTCATCGCTTGATTAAACAGATACGGCACGCCGCTGATTTTAATCGCTCCCGCGCCGAACGGCTCGGTTTCAAAGCCAAGTCTGGCAAAAAAAGGCTGCGCCGCCAAAAAGTTCTGCATTTCTCTGGCGCTGATCTCGATCACCAGCGGATCAAGCAGCTGCTGGGTATGAATATCACTGTCGTTAAAACGCTTGACGAACCGCTCATACAGCACTTTTTCATGCGCCGCGTGCTGGTCGATAATATATAAAGCGCCCTGAAACTCAATCAGCCAATAAGTATCAAACAGCTGACCAATCACCTTATGGCTTTTGACACTGGTTAAATCAATAAACTCCTGCTCCGCCGCCGGTACGGCAATGCTTGTCTGCCCGCCGCCCTCGGGCGAAGCAATCGGCCTCCCCGGCGAAGTAACCGGCGCTGTCAAAGGCTTCTCTGGCTGCTCCGGCCCAAAGCTTCCCTCCGTCTCCCGAATAAAGCCGGCCGCCTTCCCCCGGCTCCGCTCGGCTTCCGCCTCCGCCAAAAGCGCTTTTTCCGCCGCAAATACCGGTGTCCCGCTCATATCTTGAGTAAAGTCCGCCTTATTCCCGGCCGCCGCTGCGGTGAAAAACGGCCGCTTATCCTCCGCCTTCAGCCGATTGGTTTCAAACGGCTCCGCCCGGTTATAGGCCGCCTTTTGCGCCTGATCCGGCTGGAAGCGCGGCGCAGCCTTATTATCCAGCGTCACCGCCGGAATAACTTCTTTTTCCGCAAACGCCTGCGCTACCGCCCGCCGCACTGCTTCTTTGACCAAATAGCCGTTTTCAAAGCGAACCTCGGCTTTTTGCGGGTGAACATTAACGTCCAGCTTATCCGGCTCAAGCCCGATCTCCAAAACCGCAAACGGGAACTGATGCTGCATCACATAGCCAAATGCGCCTTCTTCTATGCCTTCCTGAATCCATTTGCTTTTCACATAGCGGCCGTTGACAAAATAGATCTCGTAGCTGCGGTTGCCCCGATTCAGTTCCGGCGTACCAACAAAACCGCTGATTTTAACGCCTTTTTCCAAATATCGGACTTCCTTTAATTTTTTGGCTGTTTCCGCGCCGAAAATATACAAAATCGCCGCCCGCAAATCGCCGTCGCCGTTTGTTTGCAGCTTAACCTTGCCGTCCGCAATCAGTTTAAAGGCAATTTGCCGGTAAGCCAGTGAAATTCGCTGCATAAACTCAATCACATAGGCGCTTTCCGTTTTTTCCGATTTTAAAAACTTTTTCCGGGCCGGCGTATTAAAGAAAAGCTCCTTAATCAAAAGAGTCGTTCCTTTCGGCGCGCCGATTTCCTCAAACGCCGTTTCACTGACTCCTTCCTGAACCAGCCGCACACCGGTCAGTGCATCCTCGGTTTTGGTAATAATCTCGCTGACCGAGACCCCGGCAATCGCCGCCAAAGCCTCGCCCCGAAAGCCAAGGCTGTCGATCGCATACAAATCTTCAATTTTTCGCAGCTTACTGGTAAAGTGCCGCCGGAAAGCCATTCTGACCTGTTCCTTATCAATCCCGCTGCCATTGTCGGTGACCCGAATCAGCTTAACGCCGCCTTCTCTGATTTCCACGCTGATAGCCGTGGCTCCAGCATCAATCGCGTTTTCTACCAGCTCCTTCACGACCGACAGCGGGCGCTCGACCACCTCGCCGGCCGCGATTTGATTGACTGTCAGCGCGTCTAATTCTTGAATTTGCTTACTCATTGCTTCCCTTTCTATCTGCCGCTGGATTTTTTACCAGTTTCTCATTCCGTCGCCATCTTAGCTTTAACGTTTTAGGGCTTTCCGCCACTTTGCCCCATTCTTCGCTTATCCAGCCGTTTCAGCGTTTTGCCGTTTGGCTTTAGCTGTTGCTGCTTCTCGCCAGCGCCGCTTTGCTTTAGCATCCGCTTATCCAGCCGCTATCTTAGCTTTAACACTTTGTTGCTTAGCTTCAGCATTTATTAAAAACTTGGCGCTGTTTTCCACCGGCGCGACTTTATTCCTTTAACCTCTTATCCAGCCGTTTCAGTGCTTCCTGCTGGTACAGCTTAAACGCCGACGGCAGGGATAGCTCCCGCCGAATCATTTGGCTGTCCGCCCAGATCGCTGTTCGGCTGGCCAGTTTCAATGCCTGTCCGTCTGCTTCTGCGGCCGCCGCTGCTCCCGCCTGCGAATGGTAAATCACACCCACCTCCGCCACCGCCAGAAGTTCCTGGCTAGGTGTCAGACTGAAACGGCTTAAATCACTTTCAGCCTTCGCCGCCGGCTCGATTTCTCCTTCCATGCGGGCGGCGCCCAAGCAGTCAAGAAATGACTCCTCGGCCATATCGGTCATATCCGGCTCCGGCAAGTAAATCCAATAGGCGGTCATATCCCATTCCAAATGGCTGAAAATATGTCTTGAAACCGGCAGTGTCTCTATTTCCGCCGTTACCGCCGCCAGTACGGAAAAGTGCTCCGCCAGCCATCCCCTGATTTCTTCCTGGCCGCAATGACCGGCTAAACCCGGGAATTCCCATAAGCCCGCCAATACCCCTTTCTCTGTGCGCCGATGCAGTCTAACTGCGCTGCCCCGCTGAATCACCAAAATTGTCCTGGCTTCCGTTTTTCGGCTTTTTTTGGCTTTTTTTAAAGGATAGCGCACCGCTTCGCCGGCGGCATTTGCCTGACAAAAATGCGCCGCCGGACATTGCCCGCATAACGGCTGACCATTGGGCAAGCAAATCAGCGCGCCGATGTCCATTACCGCCTGATTAAAATCGCCGGGACGAGTTTCCGGCAAATATGGGTGAATCTTAGCACGCAGTTCATTTTTGGCCTTTTGCCCGCTAAAATCCTCCGCCCACGCCCAGATCCGGCTAAATACCCGAATCAAATTTCCGTCCAAAGCCACTTCCGGCTGACCAAAGGCAATCGCCGCAATCGCCGCCGCCGTATATTCTCCAATTCCGGCTAAGCGCAGCAGCTCCGCCTTAGTTTCGGGCAGACGCCCGTGATACTCCGCCATGATCTGACCGGCGGCTTTTTTCAAATTACGCGCCCGCGAGTAATAACCCAGTCCTTCCCACAGTTTAAGCAGCCGGTCTTCTTCGCAGGCCGCCAAGGCCTTAATATCCGGAAGCTCAGCAACAAAGCGGGTAAAATAACCCTTAACCGCTTCTACTCTGGTCTGCTGCAGCATAATCTCCGACAGCCACGTATAATAAGGATTGCCGGTATCCCGCCACGGCAGCTTTCGCTTATGCCGGTCATAATGCGCCA
>CAUVDV010000152.1:0-5359 GCA_963550755.1 uncultured Lachnospiraceae bacterium
TGTCATATGCCTATGCCCCTGTGCAAGCAAGCTTGCCCATCTGCATAGTCGCATGCGTCTTCATTCCTCCGGTTGAAAGCCCGGCCGCTCCGTGCTTCGCACTCCCGCGCCCGGTGCGGTATTCGCAAATCGTCCCGCTTCGCGTGCCTTTTTTGCTCATACCTCTTGCTTGTCATATGCCTATGCCCCTGTGCAAGCAAGCTTGCCCATCTGCATAGTCGCATGACAAGGCTTTCAACCTACATTATACAAAAAAAGTTTTGGTTTGTATAGTAATTTTTCAAAAATCCTGAAAATAGAATCTTCTCAAATTCCCCAGAATCTTTCTCCGTAGGACGCGCGAGGAAGAAGCCGGCTGGTCTATTCGCCGCCGTATTCTTTTTCCAGTTCATAATAATAGGCGTAAATATCTTTGGCGACCGCGCCGGTAATGCCGGCTGATGAGATCAAAGGCGTACTGCCAAACGGCAGGGTGACGACTACCGCTATCTCCGGATCGGACATCGGCGCTAAAGATACATAAACCGAGTGATCCGGCCGCAGATTCGTCTGCTGGGCCGTGCCGGTCTTACCGCCAACTTCAATCGGAAAGCCCCGGAAAACGCCAAGACCCGTTCCGTAGGCGGCAAAGTTTACATCCCGCATGCCCTCATAAACGGCCCGGAAGGTTTCTTCCGGAATGCCTGTTTCCAGTTCAACCCGGGGTATTTGCTTATAATAAATCCTGCCGTCCGCTTCATTGATCTGATGAATCAAAGTCAAATAATACAGCATGCCGCCGTTACCGACCGTATTCATATACCGCGCCAAATGCACCGCCGCATAAGCGTTTTGCTCCTGTCCCATAGCGGCTGTAGCAGTATTAGCAATATGCTCGGCCGAATCAAGACTGCCCGGTGAAATCGGCATTGCTTCCGGCAGTTCAATACCGGATAATGTCGAAAGGCCAAACATAGTCGTATATTTCCGCAGCACTTCATCCCCGGCTGCCGGATCATAGGTTCCCTTTTCCGTGGCTAAGCGATAGCCGACTTCATTAAAATAAGAATTACAGCTGACCCCAATCGCCCGGCGCAGCGGAATGCTGCCATGGCTTCCGCCCAGCGCACCGATCCAACAGCTGATATGGGGCGTTAGCTTGGTAAAAACACCGGTACAGGAAAGCAAAGTATTTTTGGTGATAACTCCTTCTTCTAAACCGGCGATCGCCGACAGTATTTTAAATGTCGATCCCGGGGCAGTTCTGCCCTGCGTGGCCGTCGGATATAGGGGATTGGCTTTATCGGCCAGCAGCCGCTGATAATATTCATTGTCAAACTGATTCACCAGCCGGTTATTGTCATAGCTGGGGTACATCGCCAGCGCCAAGACTTCGCCGGTGTTAACGTCCGTCACGACCGCCGCACCGGTACATGGATCAAGCGCTACCTGCGCCGGCATCAGCTTCAGCTCGCCAATCATTTTTTTCATAAAGTCGAGCGCTCCCAGCCGTCCGGCTCTGACCGCCTGATAAGTCGCTTCGTCAACCGCAACCGCTCCCTGCTCAATTAACAGGAGCGACAGTTCCCGGTAAGGCAGCAATTCCTTATCGAGCATTTCCAAAAATAATTTTTTATCGAAGGTAAAGTTTTCGGAATATCTTTCCACTATATTTTGCTGACAGATCTGAGCATAGCTGTACTCAGCCGGGATAAAGCCATCTTTAAGGTAAAACTCGAGCAGTCCCTTAAAACTGATCGCCTTCTTTTCAAAATCCTCATAGCCTGTTGTTTTTTTATAATCCTTACTTAAGATCCCATCGTGCACCAGCGTTTCCAGATAATAAGCAAAAAACTCCTTTAAATCCTCATTCGCCGAAACATCCGTCGTCTCCAGCACTTTTTTAATTTTATCCAGCCTTTTTTGCTTATAACTTTGGGCGGCTCTTTTCAAACTGGCCTGAACCCCATTTTCTGCGTCCGGCTCCGCCCGCAAAAGTCTGGCCAAATCGATGGTGCCGTTATCAACCAGATTAATATAAGCGTCCTTGAGCAGCGGCGCTGTCCGATCCTTATTCTGCCCCCGGCGCATTACCAGCCGGGTCTTAATAATATTAGCCATTTGCCGCACTAAAATATCCTGCGTTTTAATTTGCAGGTCCTTATCAATCGTCAGAAAAATATTCTTTCCGCCCTTGGCTTCCTCGGTAGCCAAAACCTTTTTAATCCGGCCCAAGCTATCGACTTCGACCGTTTGATAGCCCTTAGCCCCGTGCAGCATCAGTTCCATGCTTTTTTCAATCCCAATCCGGCCGACCCGATCCTCCCGGCTGTAACCGTATTCTTCGTATTCTTTAAAGGTTTCCTCATTGATTGAGCCGATATAGCCAATAATATGTGAAAAATATTCCGGATAAAAATACACCCGGTTATAATCCTCGACAATTTGAAAGCCCGGCAGCTTTTCCCGGTTTTCCTGAAGTTCCGCCAAGGTTTCCGCCTTGATGTCGCGGGCAATTTTTTCCGGAATAAACTTATAGAAGCCATTGGCCCAAATAGCGTAACGCAAGGAAATTAAATACAGCTTTTCCTGCGGCAAAAGATCCGCCAGCCAGTCGGCGTATTCCTCTTCTGTTTTAAAGGAGGTCTCAAACCAACGCTCCGATAAGGTCCTCATTGCTTCTGCCGCCGAAATGTTTTCCTTTTCAAACAGATCTTTTTGAAAACGGCTGATTCGGCTTTCGCTCAGCTCCGGCTTATAGCGAAATTCATCACTTTCATTTAAAAACACCGGAAAATCAATATTTAATTGCTCCCCATTGCGGATCAAAATCCTGGAAAAAGTCAAAAGATCCTGCACTTGGCTCTTGGTGTAAGCGCCGGTATCATAAGTAACACTGTAGGATATTTGATTTTCGGTTAAAGGCACGCCATTGCGGTCATAAATATTCCCCCGTCGCCCATCAATTGCCACTTCCCGCAGCACTTTCAACTCGAATTCATTATCAAACTTTTGGCCGTTGACAATCTGCATTTGGAAAAGACGAGCCGCTAAAACGCTGAACGCAAAGACAATTACAAACAGCAAAACCACCATTCGGTGCGTCAGCAGGGAAAAAACATATTTTAAGATTTCTTTCATTCCAGTTCACTTTCTTCCAGTTTCTTTTCCCATTTCAGGAATTTTTGATGAATCAATACAAACAAACGGTAAAAAACCGCCCCCACCAAAATAGTATAAATCATATCCGGCAAAATAATCCGCCCCAAAAAATAAATAAAGTTCAAATCGCCCCGGAACAAATAGCCAATAATATAAACGCATAAATTATAGCCAATATCGGCCAGACCGATAATTAAGAGCGGAAACATAAAGTTTTCCTTAGAAAACACATAGTAGGTCTTACCGGTTAAAAGTCCGATGCAGCCATATAAAAA
Source organism: uncultured Lachnospiraceae bacterium (assembly GCA_963550755.1). GTDB lineage: Bacteria > Bacillota > Clostridia > Lachnospirales > Vallitaleaceae > W11650. The sequence goes on from CAUVDV010000152.1 coordinate 3,417, forward strand.
AAAGTTCAGCCCGATCGCCCGGCCAAAGAAGAGATCAACCAGCAGTCCCAAGAAAGCCCCAAATACCAAGCCGTAATATTCGCCCCGCAAAAAAGCAATTAAAGTAACCGCTACAATGATAAAGTTCGGTTTAATCCCATTGATCGCGCTCCAGGTAAAAACCGTAGTCTGCAGAAAATAAATCAATAGGATCAAAAAAGCTATTATCCCCGCCCGCTTCATTCTTTTTTCTCCGCGTCCGCCGTTTCACCGATGATGACCAGCACTTCTTCCAAATGCTTAAAATCAACCGCCGGCTGCAAAACTGCGGTTTTTGATAATTTATTGGGATCAACATTGATATCCTTAACCGTTCCGATCAAAATGCCCGGCGGATAAATTTTTCCCAAATGCGAAGTCACGATCTCATCGCCAATAATCAAATGGGTATCCTCCGCCATTTGCTCGATCAGCGCCATTCCTTCCTGACCCAAAGTCTTATCGCCTGAAACGGTGCAAAGGTCAGAAGTCCGGAGAATTTTGGCACTGATGCCGGATAATTCGTCAAGGAGCGATATCACCGTCGAGTCCTGTTCCCGGACTTGAATGATCTTGCCGACCAAACCATTGCCGGCAGTCACCACCATATCAACCTTTATGCCCTGAGCCGCTCCCTTATCAATAATAAAGGTTTCATACCAGTTTCCCGGATTTTTGCCGATCACCCGGGCGCCGGTTTTGGGGTAATCAGCATAACGCTTATCCAGCTGATACAACTCTCTTAACCGATCCAATTCGTTTTTTTCCTGCTCCAACAGCTTTTTTTCATAACGGAGCGTATCAATTTCCTTTTTCAGCTCCTCATTTTCCGCTTCCAATTCCCGCCTATCCTTAACGCTTTCCCAAGATTGGCTTAGTCGTCCCAGCAAATTACTTCCGATTTTTTGAATCGGGGTCAGCACAAAAGACACGGCCCGGCCGGCAAAACCGGAATTGCCGCTGGTTAAAAAACTCATGACCAGCGCCAGTATGCCCAGCGCAATAATTATATTCTTCACCTTTTTCGGTTCTTTCATTTTCGTACCCTTTAGTATAATCCTCTTTGTCTTAGACTGACAAACCGGTGCCGGCCAATAATAATATGGTCAAGCAAAGTAATGTCCATCAGCCGGGCAGCCTCATCACAGCGCTTGGTAACCTGCACATCCTCGGCCGAAGGCTCCGGGTCGCCGCTGGGGTGATTATGCATAAAAACGATTGATACCGCCGAATTCTTCAAAGCATATTCCAGCACCTCGCGCGGACTAATCAGCGAGCGATTGACCGTGCCAATGAATAAATTGCGATCCGAAATGATTTCATTTTTGGTATTGAGCAAAATCACCTTAAAATGCTCCTGCCCCAGTTCGCACATTTCCTCCATATAATATTCGGCAATTTCCTTTGGGCTGCCAATTCGGTAATAAGCTTTGCCTCTATCCCGGCCGTAGCGCCTAGCAATCTCCAAAGCAGCTTTGAGCTGAATCGATTTCACCTTACCAATTCCCTTTATTTTTTGCAGTTCCGCTAAAGTTAATTTTCTAACGCCGCGAAAGCCTTGGCTGGTCTGTAAAATTTCCCGGGCCAGATCCAGCGGCGATTTTTCTTTTGTACCGGTCCGCAGCAAAATCGCTAAAAGCTCAACGTCCGTCAAATTTTCAGCGCCCTGGCTGACCAGCTTTTCATAAGGCATCTCACATTCCAATAAATTCATCATATTTTTTCCCTCGCTTTAAGGTTCTTGGCGCCGAAACAGCCAAGAACAAATCATCTGCAATTAGGTTTTCCTCATCAAGGGAAATAAAAGAAAAAAGATATGCCTTATAAAACATTGTAGCATACCTATTTATAAAAAACAATAAAAATTCAATTCTTGAGTTTCCGCAGATTTATCCACAGGTCATCATTTTTAAGATTCCTTCATC
>CAUVDV010000153.1:0-5310 GCA_963550755.1 uncultured Lachnospiraceae bacterium
TTTCAATAAGGCTGTTTTCGTGAGTCATCAGGGGTTCGAACCCTGGACACCCAGATTAAGAGTCTGGTGCTCTACCAGCTGAGCTAATGACCCGTCCATATGAATTTGTCCACCCCAAATACGCTAAATACTTGGTCGGAATGCCCAGAGGCGGAATCGAACCACCGACACGAGGATTTTCAGTCCTCTGCTCTACCGACTGAGCTATCTGGGCGAAGTAGCGGAGGAAGGATTTGAACCAACGACCTTCGGGTTATGAGCCCGACGAGCTACCAGACTGCTCCACTCCGCGACGGATAAAATGGAGGGAGACGGATTCGAACCATCGAAGCATAAAGCAACAGATTTACAGTCTGCCCCCTTTGGCCGCTCGGGAACCCCTCCATAAGCCGACAATCGGAATCGAACCGATAACCTGCTGATTACAAATCAGCTGCTCTGCCAATTGAGCCATGTCGGCAATCATTATGGGCGCTACAGGGCTCGAACCTGTGACCCCCTGCTTGTAAGGCAGGTGCTCTCCCAGCTGAGCTAAGCGCCCTTAAAAAACTCTGGGATTAATAAGAAAAACTTCTTATTCACGACCCAAAGGGGACTCGAACCCCTGACCTCCGCCGTGACAGGGCGGCGTTCTAACCAACTGAACCATTGGGCCTTTTGTTAACCATTTCGGTCAAGCAACATAGTAAATTATACTAAAAAACTTAGGGCTTGTCAAGAAAAACATTTATTTTTTTAAAAATTTTTGCTTCCGTTTGGCAGGACTTATTTCCGCTCCCTGTATTCCTCTTGGCAAGCGGATTTCACCTCTTCTCTTCCGCAATTTTTACTTCGCCAAACCCATGCCGGAAAAGCAGAACTGATTTCAGCAAGTTACCAGCACCACGCCTAAAGTCAGCGTTCAAGCTGCTTGCCTGAACGCTGACTTTCACAGCCGGCAGGCTTACTCTGCCGGCACGGTGTAACTCAAGCTCAAATCGGCAAAGACCGCTTCATCGAACTCAACATTATAATTTTTCTTAATTTCCTCGTATCTCTTCTGAAATTCTTCCATTTTCAGCTCATCCTCATAGCGGGAAATAATCTGCTGCCGCAGCTCCTGGGCCTGTTTAACCTGTTCCGGCGTGGAATCGGTTTTTTCTTCTAATTTAATAATATGATAACCGTAAGTCGTTTCAACCAAACCGCTGATTTCACCGGGCTTTAAAGCAAAAGCCGCGTCCTCAAACTCCTTGACCATTTCGCCCCGGCCAAAAATATACTCACCGCCGTTGTCCTTGCTGCCCGGATCTTCGCTGTAAGTCTTGGCCAGCTCGGCAAAATCCTCTCCGGCCTTAGCTTTGGCTAAGATATCCTCCGCCTTTTTCTTGGCTTCGGCTTTTTTATCCTCCGGCAGCGGCTGGCGGTCAGCGTCTAAGGTACTGATTAAAATATGTCTGGCTCTAACCTTATCATAATAATGATCCTCTCCGGCCGCTTCCAAGCGCTGATAAGTACTGTCCGCCTCATATTTTTCCTTCAGCGCAGCCTGATCAACCACAAAATCCTTCATTTCATCCTGCATAACCTTGCTGCCCAATGCCTGCGACTGCAAAAAGCGTTCAAACACTTCTTTGCTAAAGCCGTAATAGTCTTTTAAAGCCTGCGGCAGGGATTCTAAAATCGCGTTAATATCAGCAAAAGCTTCGGTTTTTTCTTCCTCGGTCAACGCCAATCCCCGCTTCTTGGCCTCTTCATTTAAAATCGCCACATAAGCCAAGGTGTCCTTTAACCGCTCCAGCTGCAAGGCTTCAAAGGTTTTTCCTTCCTGAATCTCATTCACCCAAATAGTTGCGCCACCCAGTCTTTCCACGTTCATTTTCGTCGTGTACACATAAATATTGGCTTCGGCCTTGGTCATCTGATAATCGCCAACCGTTAAAACCACCTTATCATTCGGCAGTTTACTCGGTTCAGAAGTCGTCTTGGTATCCGTCTGATCGGCTTTCGCGTCTTTATCCTTATTTTCGGCTTGACTGTTTTCCTTATCCATCTCCTGCTTGGTATCGTTTGTTTTCGTTTCCTCTTTTTGCCCGCATCCCGCTAAAATACTGACCGCCAGCATCAATACCAGCGCCAGGCTCATCCATTTTTTCATTTTCCGCTCCTTTAACTTATTTTTAGTATCTCAACGATTCCATTTTTTCGTTTCGTTTTTTTACTTTCCGCTATTGATAACTCCGCTGTCTCCTGCCCGAAGCTTCGCTTTTTCTCCCGCGGCGGCAAGCAGCCCCCATTTACCTAAGCCTTTCACCGGTAGCTTCCGACTTTCCTATTTCGGCGCTTATAACATCAAATATCCTCAGACGATACTGTCGTTACCGCGCTGATTTCTTCCCCGGCCGGCAAATCAATGCCATCTTTCTCCCAAGACGGCAAATTGATACCATTATTTCGGCAAGTCTGCGGCTCCAGGCAAAGGATCTCGCCGTTTGCGCCGCTGTTCCAAACCACAAAGTAACGAAAAATATCATCGACCTCATAAACCGTCTGCGCCTGATAAGCGGGATAGGTCAGGATCGCTCCCCGAAAGCCAAAGCTTTTCATCCGATAAACATTGTCCATTTCTTCCGCCAGCGGTGAAAACCCATTTTCCGCGGCCACCTCGGCAATGGCATCGCCGGCTATATAGCTCTCCGTCCCCAAAAGCCGCTCATCTAACTGCACCCGGGCTTTCACCGACAGACGAATATTCATTTCCGCCGCTTGCTGCCGATCTGCCATCAAGGGAAAAGCAGTGTGATAAGCAAACATCACCGGCATTTTCCGGTCGCTGAGATTGGCTATGGTCAGCCTTGTCTTTAGTCCGCCGGCCGTTAATTCATAGGCCTTACGGATTCTCATTTTATGCGGAAAATAAATAAAATTAGGATCATTTTCCGCAAACAGGTATTCCAAAACAACCTCTGCTTTCTCCGCCGTATGCTGCTCGGCCACCACCTGATAATCGGCCGTCTTAAAAAAGCCATGGATATGATTATTCCTGGCCGGTTCATTGACCGGCAGCCGGTACTCCCGTCCGTCATAGCAAAAGCATCCGCCGTCAATCCGATTAGGCGGAAACAAAAGCGTCATGCCGTATACCGTCGGCCGTTTTTTCAATGCCTCCAGATCATGCGTTCCTTTTAAAATTTCTCTTTGCTGCTCCCGATCATAAAAATAAATCACATTTCCGCCCGCCTCCGGCAGGATATGCGCTTCATACTTTCCCGCTTTTAACGTAATGTATTCCATAGATCCCCTTCCATGCTATCGGCCAAATTATTTTTAGGCGCTGTTAAGTCCGTCCTTGCTTCTGCTTGCTTTCATTTTCTTTGACTGCCTTATTTATACCGATTCCGGTCAATTCTTACCGCAATATTAAGGTCTGGCCTTGCTTTCACCTTCTTGGCGCCGCCTTGCGTATCGCCCATATTTTTAAACCCGTCCCGGCTCAAAATAGTGCTTCATCCAGCCAAAAATATTGAGGTTTCGCTCCGGCACTTGTTTTATCATACACAACCCGGCTGCAAAAATCAAGGGAATTTCCAATTAAATTATGGTTAGAAAGTGAAAAACCGCCGAAGCTCGGCGGTTTCCTATTAATCTTCAATATACGGCAACAGGGCCACATGCCTTGCTCTTTTGATCGCCGTGGTCAAAGTTCTTTGATCCTTGGCGCATACGCCAGTGATGCGGCGAGGTAAAATCTTACCGCGCTCGGAAATGAAGCGGCGCAATTTATTAACATCCTTATAGCTTAATTTTTCGCCGTTTTCCTCGCAAAAAGAACAAGTCTTTTTCTTCATCGGTCTTTGCTGCTTCTTCTGAAAAGCCATTTTTCGCTCCTCCTTCTCATTTAGAAAGGAATATCATCATCATCGAAGTCGTCTCCAATCGGCGCAAAGCCATCATCAGCCGGTGCGGCCGCCTGCGGCTTTGAACTTGGACGGGAAAAGCCTGCGTCTTGATTTCCTTCAAAGCTTTTTTTACTTTCGGCAAAATGCTGTTCCTCGGCAATAATATCGGTGGTATAACGGGTAATTCCGTCTTTTTCGTAGCTGCCGGTTTGCAGGCGGCCCACCACTACGACCTTCATGCCCTTTTTAAAGTATTTTTCCGTAAACTCCGCTGCTTTGCCAAAAGCAACAATATTAAAAAAATCTGCCTCCGGATCTCCGTCCCGGCGGAAGCGTCTGTCTACTGCCAGTGAATATCTGGCTACCGCAATCGAGTTCGCCCCTTGGGAATACCGCATTTCCGGATCTCTAGTTAATCTGCCCATCAATATGACTTTATTCATACCGCCCTATTCTCCTTCCTTGACGATCAAATAGCGAAGAACAGGCTCCAGGATACGGACACGGGATTCAATTTCCACGGGCGCGGACGATTCTGCCTCAAAGTGAATGAAGTAATAAAATCCTTCATGCATCTTTTGAATCTCATACGCCAAACGTTTCTTTCCCCAGTCCTCAACTTCTCCGATCTTGCCGTTAAATCTTTCCACAATGCCTTTTACCATTGCCAGCGCATTGTCTCTTTCTTCATCGGATAAACGGCCGTTGATTACAAGAGCTAATTCGTATTTATTCATTTTACACCTCCTTACGGTCTGCGGCCCCACATAGGAGCAAGGACAAGTTACTGCCTGATTGTATGCTGCCGGCCCGGCCTGCTGTACTTGTTTTCACAATCAGCACCGGTGGTTAAAGCAAGCAACATCAACTTGTGAATTATACCATAGCTTGTTTTAAATTGCAAGATGCAAATAATTTATCCTTTTGCCTAAATTTTAACGATTTCCCCGCCTTCCCGCCATTTGAACTGACTTAAAGTTTAAAAATTACCTCATTCTCCCTTTCACGCCCAACAAAATATTTTTCCTTTCCACTTAGAAAAGCAAAAATACGACCTCGATTTTCCCATGCTGCCGCGAAAACTCTACACAAGAAAAAATCAAATTACGGAATAGCTATCCTTACTCTCAGTCTACCACACTTCCATAAAAAAGTCGTCCACAATTTGTGGAATTTGGGGAAAATTTTAAAAAAAGTCAAAAGAAAAAAATCATTCCTTCTTGGGTTTTCCAATCGGAACGATTTTTATGCTCTGTTGTATTTGACTTGAATTTTTCTCTATTCTTTGCATCCTTGGTTTCAAACATTATAATTCTGCAATCTGTTCAGCCGTAAGACCAGTATATTTTATAATTGCTGACATTGGCATGCCGTCAGCTTTCATATTCCGAGCAGTTTCGATCTTTTCACTGCGGCGGCCTTGCTGTTCCCC
>CAUVDV010000154.1:0-5298 GCA_963550755.1 uncultured Lachnospiraceae bacterium
AACTCATTTTGCGCCATTTCTTTCAAATCGGCTTCTTTTAAATCAGCTTCTCCATCCGGCAGGATAATAGTCTGATACAACTTTTCCGAGAATTGATCCATGTAATGGAAACTTAGGGCTTCTAAATGACCCGCTTGTTCGTCTTTTAAGATCTCCCACCTATCATCGATAAACATCGGCTGTTCTGTTCTATCTATAGCCCCTTCCGCCAGCGGAATGTCCGCCTCCGGATCAATAAAGCGCTCAATTCGGTAAACCGCTGCCAAAACATCATAGTCCGTTTCCAAATCACCCAGCAGCTCGTTCGCCAGATTGTCCATATCTGCCTGCGGATAATCCTTATAGGCTTCCCCGTAAAAATTAACCGTCAGCAGCGCCAAGTTTGGGCTATACAGCACAAAGGTACCGGAACTTTCTTCCCCCACACCGTATCCCTGCGATAAAAAGTAATCATCGGCATACTGATCAAACTCCTCGGCGGTCAAGGTATCGTTCAGCAAAAAAACAATATCCTGACCGGCGTACTCCCGCCAGGCAAGGATCTCATCCGTCGCCCCCTCGACATCTATCATCGCGCCGTCATTACTTATTTCATTAATCACCGGATAATAATAAATCCTGACCAAGGTGATAAACTGGTCAATCAGCATTTCCATCGAGGGATTTTGCCGATAGTACTGATCCAAAATCTTAACCATATAAGCAGTTTGATAATTCGTATAATTATACGCCTGCCGGCCGGTCGGAACTACCGCCGTTGTCACTGTTCCGACGGAAGACCGGTTAATAAACAAAAATAACGATCCGGTCCCTTCGCCTTCGCTTACGCCATAGCCATTTTTAGCCGTCAAATCCGCGGCCATCTGTTCCAGCAGTTCGGTCGCAAAAAGCGTTTCCCCAGTTAAAAATACGGTAATGATTTCCTGTTCGTCCGTCATAGCCGTCAGCAGTGTATCGACTGCCTGATATTCCTCCGCCGTCAATACATTAGCCGGATCAACAATAAATCGGCTGTCGCCATCAGCCAGTACCGGCATTTTCAGCAGGGAAAGCAGCAGAGCTAAAACCAATCCTGCGCCAACGCTTTTTTTAAAAATCTTTTGTTTTTCTTTTAACATACTATCCTCCTTTACGTCTCGCCCTTGTTCTTTGACCGGCCACCGCGCCGATCCATTTCTTTTTTTACCCTTTCCCACTCGTTACGTTTTCGGCTGCCATTGCCAGTGCCATCCGGTATTTTTTCTATCTTTCTTTCAAATATCCGAAACTGGCTTTTCCTGATAAAAGCGCCACGCTTCCGCCGCAGCGCGAGAAACATCTCCTGTTTCCGCACCGGCCGCGTTCCCGCTATTTTGCTTTCACAAGTTGCCCGCATAGCGCTTCCTGCCGTTTTCGCCGGCCGGCAAAGGCGCTTACGCTTTCCGCTTTTCTCAGAAATATCCCGCAGCCATAATAAAAAAATTTACTAAAATTTAATACAGGTTTATTATATCATTATTTGAAATTTTTTCAAGCAAAAACTGAAAAATAGCGGGATTACGCCTCAAAATTATTTTTATCCGCCGCCTTCTTTCACTGCCGAAAAAAAACCAATCATTCCCCACTGCCAATCAAAAAAGGCGAGCCAAAAGCCCGCCGGTTTCCCTAAAAATCAATTGTTTTATTTTTAACTTTCTGCTGTTTTACCAAACGATAACCGCTTTTTTCGGCTGCCAAAATCCTCTTTTCGGCTAAGCAGCCGCCAAAAGCCCGCCGGTTTTTAAGCCAATTAAAAGCGGTTTTACTTTTCCTGGCTAAGCACCCCGCCGTCCATTCGGTAGAGGCTGTCGGCATAAGCAGTCGCTTCGGTTTCATGCGTCACCAGCAGCACCGCCGTTCCCCGGTCGGCCACCTCCCGCAAAAGTCGCAGCACAATATGTGTATTTTCATCATCCAAATCACCGGTCGGCTCATCCGCCAAAAGAACCGCCGGTCTGCAAATCAAAGCCCGGGCAATCGCCAGCCGGCGCATCTCGCCGCCCGACAACTCATCCGGATAAACGTTTTGCAGCTGAGCAATGCCCAGACGCTCCGTCAACTCAACCGCCTCGGCCGTTTTGTCCTCGGCCGCGTACATCCGGCAGGGCAGCAAAATATTTTCCAAAACCGTCAAACTCTGCAACCCCGTCTGCCCCTGCGGAATCAAACCAATCTTCTGATTGCGGAAAACCGAGCGTTTGGCATCGTCCAAGGAATAAATATCAGTCTCATCATAATGCACCTGTCCACCGGTCGGCTGCAAAACACCAGCCAGCATATTCAGCAAAGTACTTTTACCGCTGCCGGAACGGCCGATAATAACCGCCAGCTCCCCTGCTTTTACCGAAAAATCTGTTTCGGCCACCGCAGTAAACACATTGCTGCCCTTTGACCGCCGGAAATATTGACGGCTGATCTTGTCTGCTTTTACTTCCATAATTTTCCCCCTTATCAAACGCTGTCCCTAAGGACTAAACCAGGTTCCTGCCGCAATATCTTGCCCGAAGAAAAAAGCGCTGCCAGCCAACCGGCCAGTACGGAAAAAACAATGGCCGCCAAAAGGAGAGATAAAATCTTGCCCAAACCGGGTAAAAGATAAGGCAAAGCCAGCTGTCCTCTAATTAAGCCGCTGAATGGAAAAACCACCAAGGCGGCCAGCGCCGTTCCGGCCGCCGCACCGGTCAGGCCAATCATGACCGATTCCAGCGTCATAAGCCGGAACAGAAAGCGCTGCGAAGCGCCGATAACCCTGAGCACCGCAAATTCCTTGGTCCGCTCATTGGCGATCATGGCAAATACCACGATCAGAATCACCATCGCCAGCAGCCAAATCATTGCCACCAGGCCGCCAATCATCTGCGATACATTGGCCAGTCCTCCGGCAATCCCGGAAATCATACTTTTGGCCGGCGTGGCCTTAATCCGGCGGACATGCAGATTGATATCATTGGTGGCATCCTCTATGCTGTATCCGTCCTTGACCTTAATCATAATGGAAGAAATCACCTGGTCGGCTTTGATGTTCTTAAAGTTTTGAAACCCAAGCGCCTGCGCGTTTTCCATCATCAGCCGAATGGTGTTTTGATTGGCATAAACCGCGCTGTCAAGCCCGGTTCCGGTTTCTTCCAGCTGGGCCACCACCCGGCATTCGGTATTATAAAACTTCAGCTTATAATTCGTCGGGATGGCAATCCGGCTGCCGACAATAATATCCCCATCGCCGATGCTGCCGCTGTAATTTTCCCGAATCCAAGGCTGAATCGAAAAATCCGTTTCCGGTTCAAAACCAATCAGCTGGACCGAAACCGAACAGCAGCCGGCGCTGGCCGAAGCCAGAAAAAACTGTGGCGACACTTGATCCACTCCTTCAATCGCCCGAACTTTATCGAGATAGGATCGATCCATATAAAAATAACCCGGAATCCCCTGGAGCAGAATGGATTCCAGGGAAGCCTTGGTTCTGGCCTCATACGGCACGACCACGATATCCGCTCCCAATCGCGACTGATAGCTTTTTAAGCCGCTTTGCAGGCTCATCACAATCACTCCCCCGCCAAAAACGGAAAACGCCAAAAAGGCGGTCAGCAAAATCAATGCCGCCGTCCGGATCGGTTTCCGTTTTAAGTTTTTTCGGGCTAACTCCCGCTCCAGTTTCATCACTCACCTCTTTTGCACTGCATAAAAATATCAACCGCATAGACAACGACCAGTATAATCACCGATACAGTTACACCCGGCACCATCACCGTATGGCAGCGCATCGTGTCCATCATGCAAAGCGGATGAAGCTTGCCCGGAATCAGATAAGCCAAAACTGCCACCGGCAGCGAGGCCATTGCCAGTCCCAGCTTAGTTTTAGCGCTCGGCATCAGAAAGTGCAGCACCGCCAGTAAAAACAATACCACCGCAATCCCGGTGACCGCCGTGCCGGCATGATGGCACATCATCCAGCTGCCATCCTCCTTCGGCCCGCAGGGCGTAAACCAAAACAGAATTCCCAATAAAAAGAGAACACTGGCTAAAAGTACCACTCCATCCATAATTCCGATCTTTAATTTCTTCATTTTTTATTTTTCCTTTCCATGCGTTATTTGTAATATAACTCCATTTGCCCGAACCATCTTTTACGGTTTTGTTATTTCCTACTTAATCGTTTTGCTAAAAAGACTTCGGTTTTTGGCTTTGGTATTTCGCCAAAAACCTTCCGCTTTTGGCTTGATCGTTTCGCCAAAAACCTTCGGCTTTTGGCTTGGCTTTCCGTCCGACAGGAGAAAGCTAAGTCGATTAGTAACAGCTAGCGAAAATACTTTTTCCAGACAGCCGCATTGGAGCGAAGCAATAACCGCTCGACCGCAATGCCGGCCGGACAAATCGTATGACAGGCCAGCGACTTGCCGCAGCCCTGATAAAAATACCTTTCGTATCCGGCCGCCGCTTTTTTGTACTGCTCTCCGGCGGTCTCCTCCAAAATCCGAGCAAAAGGCACTGCCGCTGCCATACCGGTAAACGCACCGCCGTCGTAATTGGGACATACCTCCAAACAGCACCCGCATTGCAGACAGCGAGCAGCTTCATACAAGTCCTCGGACCGACTCCCTTCTCCCCGGGCTTCGGTCTCCAGCCAAGTCCGCAGCCGCTTCAAATTTTCCTGCATAATGCTGCGGTCAACCGCCAAATCCGCAATCAGCGGAAACTTTTTCAGCGGCTCCAGCCGCAGTCGTTTGCCGACGTCCGCCAGTCTGACCGCACAGGCCAGTGCCGGCCGGCCGTTAATCACCATAGCGCAGGCACCGCATTTTTTTTGCAGACAATTACACTCCCAGCGAATCGGCTCGGCCGGATGCCCTTCTGTATCCATCAGCTGTGGCTGCTCATTCAGCCCAGTTAAAGCCGCCGCTACGGTTTCGGCCGGATTTTTCGTTTCGTAACAAAAAGACTGCCAAAAAGCCGGTGAACCTGCCTCAAGGCAACGCAGTATCTCAATTTTGATATTCAAGCCTGCTCCCTCCTTTTGCCAGAACCGGCTTTTTCCCCTAACCGCCGTATGCGCCGCAGCCCTAAAGAACATTGAAAAGGAAAGTTTGATGTTTAATTACCCTTGACGTTTTTCAATTCCTTTTCTACAATCTCCCGCCAGTCCTTTAAGCTGCGGGAACCAGCATAGGTTTCGCCGACAATCTTGCCGTTCTTATCCACGAAAAAGGTTTCTGGAAAAGCCATGATATTTTTAATTCGGCCGTTAAGACCGCTTTTATCCGGCATCAAGAACGGATAGGAAGC
>CAUVDV010000155.1:0-5267 GCA_963550755.1 uncultured Lachnospiraceae bacterium
GATGATTCATCAACTCTATTCTAGCAAATTTTAGAACATTTGTATATGGAGTTTTTAATTTTGAAATTTTTCTCACTTATTTCAGTTCACTAATAAATCTTCTCCTAAAAAAATATAATTTATTTATGAAATTCTTACAATTTTTTCGATCCGTTTTATCCTCTCCTGATAGTCCTGCCGCGCTTCTTCCTTAGATAGAATACCACAGGCCGCCAGCAGATCATAAAACGAATTCAGCGTATCCCGTGATATTTGATATGGCATTTGCGCAGAAGTCAGCATCAACCGCTGCCCGTCAAGCAAAACCGAAGCCAATTTTTCACGCTGCACCAGTTCGATCTGCGCCCCCCATTCATCAATCACAAAATACATTTCTTTGCCCTCTTTCCATATGATATGCTTCACCTGCGCCCCATTTTGTAAACGCTCCTGCACTTCGCGCATAGAATATCCGGGCAGCGGATCGTTTTGCAAAAGCCAACGCCCGAAATCCTCGGCCGCCGCCGAAGCGGCTGCCTGGTCTGTCCACGTGCCGCCCTGATCATAGCTAACCTGAATCACCGCTTCCTGGGTCAGACGCAAAAAAATCTCCTCGTCAGCATATACGGCCAAGTACCGCGAGTTATTCAGCTTTTCCAGCAATTCCGGTATGTCCTCTCTGGAAAAGGTCAAATCAATCGGCATAAGTTCCATGGTACAGGGGCCGCTATATTCATCCTCGACAGCCACCGCCACTTCCGGCAAGACATAATCCGCCCCGTCCCAATTTTTTACAGTATTGCTGACCACCTCCTGATCAGCCCCAGCCTGAATGATATTCATTGCCAAAGTCACGATCCCCGTTCCTCCGAAAATGAGAGCGGCAACGATCACAAAGGATGCCGCACCCTTACTGATAAACTGCTTCTTCATCTGAATCCTCCTTGCTTTCATAACTTTTTTATGACACTGCGTCAAAAAGACCGGCCAGCTGCCACCCTTTTGACAGTCTTATCTTATCCGCCTGCTGTCTGGAAACTGTCATTGCCTTGTTATGAAGTGGTAAAAACTATTTTAACCGTGGTTCCTTTTTCCGGCGCGGAGGAAAAAATCAACTGCGCTTTGTGCAGCTCCGCGATTTGGCGGCACAGCGCCAGGCCGATCCCGGCTCCGCCCTCTGACCTTGAACGGGATTTATCAATCCGGTAAAACGGTTCGGTCAGTTTGGCCATACACTCCGGCGGAATTCCCTTGCCAAAATCTCTTATCGTAATGACCGGGTGTTCCTTTTCGCTGCAAGCGGATAAGCAAATGCGGGATTTTTCCTTACTAGCCTTAACCGCATTATCCAGCAGATTGTTAAGCAAGCTCTCCAGCAATATCCTGTCGCCGTAAACCACAGCCGCTTCGGACGCTACCTCAAGCTGCAGCTGCTTTTCCAAAAGCCGGGGACGCATTTTTTCAAATACGGCATGCAGCAGTTCCGGCAAATTAACCTCTTTCAGCGTCAAAACATTATTTCTGAGCAGCGCCAAATCCAGCAGTTTATCCGTCATCTCCTCCATTCTTTTGGCCTCGGAAATAATGTAGTCAATTGACGACAGCCTGTCGTCCTCATCAATATTGGCATTTTTTAAATATTCAGCATACCCGCCAATCGTCGTCAGGGGCGTGCGCAATTCATGCGCGAGATTATCTATAAAACCCTGCTTTTGCTCCGCTATCAAGCGCAGTTCCTTTATTTTGGTCTTTATTTCATCGGCCATCGTATTAAAATGTCCAGCCAGGGCCGCCAGTTCATCTTTGCCCTGCACCGGCAGGCGCATGGAGTAATCGCCCGCTGAAATCCGGCCGGTCGCCTGGTCTAAGTTTTCAATTGGCTTTGACAAGCGGCGCAAAATAAAATAAAGCCCGGCGGCCAATAACATGGTTACCGCCGCCCCCGATCCCATCAAAAAACGAAACAGCCGCCTATGCTCGCCCGTAAAATCCTGTAAATCATGCGCGTAAATCAGTGTAAATCGATCCGCACCGCACTCGAACACACTGACAATCCGCATATATTTTTTGCTTTTATATTCTGTGACGGCTGCCGTTTGCTTGTCCGGGGCGGTATCATCCTGGGGTAAAATAACCCAAGGTACGCTGCCGGCTATATAAGCATCATTTTGCCACAGCGCCAGATAAATATTGCGGTTTCGATAGTAATTAACATAGGCATTAAATGAATACCGCTTTCCGCCGTTTAAGCCGCGGCCGCTGTGATAGCTTTCCAATATTTCTTTTTTGAGAGAAGCCGCTATGAAATACGCTTCGCCAAAAGACCTGTTCCTTTCGTTGTTTAAATTGGTGCGGTAAAAAAAACTGGCCACCAAAAAAATACTGCTGTAAAAACAAAAAATAAATAGTATTAAAATAGAGAAAAACGCGCGCTGCCAAAATCTCATCGCTATACCTCCAATCGGTATCCTACCTTGTAAATCGTTTTAATTCGGCTTTCCCAGCCCAATTTACTGCGCAGCTTTTGAATATGGGTGTCAACCGTCCTCGTTTCGCCTGCATAATCATAGCCCCACGCCAGCTCCAGCAGCTTTTCGCGGGAAAGGGCAATATTTCTATTGATAATCAATACCTCCAACAATTGATATTCCTGAGGCGACAGTTCAATCCTTTCGCCCCCGGCCGTCACTTTTCGCCCCAGTAAGTCCACGGTCACCTGATCCAGTGAAAAGGTATCGGCGTTCTTCTTCGTCCGCCGCAGCACCGCCTCAACCCGGGCCAGTAATTCCAATATCTCAAAGGGCTTAACGATATAATCATCCGCCCCCAAGGAAAGCCCCTTTAATTTATATTCCAGCCCGTCCCTGGCCGTCAGAAAAATTACCGGCACCGGTGATATTTTCTTCATAACCACAAAGCCGTCCAGCCCCGGCAGCATAACATCCAGCAGGATTAAATCAGCAGAAATCTCGCCCGCCAGCCGCACCGCGTTTATCCCGTCAAAGGCTTGTGTATAGGAATGTCCTACCAGTTTCAAGTTTCGGGCAATCAGTTCATTAATAGCCGGATCGTCTTCCACAATTAAAATATGTGCCATAATTCTACCTCTTTATTTAATTCTCAGCTTTTCCCCGCACAGGACTTGACCCTTCCGCATAAAATGCCATTCCCGCCACTCAGTAAAAGCCTGCTTTCATTTAACCAAATTTATTATAATTATGCCTTCTTAATTTTCATCGCCTGTTTTCTCGATTTTTGTTTTTTTTAACAATCTCTGCTGGTTCACAATGTTTTCCCTTTGAGCCTTATTTTATTATACTTCCGGCATGTCATGGGCTTGTCATGAATAAAGCAAAATATGCAGCCGGAACGCGTTCCTTTTAGGTAATCCTCAACAGCAGCAACTTTTTCTTCAACTGTACACTTGGGTTTCCTCCCCATAAAAATACCTCCAAAGTAGATTTTGGTTATTTAACCTGTCTACTTTAGAGGTATCATATCATATCACTTTCAGCGTGCTTTCTTATTTTTTTTATTTTTCCTCATTTCCTGCGGGATCTTCCGCCGTTTCTTCCTTTTGCCCGGCATTATCCCCGCTTCCGATAAAAATTCCGTATTTCTCAGCCAGCGCCGCCGCTAAGCGGCTTTTGTAGCAGATATTGTACTGAATCAACTCCGGCAAGGTCGCCGGCTGATAACCAATCACACTGGCACCGACATTCAGCATATTGGGCTGCCGGCAAATATGCGCGTACATCGGATGACAGGCCTCATGAATATGGCCAAAAAGATGCAGGCTCCCCCGAAAATAGCCGCGCCACTCCAGCATCGGATAATGGCAAAGAATCAATTCCCTGCTCTCATCCTTGACGCTCAGCATATGATGAATTGACTGAAAATAGCTTTGTGCTGCCTCATCCTTTAAGATCCGGTAGTCATGATTGCCCAATACCAAATGCTTTTTGCCGTTTAGCCGACTCAAGTACCATGCATAATCATGCTCGCTCCGGTAAAGAAAATCCCCCAGCACATAAACCTCATCCTTTTTGGCGACTGCCTGATTCCAGCGCCGGATCAGTTCTTCGTCCATCTGCGCCGCGCTTTCAAAAGGACGGCCGTCAAAAGCAATCACTTTTTCATGGCCAAAATGCAAATCGGCAATGTATTTTTTCATCCCTGCCGCCGCCATTTGTCCCAGAAGCTGCGTTTCTTCTTTTCCCGCTTTTTGTTTTGGATCGCCGTTTCATAAACCGCCAGCACCTTAGCCGCCAACTCCTCCTTGCCGTGCGCTCTCATAGAGTCGGCTGCTTTCTTTTGGAACTCTTTCACTTCCGCAGCCGACATCGCCAGCAGGCGCTGGACTTTTTCTTTAAAATCCGTGCCATCCTTATAAATATAGCCATTAACTCCCTCTTTGATCTGAGAGATATTTTGCTCATCCAATCTTTGCAGTACCGGCAGCCCCGCCGCTATCGCTTCCAGCATAGAAACCGAGTGCATTTCCGACAAAGAAGCCGTTGCGTAAAAATCCGCCGCCCATAGATACTGCGGAATCTGACCATGCTCTATGCTGCCCAAAAAGCGAACCGCTCCGGCCAATCCTTCCGTATTTACCTTGGATTGCAGGCTTTCCAGCTCCGGCCCGCCGCCGATAATCCATAGCTCTGCCCGGCCGGCCGGAATCTCCGCCGCTTTCCAAAAATCAATTAAATCATCAATGCTTTTTTCTTTACCAATCCGGCCGACAAAACAAAAAACCAAGGCAGAATGCGGCGTCCCCAAACGGTCGCGCAGCTCGTTCCGCTTTTTTTCATCGCGGTGATCGGCTGAAAAAGTATCGACATCAGCATTATTGGGGATAACAATCACCTCGCGGTCAACGCCGATTTCTTTCAGATATTCCTGCGCCTTGGCCGAAGGACTAAGCATCACATCGGCATTTTTAGCGAAATAAGCCATATACTTATAAGACAGCTTTTCCGCCAAATGCTGCGCCCCCGGAAACGCAATGTAAAATAAATACTTATTGTATTCGGAATGCAGGGTATAAATCAGCGGAACATTTAATTTTTTAGCCATTTTCAGCGCTGAAAAGCCCATGCCGAACTCATTATGAATATGGATCACATCCGGCTTAAAACGGCGGATATACTCCTCTCGTTTTCGGCTGTACGGTGCTGCCAAATTATTATTATACAGCTTTTTCAGCGGCAATCCCGGACAAATCAGTTCGTCATCCGTCAAAGAATATTCCTTTACAGCTTTGGGCGCAACCACAATCGCCTGGT
>CAUVDV010000156.1:0-5260 GCA_963550755.1 uncultured Lachnospiraceae bacterium
AATTGTTTCTTTATTTTTTTATGCATTTCGTTTGTTTTTGTTTACAAAAATAAACTTAAAAATAATCATTTTATATAAAGCGATTCTATGTCCTGAACGCAAAGTCTTTTCTTTATTGAATTTCGTAAAATTTCTCAAAAAAACAGCCGCCGCTAAATGAAGATTTTCATTTAAGCAGCAGCCTTTTTTATAACTGAAGCGTAACTGTTTGTTTTTGCCTGCCAATTTTTTGCTCACCGGAAGCTCTCTTAAATTGCCGCAGTTCTGTTTCCGAGAATTCCGGATATTCATCGTCCGCCAAAACAGGAATATCCATCGCTTGATGGAGCATCGCAACCTGTTCCGGCGTTGGGGATTTCATTATATCAATATTCTTCCGCACAATAATACGCCTCCTTTTCCCGCTTAGCAGCTAATCTTGCGGTCAGCAAAATACTGCGCGATACAGTCGGCAATGCGCTCGGAAGCGTGACCGTCGCCGTAAGGATTGACCGCCGCCGCCATTTTTTCATAGGCCGTCCGGTCAGTTAAGAGTTTTTCCGTTTCCGTCACAATCGTGTTATAATCGGTACCGACCAGCTTCAAGGTTCCGGCCGCAACGCCTTCCGGCCGCTCGGTTACATTGCGCAGCACCAGCACAGGTTTTCCCATACTGGGCACCTCCTCCTGTAAGCCGCCCGAATCGGTTAAAACCAGATACGACTGATTCATCAGATTATGCATATCCTGAAGCGCCAGCGGCGGAATCAAATGCACGCGGCTGACTCTCTCCAAAATCCGCCGAGCCGTTTCCTGCACCTTGGGATTTAAATGCACCGCATACACCACTTCTACCTCCGGATGATTTTCTGCCAAATAGCGGATCGCCCGGCAAATCTCCGTCAGCGGCTCGCCTAAGTTCTCCCGCCGATGCGCAGTCATGGTGATAATCTTATGACTGTAATCTAAATGATTAAGCAAATCATAGCTAAAGCGGTAATTTTCCTGAATCGTCGTCTGCAAAGCATCAATCACGGTATTGCCCGTTACATAAATCGCTGCCGGAGCAATGTTTTCCGCCAACAAATTCTTTTTGGAATTTTCGGTCGGGGCAAAATGAAGATCGGCCAACCGGCCGGTTAAGCAGCGATTCATTTCCTCCGGGAAAGGCTCATATTTATTAAAAGTGCGCAGACCGGCCTCAACATGGCCGACCGGAATTTGCTGATAAAAGGCCGCTAAGGCCCCGGCGAAGCTGGTCGTGGTATCGCCGTGAACTAAAACAATATCCGGTTTGGCCGTCACAAAAACTTCCTCCAGGCCATTCATGGCCCGGGTGGTAATCTGCGTCAGCGTCTGACCAGGCTGCATAATATTTAAATCATAATCCGGCCGAACGGCAAACACCGCCAGCACCTGATCGAGCATTTCCCGGTGCTGAGCAGTCACCGCTACCACCGACTCCAGCGCCGGATGTTTTTGCACGGCCTGCACCACCGGCGCCATCTTAACCGCTTCCGGCCGCGTCCCAAAAACCGACATTACCCTTATTTTTCTGTTCATATCTTCTCCTTAAAATTGATTTTTAGCTTCTCCTTGCCAATAACACGGCTGTTTTTCACAGCGCTTGCTGTCAATACATGGGGCGCGGTTATCCCGTCCGCCTGCTATTTTACCCCTAAAATTGCTTCTTTGCCATGCGTTAAAATAGTGATGATTTCGCAATAAGGTGTCGCTACGCCTTTTTCCTTGCCCAAACGCCAGACATAGCCGTTTAAATAATCAATTTCCGTTCGCCGGTGATTCTGCACCAAATCCTGATGCATCGACGGATAATGCTGCCCCTGCCGCGCCGGATCCAGGGAAAGCTGAATCAATTCCAGTATGGCCTCCTGATCCAGGAAAACCTGATCCTCAGTCTTTGCCGCCCAGGCAAACTCCTGAATAACGTTCCGGATAAACAGTTCGCCGTCCGGTACCTGCCGGAAATCCATCAGCTTGCAGTCTAAAATCGCACAAACCGCATTCATCGCCCCGTTAACGCAGGCTTTTTTCCACACCGAGTACAGTACATCCTGACTATATTTAGCCTTTAAACCAGCCTGATCCAGCGCCGCCACGATTTCCTTCGCCCCTTCTTCCATTTCCGGAGCAATGTTTTGCAGCTCAATATTGCCGTCACCGGATAAATGGATCCGGCCCGGCCCCAATAATTTAGCTGTCCACAGCGTTACCCCCAAATAAATATTTTTGCGCGGGACAAAGCGCTCCAGCGTTCGGACATGACCCAAGCCGTTCAGCAAACAGAGCACCTTGGTATCTTCTTTTATAATGCTTTTTAAATCCTCCAGCATTTCTGTCAATTGCATAGACTTGACAAATAAAATAATAAGATCGGCTTTTTCCGCTCCAATGCTTTTGGTGTGATAGGCTTTGGCCGGGATTTTTCGCTCCTCGCCGTTTTCCTCAATCGTCAGCCCTGCCCTATTTATCTGATCGACATTTTCCAGCCAACCGTCAATATAAAATACCTCTTGACCTGACTTTTGCAGCATATAGCCAAACCGGCCGCCCATCGCGCCCGCGCCCGCAATTGCAATTTTCATATTTTCGTTTTCCTCCGCTCAACTATTTTTTTAATCATCCGCTTAACTTATTTATTCGTCAAAACCGTCTTTTTGCGGCTCGCTGCCAGCGGGAACACAGGCAAGCCAAAAAAACAAATCGCCGCCGGCTCTTTACGGAAACATGCCAAAAAATCACCGAAAGTTTTGGTATTTAGCGGTTCCTGTAAGTTAATATACCTTTTGCCGGCCAACCACGCAAATTACTTGGAATCGGTTTTTTCCTGCCGAATCCGCAGCACGCCGTCGCCGATCCAGACCGCAAAAACCACCGCCAGCAGAATTACCGCCGCCCAGACGTCTTTTAACACGATCAAAATCGCCGCCAGGCCAAACAGCGCGCTGACAAAGTAAAGCGTCAGCACTGCTTTTTTCTGGCTTAAGCCCTTGTCAATCAGACGATGATGAAGATGGCCCCGGTCGCCCTCGCTGATCGGCCGGTGATTGGCCACTCGGCGGATAATGGCAAACATGGTGTCGGCAATCGGCAGCGCTAAGACAATGACCGCCACCACCAGAGTCAGCGCCGTATAGGTCTTGAGCATTGTCTGCACCGAAATCACCGCCAGAGAATAGCCCAAAAAAGTGGAACCGGTATCGCCCATAAAAATCTTAGCCGGATTAAAATTATACGGCAAAAAGCCCAAACAGCTTCCGGCCAGCGCCGCCGTTAAAAGAATCGGCAGCCCCGCCAGCAGCGGATCACCAAAGATAACGGCAATAATCATCAGCGTTACCGAAGCAATCGAAGCCACGCCGGTCGCCAGACCATCCAAGCCGTCCAAGAGATTAACGGCATTGGTCACGCCAATAATCCAAAAAATTGTAATTACATTGCTGAAAATCCCAAAGTTAATCTTGCCCAAAAACGGCACCGTAATATCACTGATCCGCGTTCCGGTTGAAACTGCGATCAGCGCCGCCAAAAGCTGGACAACGATTCTAGTGCGGGGGCTTAAACTGTACATATCATCAAAAAAACCTAACAGGGTGATCAGCGCCGCCCCGCCCAGCAGCCCCCAAACCGTGGACTGCTGGCTGTCCGGAACCTGATGCATCAGAAAAAGAACGGTTACAAAAAAACCGGTGAAAATCGCCAGTCCCCCGGCCCGGGGCATCACCTTGGTATGCATTCCTCTTTTTTTCGGCTTATCCAGCGCCCCCACCTTGTAGGCAATTTTCATACTGATCGGCGTTGTCGCTAAGGACAAAACAAAGGCCAGCAAAAAAGCAATCATATAACTATAGTACTCGGTTAATATTTGAAAAAAAGCCACGGTTTCCTCCGTTTATTTAGTCCCGAACAAACGGTCGCCGGCGTCGCCCAGGCCCGGGACAATATATGCATGATCATTTAATTTTTCATCCAAAGCGCCAATATAAACCGCAACATCCGGATGCGCCTCGCGCAGCGCCTTGACGCCCTCAGGCGCGGCAATAATACACAAGAAGTGGAGCTTAGTCACGCCTTTTTGCTTTAAAAAGTCAATCGCCGCAATCGCCGAACCACCGGTCGCCAGCATTGGATCAAGCACAAACATATCTCTTTCGCTGACGTCGCTCGGCAGCTTGCAGTAATATTCCACCGGCTTTAATGACTGCGGATCACGGTAAAGGCCGATATGGCCAACCTTGGCCGTCGGCACCAGCGTCAGCAAAGCATCCGCCATGCCAAGTCCCGCCCGTAAAATCGGCACGATCCCCAAATGCCGGCCCTCAATTTGCTTGACCGTCGTCCGAGCGATCGGGGTTTCAATTTCTATTTCTTCCAAAGGTAAGTTTCGGGTCGCCTCATAAGACATCAGCATGGCAATCTCACTGACTAACTCCCTAAACTCCTTCGGACCGGTTTCTTTTCTTCTTAATATCCCGATCTTGTGCTGAATTAACGGGTGATCCATAACAAATACATTCGACATTTTCTGCTCCCTTCGCATGCTGTTGGCTTAACTTTTGTCTGTTAAAAATGCTTAAAGCCCACTTCCCGTATCGACGCAGCTTGCCCGGTCAAAAGTTTGGCATTTGCGCGCGTTGGCAAATAACTCGGACAGCCTTTTACGCAATAACCTTGCAGTTTTCCGCAAAGCCTGAAAAGCTTTGCTTTCCGTCGGCCAGCATTCAAAAGTTAAATCTTCTGTCTTTTTATATCAAGCGCCGGCCGATAATAGCCGGCCGCTTAGTTACCGCGCGTTTCCGCGCGAGTTTCCTGTTTGTTCTCCGGCTGCTTGGCACGGGTCTTGGCTCGCCCTGACCGCACCGGCTTTTTATTTCTCCGTCAAGGTTTGACCAAAACAGGTTTTTTCAATCCGCCGCTTATGCCTGTCCTCCCCGGAAAAAGGCGTGGTCAAAAAGGTGTGCGTAATCTTTTTCGCCAGCTCCGGGCCGATGACCCGACCGCCCATCGCCAATACATTGGCGTCATTATGAAGCCGGGTGGCTTCCGCCGAAAAACAGTCATGGCACAGCGCCGCCCGAATCCCGGCATAGCGATTGGCGGTAATGGAAATCCCAATGCCCGTTCCGCAAATTAAAATCCCCTTATCGGCCTCGCCGCGCAAAATCATTTCCGCTGCTTTTTTGGCGATATCCGGATAATCCGCCGCCGCTTCCTGATAAATCCCCACGTCTTGATATTCATATCCGCCCTGCTGTAAAAA
>CAUVDV010000157.1:0-5245 GCA_963550755.1 uncultured Lachnospiraceae bacterium
AATAACGTTTGTAACAATTTTGCACCGCCGCCGCCCGCACCTCAGCAATCTGCTCGTTGGAATCCATAATCCCGTATCGGGTCGAAATGCTGCGGCAGGAAATAAAACCCTTACGGGCATAAAAGCCGCTCATATTTTCAATTGCCGTTTTTCCACTAAAACACATATTCACAGTGTCTAAAGTTCCGCCCAGCGAAATAATGCGGATGTTCCGGTAATTAGAAAGAAAGCTGATGATCAGAAGCGACGGTGTAATGACCGTAACCGGCAGCCGGATGATTCGCTTGGCAATTTCAAGCGAGGTGGTTGAACCATCTAAAAAGATGGTGTCGTCGGGTTGAATAAAGCCGGCGCTCAAAATTGCAATCTGCTCTTTATTTGGCAATAAGATCGCT
The DNA here is from genome assembly GCA_963550755.1 of uncultured Lachnospiraceae bacterium. Taxonomy (GTDB): domain Bacteria; phylum Bacillota; class Clostridia; order Lachnospirales; family Vallitaleaceae; genus W11650. The sequence goes on from CAUVDV010000157.1 coordinate 396, forward strand.
TTGCGCACCTGCACACTGACATCGCTTTCGGTTGATCCTTCCAAATAAGCCCCACCATAAGTTCGTTTTAAAATACCGTTTTCCTCCAAAACTTTCAGATCACGCCGAATCGTTTCACCGCTCACTTTCAGCTTTTGACTTAGCTCATCAACCGATACAAATTTTTTCAGTGTCAGCTGATGCGTAATATAATCCAAACGATTGACCGGCGCCATAAAGTCCCCCATGCGAATGTTGAGTTATGTTGATTGCAAACCATTATATTCAATATATCTTAATTTTTTATTGATTTCAATTGACAGAAATGACAAGTTTCTCCTTTCATTTTTAGCATTTTTGTAAAACCATCCAAAATTCGTATTTTTATTCCAAACAATTGTGGGCTTTCCCACAAGAAATGTTGACAAAAGCAGAAGCCGATACTATACTGTAAATAGGTTCAATTTGGTGTTGAATGCTTTTTCTGTTTCGGCAAAAGTGTTCAGCCTGATTATTCTAAAATCATTTTTAAAATTTATATTTCTTACTTACTTACTTAACTTTGCCCGCTCATCAACTCTATAAGGAGGACATCATTTATGCCTGAAGAAAAAATGTTATATCCCTGCATCCATGTCGGCGACGGCGAAATTGCCCCGCGTGTCCTGGTCTGCGGCGATCCGGCCCGCGCCGAATGGATCGGCTCTTTGCTGGAAAACAGCCGATGTCTGGCGAAAAACCGCGAATATTGGACATTTTCGGGAACGCACAAGGGCGTTCCGGTAACTGTCACCTCGCACGGCGTGGGCGAAGGCGGCGCCGTCATTGCCTTTGAAAGCCTATGGCGGGCCGGCGCCAAAGCCATCATCCGGGTCGGAACCTGCGGCGGCATGCAGCCAAACATCGGAACAGCCAGTTTGGTGGTTGCCACTGCCGCCTGCCGGGAAGACGGCGTAACGGATAAAATGATCCCGCCCTCTTACCCGGCTGTGGCCGACGGAGAAACCGTCGCCGCTTTGCTGTCCGCTGCCGCCGAGCATGATACCCCTGTCCACAAAGGGATCGTCTTAACCGGCGCGCTCTTTTATCCGGGGCTGCTGGAATCTATGGTTAAGCTTTACGCCAAGGCCGGCGTAGTGGCCTTTGAAAACGAAGTTGCCGGTTTGCTGGTCGTAGCCTCTCTGCACGGAGTTAAGGCCGGCGCGATTTTGACGGTCGATGCCCCGGCGTTCGAGCTGGTTGGCGTAGAGGGCTATCAGCCGGATGAAGAAGCTTTAAAACAAGCCCAGGCCAAGCAAATTGAAATCGCACTGGATGCCATCATTAAAATTGCGCTCTAAGCGGTCGGCCGGCTAACAAGCTATCCTCAAAAAACAAGCTTACCGCCGCTGTAATATTGCCTAAACGATGCGCGCGTCAGCCGGCTAACAAGCTGTCTCCAAAAAACAAATAGACCGGCTTTGGTTTTAGCCTAACTGAAAAGCTCAGCTTTCTGCCGGCTCCGGCCGGGAAAGAAAAGTAATCGTATTACCCAAAAACAAGAAAACACAAGAAAACCAAATTTATTTTAAAGTTTTCCAGAAAGGATAATAAATATGCTATTTAAAAATATTACCGTCATTGACGAAAATTATCAGGCGGTGGCGCATCAAAATATTTTAGTTGAAGGCAATAAAATTGTTTCGATCGGCAGCGAAATGCCGCAGGGTGAGGTCGGTGAGGTTTACGATGGCACCGGCAAAATTGCCGCTCCCAGTCTATTTAATCTGCACTGCCATGTGCCGATGACTCTGCTGCGCGGTTATGGCGAAGGTCTGCCTCTGCAAAACTGGCTGTTTGACAAAATGTTCCCCTTTGAGGCACTTTTATCGGAAGAAGATATTTATTGGGGCTCGCTCCTGGGCATTGCCGAAATGCTGCGCAGCGGCGTCTGCTCGTTCAGCGATATGTATTTTCATATGCCGGCGGTTGCGCAAGCCGTTGATGAAAGCGGCATCAAGGCTAATTTAGCGCATGGCAGCGCCAGCGGCGGCAAAGCCGACTGTCCTTTTAAAGAAGCGGCCGGTTACGCCGGCACGTTAAAATTGCTGGATTATGTAAAACCGCTGAGTCATGACCGGATCATTGTCGACGCTTCTATTCACGCGGAATATACCTCCGGGCCGGTGCTTTGCCGGGAAGTTGCTGCTTTTGCCAAAGAACACCATTTGCGCATGCAGGTGCATGTTTCCGAAACAAAAAAAGAACATGAGGATTGTAAACGTAACCGCGGTATGACACCGACCGCATGGTTTTCCAGCCTTGGCGTTTTTGACGTGCCAGCCGTCGCCGCTCACTGCGTCTGGGTAGAGGATAATGATATTGCGCTTTTGGCCAAGCATAATGTCACCGTATCGTACAATCCCTCCAGCAATTTAAAACTGGGCAGCGGCATCGCCCCGCTGCGGGCACTGCGTCAGGCCGGTATTCAGACGGTATTTGGCACTGACGGCGCTGCCAGCAATAATAATCTGAATATGCTGGAAGAAATTCATTTGGGGGCAATGGTGCAAAAAGGCGCACAGCAAGATCCTTTGTTTTTAAGTACGGCTGATATTCTGACTATGGCCTGCCGCAACGGCGCTCTGGCCCAGGGTCGGGAAGATTGCGGCGCCCTGAAGCCGGGCAATCGGGCGGATATTCTCATCTTTGACACCAACCGGGCCCATATGCAGCCGGTGATCGAACCGCTTTCCAACCTTCTCTACTCCGCCCAAAGCGATGATATCGTTCTGAATATGGTGGATGGCAAGGTACTGTACCGGGACGGCGCTTATCTGACGATTGATATTGAAAAGGTGCTGGCTAATGCCAAGCGGATTGTCAATGAAAAGCTGATGCGGCTGGAAGGCAAACGGGTGTTTGAGTAAAAACAAAACAATATCTCTCTTTCTTAAATATAATGTTATAATTCCGGCAAATAATTCCTCGAAATAAATACAGGCTAAAACCAATCACGAAATGGGATTTGCTTGCCTCAAATAACAAACTTAACTTTTCCCTTGTTCGGCGAAACCATCTTTTTTAGACCCGCTCATTCCAGAAAGGCTGCGCCTTTCGGCGGCGGACGGAGCGAAATGCAGCTTGCAATGCCGCTGGTGGAGCACCCCCATTTAGGCCGGGCAAACAGCAAAACTTTCGATGGGGCCCACCGCTCTTTGCGCGGAATAGAACCCAAAAAGGGTATGAAAAAGTTGATAGAAAGAGAGAATTTTTTTGTCAAAATTACTTGACCTGTTAGAGTAATTATGCTATACTTTATTTACTCTAACAGATAGAGTAGTTAAGGAGGTGGGCGATGATTTCCAGCGATATCATGCGCGGGTACCATGATATTATTATTTGCTTATTGCTTTCAGCCAGCGATAATTACGGTTATATGATTTCCGACCTGATCAAAAAAAAATCAAAAGAGAAATACCAAATCAAAGAAGCCACTTTATACGCCGCTTTAAACCGGCTGGAAAAAAACGGCTATATCCTCTCTTACGAGGGAACGGAAACCTTTGGCCGGCCGCGGACGTATTACCGTTTATCGACTCTTGGCAAACAGTTTTTAACAGAAAAATCATCCGAATGGAAAGACACGAAGGATATTATCAATGAGTTTTTTAAGGAGACAGACTATGAATAAGATTGTAAATTACGTCAATAACTTATTTTTCGGACTGCCGAAAACCGAAGAGAACGCCCGGTTAAAGGATCAGCTGCTGGACAGCATGCAAAGTAAATATCAGGAATATCTCAATCAGGGACTGGCCGAAGATGTGGCCTTTGGCAAGGTAGCCGCCGAGTTCGGCCAAATGGAAGAACTGATGCCGGATTATGTACCGGCTGAGACTGCCGCCGAGCATCCTGCCAAAGAACCCTCACCGCGCTTACAGGCTTATATGAATGAATTTCAGGCTTATCAGAAAAAGTTCAGCCTAATGATTGGCCTCGGTATTTTCTTTTGTTCCTTGGGGGTGTTTGGTGCCAGTTTTTTTGCGGATGCCGCCCGTAATCCGGAGCTCGCCTCTTTCTTCTTCTTTATACCGGTTTGTATCGGCGTCGCCCTGTTTATTGTCAGCGGCGTGAAATACAGTAATTTAAAACAAATGATTTTGTCTCTCAGTCGGCAGGAAAATTATCAGGCCTACTTTGACTACTTTAAAGATTCCACTCGCCTGTTACACGAAAAACGCCAATCTTACACCGAAGTCGGTAATTTTTCAGCCATGCACTCGGAGCGTTCTTCCGGCGATGACATGATTGGACGGATTGCCATCTCCATTATGCTGCTGGCCTTAATCGCTTTTCTGATTTTAGGCTTTCTATTTAATCTCTGGCATCCGGGCTGGCTCGTCTTTCCGGTCGGCGGCATTTTCTGCGCAATTCTTTTTATCTTGTTTAATAAATAACTCAACGGCGGGAATCTATTTGCGGATTCCCGCTTCGTCATTCATGACCGAAACAACTTTTTTCCACATCTGCTTTTCTTCTTCCGTCCACGACTCATGCTGATTTTGATAGTCGTTTTTCCGCTTGATTTCCGCTAACACCTCTACCATGTATCGGTATTTCTTTTGGTTAATTCGAATCAGCTTCTCCGCCAGCGCCGGTTTCCATCGGTACTTGGCCAGCAATAGCGCCGTATGAGCGGCACACAGCAGCCCGCCCTGCTCATATTTGGCGGTAAAAGTTTCATCTGCCAGACCCTCAGCCATGACCGCAACATAGCTTGTTTCACCGGTTCGGGCATTGTCACAAAAAAGGCAGTCCGTCCGCCCGGAATAGGCCTGTAGTTTTTTGGGCTTACCGGCTGCAATTTCAGCAGAAAGCTGCTCCAAAAA
>CAUVDV010000158.1:0-5234 GCA_963550755.1 uncultured Lachnospiraceae bacterium
ATAAAACCGCGATTGAAGATACTCTTAAATACTTGGGGCTGTATGATTACCGGCAGAAACATCCCTTTGATTTAAGCGGCGGACAAAAGCAGCGGTTGCAAATCGGAATGGCGGCGCTTTGCCAAAAGCAGATGATCCTATTTGACGAGCCTACCAGCGGGCTGGATATTGCGTCTATGAAAAAGGTAGCGGCTGAAATTACACGCTTAAAAGAAAATGCCGCGATTTTGGTGATTTCCCATGATTATGAGTTTATCAGAAATGTGGCGAATCGGATTATATATCTAAAAGCCGGAAAAGTTGAGCGGGACTTTGAATTTAGAGAGGATACCGTGCGGGAGCTAAACGCTGTATTTGAAGATATGGCGGCAGTTTCTTAAAGCGGGAACGATAGATAGGTTCGGCCAAAAGCTTTGCCGGAATAATTAAACCTGATTTAAAAACTAGTTGAGGAGGAAGAAAAAATGAATAGCGGTTTTAAAATGAAAGATGTGGTCACGATTGCTTTGCTGACTGCTTTGTATATCGTGTTTTACATGATAGCAATGGTGCTGATTACACCGCTTGGCCCGTTTGGCCACGCGATTAGTCCGGGAGTCTGCGCGCTGCTGACTGGCGCAATTCTTGTTTTTTTATCCAGAAAAGTAGGAAAAATGTGGCAGTTTACGCTTATGACCGGGATCTTGATGGTCGTATTTTGGCTGATGGGCGTCGGCTATTTGCCGTGGGTCATTAGTTCGCTGGTCATGGCGGCGGCCGCTGATTTTATCGCGTCAAGGGATGGGAAAAGTGTAAAGATATGGAAACTGGCGATCGCCTCCGGCCTTATCCACGTAGGACAGGCGTGGGGCGCGATCATTCCGTCATGGTTTTTCCTGGAACAGTACAAGGCGCATTGGGTAGGTCGAGCCGGGATGACAGCCGAAGCGATGGAGGCCATGATTAAGGCTACGCAGGGGATAATGGGCGTTCTGGCTACTTTTACCACCTTCGCACTGGCTGTGGCCGGCGTTTATCTGGGCTATGTCATATTGAAAAAACATTTAAAAGAGGGGAATGAGAATTAGGCGGTTAAGCGCGGCTTGCTTGCCCATCAATCCTTTACACACCAATTCCATGCTGACTTTTGCTCAACGGATATGGATAACAAAAAAGGCGGTATGCGCCCATAGAGGGGCAGCGTACCGTCTTTATCTTTGCAAAGACGGGCGGGCTGTCAATGGGTTCTTTTATCAGGCCGGACAGATCAGCCGCTGCATTAAGGGAATCTCCCTCTCCATGAATTTGCCGCTATTGTGGAACATATCTCCAAACAGTTCAGTCTTTCTGGCATAAAATGTGCCGGAATTTTGGCACGACTATTTTGGCATAGTCTGTTGCATCGGCCTCAATCTCAAGATAAAATAATAATATACGGGCGCAAAGGAGGTGGCAAATATGCGGATTCTCATCAAACGGGAGGATTTTTCCGCGAGCCGTTATGAGCTTCATGCCGGGAGCGATGCACTGGAACTTATCGGGAAGGACGGAAATTTCTCCCTGCCTTATTTGGAGGTCAGGGATTTTTACATCACCCGGGACGAGCGCGGGAAGACGTACTTCACTATGCTCTGCGGACGAACAATGCATGAGGGACAAATCTTGGATGTGAGGGAGGCGGAGTCCTTCATGGAGGCGCTGAAAACGAAGCTGGGCGGGGTCATCCATATCGAGGTCAGAAAGAATTAACGATATGGCCGTCTCGGTGGTTTTTCTGATTTCCATTCTCATTTCCGGCGTCAAAAAGAAGGGTGAAAAGCAGTGGAACAGCTACGCGATCTGCCCTGTCTGCGCCAGTAAAAACGATCTTTCCCGCGATACCTGTGTTCGCTGCGGCTGCCGGTGATCAAATGAGAAATAGGAGAAGCAGCTTGCCGACAGTTTCGTTGACGAAGAAAATGAAAGACTAAACAAAGCAAAGAATAAGGTATAAGGGAACATCCGGTAGAGAGGGAAGTGCAACGGGGACACAGCTTACTTTTACCGTAAACTTCTTTTTGACTTTGCTTTGAAAAGATATAACATATCGTCCCTTATACTTGCGAGCCAGAGAAAGAATAGGGATGGATTTTCCTTTGTAGAGGATATTGCGATTGCTTTTGGTCTTTCTTGTTTCCGGAAACTCTGGTATAATCATTCATGAGCAAGCGCCTTTCTTTTGTGTTGATTTTTAGTGGTGAATTAATTATACCAAAAGATTGCGAAGTTTGCTCCTTTGCATTTTGTGGATAAACATCGTGCATTTTTGGGATTTTGTTTGCTCGGGTTAAAAAAAACGAGGGAACTTAAACCATCTGTCTTGTTGCATTTACACTTAAAAAATGATATAATACAAGTGCAAACGCAACAAAGAGGTGGATGGTATGAATTATGAAAATGAAATTGAAAAATATCTTGAACAATCAGGTGGAATTATTACAGCAGCTTACTGTAAGAAAAATAATATACCTACTATGTATCTCAGCCGACTGTTGAAAAATGGGAGATTGTCAAGGGTTAAAAAAGGAATTTATATTACAAAAGATGGAATCTACGACGAGTATTATTTTTTTTAATATCAATATAAAAAGGCGATATTTTCTTATGAAACAGCACTTTACCTGCTCGGACAGACAGATAAAATCCCTTGGAATATTGATATAACAGTTTATAACGGATATAAATTCAATGAAAAGCCGAATGGATTCAATGTTCATTTTGTGAAAAAATCAATTTATGATTTAGGCGTAATCCAAAAATCAACGATGTTTGGAAATAAAGTCAAGATTTATTCATATGAGAGGATACTTTGTGATTTTATTGCCCATAAAGAAGAAATGGATATAGAGGTTTATGTAAAACTTATTCGTTCCTATTCCTCTTATAAAGAAAGAGATGTGCATTCCCTTTATGATATTGCAACAAAAATGGGAATTGAAAATAAAGTGAGAGAAGTTATGGAGGTAGTTTATGAATAAAGCCAAATTAACGGCTCTTTGCCATAAAGTCAGCAAAGAAGTAGGTCTTTCGTTTAATGCTGTCATGTTGTACTACTTCTTGGAGAGTATATTGAAAAAAATTAGCAAAAAGCCAATACAGTGAACGATTTATTTTTAAGGGAGGCTTTTTGTTATCAAATGTAGTGGGAATTGACTCAAGAAGTACTGTAGATATAGACTTTCTTTTGAAAAATATGCAGTTATCGGAAGAAAATGTTACTCAAATGCTGAGTGAAACTTTAAAACCGGAAGAATCTGATGATATATTGTATGAAGTGCAAAGCATTATACCCATTAAGGAAGAAGATCAATATGGAGGATTTCGTGCGAATATCTTATGTAAAATGGAAAATATAAGACAAACTGTACCACTTGACATTGCAACAGGAGATATTATTACACCGCATCCGATAGATTACAGATACGTAAGCTCTTTTGGAGAAGAAGAAATAATAATTAAGGCTTATCCGATAGAAACAATGCTCGCTGAAAAAATACAGACTATTTATGCAAGAGGATTTTTAAATAGCAGAAGCAAGGATTATTATGATCTTTATATTATTTATAAATTAAAGGAAAAAGATGTAAATGCAGAGGTATTAACAGAAGCTTGCAGAAAAACTTTTAGGTATAGAAAAACAGAATTTGACATAGGTAAAATCACAGACTTGCTTGAAAGTTTGAAAACAAATGACGCTTTTTTGAAAAGATGGCAGTCCTATTCAAGAAAAAATTTGTATGCTAAGGATACGAGTTAAAAAACACAATATTAGGCTTTAAATCTATCAGAGAATCTACAGCTTTTAGCGGCTGTGGGTGGGGATAAATCTGCGGAAACTCAAGAAGATTGTACGGATTGAAAAAATAAGCAAGGTATGGTAAGATAATAGGGTCATTTTACGATCTCAATTTTCCCATGTTGGACAGAAGCGTCACTTTTGAACGGGCGCCTGTCCGTGCGGCTAAAAAGGCAGGGCCTTTTGACAGAGGAAATGAGGCGCGACGTTTGCAGATGAAGGAGATTAAAATAAATGAAATTAGGAATCGTCGGGCTCCCCAATGTGGGCAAGAGTACCTTATTTAATTCTTTGACCAGGGATAAGGCCGAAGCGGCCAATTATCCGTTTTGCACGATTGACCCCAATGTCGGAATTGTCACCGTGCCGGATAAGCGTTTGCAGGTTTTGACTGAACTTTATCAATCGCAGAAAACCACGCCGGCGGTGATTGAGTTTGTTGATATTGCCGGATTGGTCAAGGGCGCCAGTCAGGGCGAGGGGTTGGGCAATAAGTTTTTAAGCCATATTCGCGAGGTCGATGCGGTGGTGCATGTGGTGCGCTGCTTTGAGGACAGCAATATTGTGCATGTTGACGGCTCGATTCAGCCTTTGCGCGACATTGAAACCATTCAGCTGGAGCTCATTTTTTCCGATTTGGAAATATTGGAGCGCCGGATTGCTAAAACGGCCAAAGCAGCGAAAGCGGATAAGTCGCTGCAAGGCGAAATGGACTTTTTGCTGCGGATTAAAGAAACGCTGGAAAGCGGCCAATCGGTTCGGCGCATGACGATGACGGAAGAAGAAGCGGAAATGCTGAAAGGCTTTAATCTGCTCAGCGCCAAGCCGACGATCTACGCGGCCAATGTGGCGGAAGAAGATTTAGCCGATGACGGCGCGGCCAATCCCTTTGTTCAGGCAGTAAAGGAACTGGCGGCGGCCGAGGGCTCGGAGGCTTTTGTGGTCAGCGCTAAGTTAGAGTCGGAAATCGCCGATTTGGACGAAGCGGAAAAGAAAGAGTTTTTGGAAGAACTGGGCTTAAAGGATTCCGGTTTGGATAAGCTGATCCATGCTTCCTACTCGCTCCTTGGTTTAATCAGTTACCTGACGGCCGGCGAAAAAGAAGTTCGGGCGTGGACGATTACTAAGGGCACCAAGGCGCCCGGAGCGGCCGGCAAGATTCACAGCGATTTTGAACGGGGATTTATTAAGGCTGAGATCGTTTCCTATGATGACCTGATTGCCTGCGGCAGTTATCAGGCTGCCAAAGAAAAGGGGCTGGTACGTCAGGAGGGCAAGGAATACGTGGTTAAGGACGGCGACGTGATCCTTTTCCGATTTAATGTTTAAGCCGAGCGGCTGATGAGGGAGCGCGAAAATCATGAAAATAGACAGTCATATTCATATTACGCCGCCGGATATTATTCGGGATTTTAAGAAA
>CAUVDV010000159.1:0-5172 GCA_963550755.1 uncultured Lachnospiraceae bacterium
GGCAGGAGCGAGGGATGAATGTTTAAAATCCGGTTGGGGAAAATGTCAATCCAAGGCTTGGTCAATATCCGCAAATAGCCGGCCAGCACCACAAAATCAGCCTTCGCCTCCAGCACCATGCGCAGCAGCGCCAAATGGTACTCCTGCCGGTCCGGATATTCCTTGGGATCGACAAAAAACGCCGGTATGCCTGCCTTTTCCGCTCTGATCAGCCCATATGCATCGGCTCTGTCCGACAGCACCAGCACGATTTCGGCAATCTCTTTGGCATGGACTTCATCAATTAAAGCCTGTAAATTAGAACCATTCCCTGAAATTAACACAGCAAATCTGGTCAGCATAATCTTACCCCATCCTCTCCGGCAATGACCCGGCCAATAGCATAAGTCGCCCAGCCTCTTTGATTCAAGTCATTTTTAATCGCTTCTGCATCCGCCTCTGCCACCGCCGCAACCAAACCAATTCCCATGTTAAAAGTATGATACATCGCATCCCAGTCCAAATCGCCCCATTCCTGCAAGCGATTAAAAACTTCCGGCAAAGGATAAGAGGCCTTTTGAATTTCCGCCATGAAACCGGTCGGCAGCATCCGGGGAATGTTTTCATAAAATCCGCCGCCGGTGATATGAGCCAGCCCTTTTATTTTGCCGAAAAACGGCTCTACCGCCTGATAATAAATTTTGGTCGGCTCCAGCAAGGCTTCCCCCACAGTTTGCTTATCATTTAATTTTTGACTAAGGGCAATCCCTTTTTGCTCCAATATTTTGCGCACCAGCGAAAAACCGTTGCTGTGCAGCCCCGACGAAGCCAGCCCCAACAGGACATCGCCCGCCTGAATACTGCTGCCGTCAATGGCCCTGGCCCGGTCGACAATGCCCACGCAAAAACCGGCCACATCATAATCGCCCGGCGCGTAAAAGCCCGGCATCTCCGCCGTTTCTCCGCCTATCAGCGCCATTTCAGCCTGCCGGCAGCCGCCAGCCACCCCGGCCACAATTGCTTCGACCTGCTCCGGCCGGAGTTTACCGGTGGCAATATAATCCAAAAAGAACAAGGGTTTCGCCCCTTGGCACAAAACATCATTCGCACACATTGCCACACAGTCAATCCCAATGCTGTCATGCTTATCCATATCAATTGCCAGCTTTAATTTAGTGCCGACTCCATCCGTTCCGGCCACCAGCACCGGTTTTTCCATCGTTTTTGCCATTTCAATTGAAAACAACCCGCCAAAGCCGCCCAAATCTCCAATCACTTCCGGTGTCAAGGTTGACCGGACATGTTTTTTCATCCGTTTAACCGCTTCATAACCGGCGTGAATGTCGACGCCGGCCTCTTTATAATCCAGTTTTGCCATCTTTTCTCCTTCTACCGCTTGGTCTGATTTTTAAGTTCTTCCGGTATTTCTATGGGATATTCGCCGTTAAAGCAATCCAGATTCAGGCTTTCTTTAGGAATCCCGATTGCTTCCACCAAACCGTCAATACTTAAATACTTTAAGCTGTCCGCACCGATCATTTCACAAATTTCTTCCGTACTGTAATTCGCCCCCAATAGCTCACTGATGACCGGCGTATCAATCCCGAAATAAGTCGGATATTTAATCGGCGGAGAGCTGATCCGAAAATGAATCTCTCTGGCTCCGGCATCCCGTAAAATCTTAATAATCCGCCGGCTGGTCGTGCCCCGGACAATGGAGTCATCAATCAGCACGATTTTCTTATCCCTGACCGCCTCTTTTAAAACACTCAGCTTTAAAAAGACCGCTTGCTCCCGCATTTCCTGCGTCGGCTCAATAAAAGTCCGACCCATATATTTATTTTTAATCAGACCGGCATCATAAGGAATCCCGGACTGCTCCGCGTAGCCCAGCGCCGCCGCAATCCCTGAATCCGGTACAGCCACGACAATATCGGCTTTTACGTCATCGGATTTGGCCAGCAGCCGGCCGGCATTTTTTCGGGTTTCATAAACGCTCTTGCCGTCAATCACCGAGTCCGGCCGGGCAAAATAAACATATTCAAAGCTGCAATGCGCAAGTCTTTGATTTTCGGCATAGCGAACAGACTCTATCCCCTGATCATTGATAATCACCATTTCCCCGGGCAAAATGTCCCGAACAAACTCCGCTCCGACAATATCCAAAGCCACCGTTTCCGAGGCCAGCATATAACCGTCCCAGAGCCTGCCCAAAACCAGCGGCCGAATCCCGTGCGGATCGCGGATACCGATGAGATTGCCCTCGCACAGCATGGTGAAAGCATACGCTCCCTGAATTCGGTCTAAGGTTTTTAAAATCGCTTCTTTATAACCGGCCTTATAGTGTTTGGCAATCAGGCTCAATACCACTTCCGAATCGATCGTCGTTTGAAAAATCGCCCCGTCTTCTTCCAGTTCACGCCGGATCTGGTAGGCATTGACTAAATTGCCGTTATGAGCCAGCGCAATACTGCCGCCCCGGTAATTGATCACCAACGGCTGGGCATTCACAATCTGGCTGTCACCGCCGGCTGCATAGCGAACATGACCGATACCGGTATTCCCGCTTAAACTCTGTAAAATCTGCCGGGAAAAAACCTCCCGAACCAGCCCCATATCCTTATAGCTTTGCATTTGGCCGTCCCGCAGCAATGCTATCCCGGCGCTTTCCTGTCCCCGGTGCTGCAGCGCCAGCAGCGCCAAAACAATCATATCCGCCACATTTTTATGGGCATGAATCCCGACCACGCCGCAGGCCTCTTTCAGCTTGTCCTGTTCATATTCCCTTTTACTAAAAAGTTCTTCTTTTTTCATGGCTACAACGCTCCAAAATTTTCTAATTTGATAATACAAGCATCAAAAGTATAAAAATCCGATGAGCCCCTCCGTCAAGGTTTCATCTTTTGACATGAATTGCGTCGATACTAACCGCAAAATCCTGTATATTAGCCTCAAAATTAATTAAACCCTCAACTTTCCCATATTCAACAGAGCAGTCTTTTTCGGCTGGCTGCTGCCTTCGCAGAACGCAAAACTTTCAACATTTCCGGTTCAACAAAGGACTTTTTCTGTTGGCTTGGCAGGCTGCGCTCCCGCCAGACTCGGCAAGAGAAAGTTGAGTTAAATATAACTATCCTTTAAAATTTGATCTCGCATTTCCGCTTTAAACTCCCGCAGCCGCGGTTTTAGTTCAGGATATTTCAGGCTCAAAATCTGAGCCGCTAAAATCCCGGCGTTTTCCGCACCGTTAATCGCCACCGTTGCTACCGGTACGCCGGACGGCATCTGCACCATAGAAAGCAAGGAATCCAGGCCGTCCATCGTAGAAGATTTAACCGGCAGCCCAATCACCGGCAAAGTCGTAACCGCCGCCAGCACTCCCGGCAAATGCGCCGCTTTACCGGCGGCGGCAATCAGCACATCAATTCCGTTTTCCTCCGCCGCCCGGGCATAAGCCAAGGCTTCATCCGGCGTCCGATGCGCCGACAACACCCTCACTTCATACTCAATTCCAAACCGTTCCAGCATTTGCCAAACCTTTTCCACCACCGGCAAATCCGACCGGCTGCCCATAATAACCGCTGCTTTCATTGCTCCTCCTATCGTATATCATACTATTACACCGTCTATTGGCCACTCTCCTTTTCCGACACTGAAAACATCGTATTGATCCGAATTCGCAGCCTGCAAACAAAAGCCTGCCTGCCAACCACATTTGATTTTCAGCCACGGCTGCGCTAAAAGACGGTTTATCTTGCTCCCAAAAGTTAAGCGCTATCTAAAATACTCCACGCCAGCGGTAAAAAGATCCTGTCTCTTTTCGCCCCCGATATTTTTAAACAATCCCGCTTCATAGCGCTCGGTATGTCCCATTTTGCCTAAAATCAAGCCGTCCCGGCTAAGAATCCCTTCCACTGCAAACGCTGAACCATTGGGATTATACTCCCCTTCGCTGTAAGCAGTTCCGCCGGCATCAACGTACCGGCTGAAAATCTGGTGCTCGGCTGACAAGCGCCGAATCCATTCCGCATCTGCATAAAATCTGCCTTCCCCATGCGACACCGCAATTGCGTGCCGCTCGCCCAGCCGCAGGCCATCCGCCCACGGGCTGCTGATGCTGCAAATTTCGGTGGTTACGATTCGAGAAATATGCCGGCCAATCCGGTTATAAGTCAAAGTGGGCGAATCGGCCTCCAGTTCCCTGATTTCCCCATACGGTAAAAGGCCGGTCTTAATCAGCGCCTGAAAGCCGTTGCAAATTCCTAAAATCAAGTTTTTCTTTTGCTTGACATGCTGGTTAATTACCTCTTTTAACTCCGGCTGGCTCAAAATCGCAGCAATAAACTTGCCCGCTCCGTCCGGTTCATCACCGGCACTGAAGCCGCCCGCCAAGGCCAAGATCTGCGCCTGCTCAATTTTCCGGCACAGGGCGGCAATGGAATCGGTCAATTCCTGCCGGCTGCGGTTGCGCAGCACCACCGTTTCCACTTCGGCACCGGCCTTGGTAAAAGCTTTCGTCATATCATATTCGCAGTTTGTCCCCGGAAAAACCGGAATGCAAACCAGCGGTTTCATCGTTTTGCTCCGGCTGTGTGCGGTCTGCCGACCGGATTTCAGCGGCTTTTCCGCCTGCTCCGGCGCTATTGCCGCCAGCGGCTCGCCGCAGACATGGTCTTTAAAAATACCGGCCAGCGGCTTTTGCCAAGCTGCTTTTAACTCGGCTATGCTTACCTTTTGCCCCTGCCAGCTGATTTCCGGCTGCGGATGGATCTGCCCCAAAAGCCGAACCCCGGCCGCCGCTAGTTCTGCCTGCCGCGCTTGCCATTCAGCCGCCGGAACTTCCAGTAAAATACTGCCGTAATCCGGCGCAAATAACTCCGGAATCGCCTCTTTTAGCTGAACACCCAGCTCATTGCCAAAGGCCATCCCGGCAATGGCCGCCGCCAAGGAACTCTCGACCATTTTCGCTGCTAAAATCATGCCTTGCCGATTCCATTTCTGAATATTGGCAAACATTTCCTTTAAATAATTAAAATCCGGTATTTTCTGCTCTGTCAGTTTAAGCGGATAATACAGCAAGCAAGTATCGCCGCCCTTTAATTCCGGAGAAATAACTGCCCCGGACTTACCGGCACAAACGGCAAAGGTAATCAAAGTCGGCGGCACATCCAAATCCTCAAAGCTGCCGGACAT
>CAUVDV010000160.1:0-5164 GCA_963550755.1 uncultured Lachnospiraceae bacterium
TGATATAAGTTTTCATTAAAATGTCTATCCTTTATTTTTTGCATATTATATCCTTCGTTTGTCGTGTAGGAATTCAGCGGTACACCAATTTAATCCTCAGCAACTAACGCCTCGTCTTACTCTTCCACTCGGTAGCAGCTTTTTAAGTCAATTAACTCCTTCATCCGCTGCAAATCCGCCATTGCTTTTTCAAAATTACTCTGCACCAACTGATGCGTAATGATGATAATGCCGGCCTGTCCCGTTTGCTCATGAAGCTCCTGTAAAATATTTTCAATACTGATTTGATAGCGGGCAAAGACCTCGGTAATTTTATGCAGCACGCCAATTTCGTCCTTAACCACCAGCCGCAGGAAATACTTGGCTTCCATCTCCTCGGCGCTTTTCATCACCGCCGGCCGATTCGGCCGCCATAAGCCCTTGCCGCCTACGCCCATTTTCCGGTTCCTGGCGCTTTCCATAATATCCGACACCACCGCCATGGCCGTCGGCATCTCGCCCGCGCCCGGTCCGTAAAACATGGTTTGGCCGACAGCACTGCCGTACAGGTAAATGGCGTTAAACTCATTTTTGACCGAAGCCAGCGGATGCGTTTCTTTGAGCAGCGTCGGCTCAACTGATATTTCCGCTTTGCCGTTATCCTGCTTGGCCACACCAATCAGTTTAATGACATAACCAAACTCTTTCACCGCCCGAATGTCCTCTAAGGTCACATCGGAAATGCCCTTGACCTTCACATCCTCCAACTTTAATCCCATTGAAAAAGCCAAGGATGCCAAGATCGTCATTTTCCGGGCAGCATCAAAGCCCTCAACATCATTGGTCGGATCCGGCTCGGCAAAGCCAAGCTCCTGCGCCTGTTTCAGCGCCACCTGATAATCCAGGCCGCTTTCCGCCATCTGGGTCATGATATAATTGGTCGTGCCATTGACAATACCCATCACCTTATAGATTTCATCCGAAGCCAAACCCTGCACCAGCCCGCGCAAAACCGGAATTCCTCCGGCCACACTGGCTTCATAGCACAAATCCACTTCATACTCAGCCGCCAGCCGGTGCAGCCGCACGCCGTAACCGGCAATCACATCCTTATTGGCCGTCACCACCGACTTGCCGTTTTGCAGCGCCTCGGTAATATACTGATACGCCGGCTCCAGCCCGCCCAAAAGCTCAACTATGATATCAATTTCCGGGTCATTTACAATCCGGCTGTAATCCGTTGTCAACAGTTCCGCCGGAATTTCCAGTTTTCTAGCTTTGGCAATATCCCTGACCAAAATCTTTTTAATCGTCAACTCACTGTTGATCTGCTGAGCAATCGCCGCCGCGCGCTCCGTCAACAGCTTATATACTCCGCCGCCGACCGTTCCCAGACCCAATAATCCAATCCCAATCTTCAATCATCTTCTCCTATCTAATCGTCCAATCAATCTCGGTTTCTCCGTTTCGGCGCAAAAACTCATTGGCTTTGCTGAACGGCCGAGAGCCAAAAAAGCCCCGGTAAGCCGACAGCGGTGAGGGATGCGCCGATTCTAAAATCAAATGCTGCCGCCCGGTAATCAAGCTTTTCTGGCGGCGGGCATCATTGCCCCATAAGATGAAAACCACCGGCTTCTCTCTCTGATCCAGCTTACGGATAACCTCGGCCGTAAAGGTTTCCCAACCCATGCCCCGATGGGAAGCAGCCTGATAAGCTCTGACCGTCAAAACTGCGTTCAGCAGCATCACGCCCTGCTCCGCCCAAGCACTCAGGTCGCCGTGCGCCGCCGGCGGAATCCCCAAATCATCTGCCAGCTCTTTATAAATATTAACTAAGGACGGTGGAATTTCAACCTCTTTTGACACGCTGAAAGCCAGACCATTCGCCTGCCGGTCATTAAAATAAGGGTCTTGTCCCAAAATCAAAACCTTCACGTCCTGATAGGCCGTCTTATGGAACGCCGAATAAATCTCCTGCATCGGCGGAAAAACTTTCCGGCTGCGGTATTCCTGAATTAAAAATGAACGCAGCGCCTGATAATACGGCTTTTCCAGCTCCGGCTGCAATATTGCCTGCCAGTCATTATGAAATATCTGTTTCATCGCCATCCCCTGTTTCTTCCTATATATAGGTTTCCGTTTGTATTCCTATCCGGGTAAGTTATAAAAGCAGACCCGTTTCTCTGAAGCACTAAAAATCCAAGCACAACTTTCCACTAAAAGCTTCTATCGGCTTTTGATCGCCCCGAGCTTTTATTTTTTTAACTTTTCAATTGAGCTTCTGACTCTCTTTAACGCCTCATTTTTGCCCAATATTTTCAGGATTTCAAAAGCGCCGCCGGGCGTTGATTCCTGACCGGAAACCGCTATCCGCAGCGGCCAGAGCATCATACCGGTTTTAATCTCATGCGCCTTTAAATAGTCCATGACCGTATTATGAAGATTATCCTGCGTCCAGTCCCCGATCTGTTCCAGCACCGGCAAAATCTGCTCCAGCATGGTCAGCGCCGTTTCCGGGCTTGTCTTCATCTTCTTATTAGTATAAAGTTCTTCGCCAAACTCCGGCATTTCCTTGAAAAAGCCCAACAGCGGAACCGCATCATTTAAGGTTTCCACTCTGGTTTTGGCCAAAGCCGCCATAAACGGCAAATCCAGATCCGGATTGGTATCAAAATGTGCTTTCAGCATCGGTTCCACCTTTTGGTAAAAGCTCTCGTCCGACAGCTTTTTGATATATTCACCATTTAGCCAGCGGAACTTCTGCATATCAAACACCGCCGGCGACTTTTTAATCTGATGATAATCAAACTGCTCCACCAGTTCCTCTAAAGACAGGATTTCATTTTCATCCTTCGGGCTCCAGCCCAAAAGCGCCACAAAGTTAATAATCGCTTCATTTAAAAAGCCCTGCTCCAGCAAGTCCTCATAGGAAGAATGACCCAGACGTTTGCTCAGTTTTTTATGCTCCTCATCGGTAATCAGCGGCACATGCACATAAGTTGGAATCTCCCAGCCAAACGCTTCATACAGCCGGTTATACTTGGGCGAACTGGACAAATACTCATTGCCTCTGACCACATGGCTGATCGCCATCAAATGGTCGTCCACCACATTGGCAAAATTATAGGTCGGATAGCCGTCTGATTTAATCAAAATCATATCCTCTAATTCATTGTTGGGCACAGTAATATCGCCGAAAATCACGTCGGAAAAGGTCGTCGTGCCTTCGCTCGGATTATTCTGCCGAATCACATAGGGCTCTCCGGCTGCGAGCTTCGCCTCAATTTCCTCGGGGCTGAGATGCAGACAATGCTTATCATAGCGGTACACTCCCTTTTCTGCTTCCTGCTCATTTTTCAGCTTCTCCAAACGCTCCTCGCTGCAAAAGCAGTAATAAGCTTCGCCCTTTTCAATCAATTCTTTGGCGTATTTTAAATAAAGCCCCGCTTTCTGACGGTCGCTCTGGACATAAGGACCGTAACCGCCGTCCTTATCCGGGCCTTCGTCATGCTTTAAGCCGGCAAAATCCATTGTCCGGTAAATAATATCCAGCGCCCCGTCCACCTGTCTGACCTGATCGGTGTCCTCAATCCGCAGCAAAAAGTCGCCGCCGCCGTGCTTGGCAATCAAATAGGCATATAATGCGGTTCTTAAGTTGCCGACATGCATTCTACCGGTCGGACTGGGTGCAAATCTGGTTCTGATTCTTTGATTTTTCATTTTCCTTTCCCTCTTTTCTGATGATATTTTCCATTTTACTATAAGGCCTGCTTTTTTTCAATGGTTTTGTCATTGAACTTTCTTTGTTTTTTAAAAGTTACCGTCGATAAGCGACTGATAATTTGTGAAAACGTCGGCAAACTGCGAGCATAGACGCTTATACACGCTAATATGCTCTGTTTGCCTATATTAAGAGCAAGCTCTCATATAGGCAACAAAAACATATTATCAAGATGATTAGCTTATATTGCCTATACGAAAGCTTGCTTTCAGTATAGGCAAATACAGCTAATCATCAAGATTGTTAGCTTATGTTGCCTATATGAAAGTTCACTTTCAATATAGGTAACATAAGCTAACAAGCAAATACATATTATTTTTAAATATATCAGTTGTCAAATCCTATAAAAAACATTATAATAAACTCAACTTTCCTATTTCGTCAAAACCATCTTTTTAGGCAGACTGCCCGCTCGGGCAGAAAGCGGAGCTTTCGATCTGGCAGACCGCCCACCTGGGCAGAAGTGCATAGCGTTTCGACCGGGGTAGGTCGCCCACCCGGGCAAAATCACATAGCGTTTCGACCGGAGCAAGCCGCCACGCAAACAAAAGCGCATGACATTCCGAACCGAATCGGATGTCAGCCCGGTAAAGACGTCCAGCTTTTAACCGGGATAGATGCCTCCCCGGCAAAATGCACCGCGTTTCAGTCGGAGCAAGTTACCCGCCCGGGCAGAAATGCGAATGTTTCGACCGGAGCGCGTTGCTGTTAAAAGACTGCGGTTTTCGGCGGCGGGAAAGTCAGACAATAAAAATAAAGGAGGGAGAGTATGCGGCGAGGTTTCTGTTTAATTTTTTTCTGTATTTTCCTGATTTCCTGCGCCTCGAAAGCAGACTCGCGGCCGGTAACTTCCATCCGTTTTACCCCGCTTAACTTCCCGTACAGCAATTTAGGCGAGTTTACCCTTTCCGCCGCCCAGCATCAGGAACAGCTTCAGCTTTTTTTGGCAGTTTTTGATGATACCTTTGCTCACGGCCAAATTGACGATGATGCCGACCTGCCCGGACTTCCTCATACTTTTTCCTTACAGCTTTTTTCCGGCACGGTCTTAACAGCCATCTACCGGCTGTCCTTCGACTTTGAAAAGGATATTGCTTTCCTGCAAAACGAACGCCATATTTACGCCGTGGCACCGGAATACTTTCATCAGATTATCGAAACCGGCTATTTTAACATGATTTTTCGCAAAAATCACGCTCCGGCCGCGCAGTTTTATTTAAACAGCAAGGATATTAAATACTCCGTTTCCGGCACATGGAACTATGAAACCTACCAAAATAATTTTTTATCCTATCAAATTAACAGCCAGCAGGAGCAGTCAACCCATTATATTGTGACAGATGCGGATTTTCATTTGACC
Organism: uncultured Lachnospiraceae bacterium; assembly: GCA_963550755.1. Classification (GTDB taxonomy): domain Bacteria; phylum Bacillota; class Clostridia; order Lachnospirales; family Vallitaleaceae; genus W11650. Next base: position 5,121 of record CAUVDV010000160.1, read on the forward strand.
TATACCTTTGCGGAAAAGCCGCCCGATCATGTCTATGAAACGAT
>CAUVDV010000161.1:0-5109 GCA_963550755.1 uncultured Lachnospiraceae bacterium
ACCTGCAAGTGAAGGAACAGGAAATCAAATGCATCGTCGGCGAAAATGGAGCAGGCAAAACCACCTTAATGAATATGCTTTATGGTTTGCTTCAGCCGACCAGCGGTGAAATTTGGATTAAAGGTCAAAAGACAGTGCTGAAAAGTCCTTTGGAGGCAATTACGGCGGGAATTGGCATGGTTCATCAGCATTTTAAATTAGTTCCGAGTCTGACAGTTTATGAAAATATTTTGTTGGGCTCGGAAATTACCAAGGTAAGGGGAAAGCTTCGGCTGCCGTTGATTGATCGTCAGGCTGAGATTGACAGCGTAAACCGGCTGATGGAGAAATATCATTTTGCACTGGATCCGCTGGAGAGAGTTGAGAATATCTCAGTAGGCGCCAGACAAAGAATTGAAATATTGAAAATGCTGCGGCGCAACGTAGATATTTTAATTTTGGATGAGCCGACGGCAGTGCTTACGCCGCAGGAAGCGGATCGGTTGATTTTTACATTAAAAGAGCTGAAAGAAAAGGGAAAAACCATTATTGTGATTACCCATAAGCTGCGGGAAGTGATGGAGCTGGCAGACAGTATTGCCGTGATGAAGCAGGGGCGAATGGTTGGGGCTGTTCGGAAGCAGGATACCAGTGAGAAGCAGTTGGCGCAAATGATGGTTGGCCGAGATGTGGTGTTGAGGGTGGAAAATCAATCGAAATCGCCGGTTTCTGAAGAAATTCGATATGAAGTACAGGATTTGGCCACAGTAAATGAGCATGGCAAAGAATTAATTTCCGGCATTTCCTTTTGTGCGCATCAAGGTGAGATTCTGGGTATTGCCGGAGTAGAGGGCAATGGTCAGTCGGAACTGGTAAAACTGATGACGGGCCTTATGGCTTCCACCAGAGGGCGGATTACCATGAATGGAAAGAATATTACCAATTGGTGGCCGGAGCAGCTTAGAACTGCCGGTATGGGAATTATTCCAGAAGATAGATATGCGCAGGGATTATGCCGGGAAATGAGTTTGGCGGAAAATTGTATCGCCGGTTATCATAATCGGGCCGATGTATGCCGGTATGGCTTTCATCGAGCGAAAGCGATTGAGCGGAAAAGAGATCACTTTATTGAGAGCTTTGATATTCGGCTAAGTGATGTAAAGGGAGCAATTGGCAGTTTATCAGGCGGAAATGCGCAAAAGGTGATTATTGCTCGGGAATTGTCAGCCGGACCGAAGCTATTGATTGCATGTCAGCCGACCAGAGGAGTAGACATTGGTTCGATTGAATTTATCCATAAGCAGCTTTTACAATTTAAAGAAGCAGGCAACACCGTTATTCTGGTTTCTAGTGAGTTGTCGGAGATTATGAGCTTATCGGACAGGGTCTTAGTCATGTATAAAGGAAAAATTTCCGGTGAAGTGCAGCCAAGACAAGTAAGCCCGGCTCAGATTGGACTTTTGATGGCGGGCATTACGACGGCGGAGGAATAAGGGATGCAAAAGGAAACGGTAATTAAAACGATTTTAAATTCGCTGGCTCCGGTAATAGCCGCGTTTATTTTAGGCGGCATTGTTATTTTAATGCTTGGGGAAAATCCATTTACTACTTATGGCATTTTAATCAGTAAGTCATTGTTTACGGAAAAAGGCATTTGGAATACTTTGCATTATGCGGCACCGATGATTTTGACGGGGCTGGCGATTGCAGTAACATTTAAGGCCAATATCTACAACATGGGCGTAGAAGGCCAAATGCTTTTGGGCGGTTTTTTTGCGGGCATTATAGGGGCTTATTTTCCGCTGGAAAGTCCGGTGTTGAGTAAGCTTTTGTGCTTTTTGGCGGCGATGCTATGCGGCATGCTGTTTGCGCTGATTCCGGCGCTGCTCAAAGCGAAGTGCGGAGTTAATGAGATGGTCGTTACCTTAATGCTGAATTATGCGGCCGCTAAGAGCTTAGAATTTTTAACGACGGGCGTGTTTAGGGATAAAGCGGCCGGGTATGTAGCGACACCAGTGATTGGTGAGGGAGCGATGTTTCAGCGATTGGGAGATTTTCGAATTACGCTGTTTTTCGGCATAACACTGCTGATTCTGCTATTGATGACAGGAGTAATGCAGTATTCCAAGCTGGGTTATGAGATTAAGGCAATTGGGAAAAACTCTGAGTTTGCCGAAGCAGCCGGGATGAATGTAGGCAAAAAGATTATTATCTTAATGCTGATTAGCGGGGCACTGTCAGGAATTGCCGGCGCGGGCTGGATGTTAAGTGACCAGTTTAAGTATACGCTGAGCTTTTCGGAAAATCCGGGATTGGGCTGGGATGGCATGCTGATAGCCCTATTGGGCGGTCATTCGCCGCTGGGGATTTTGTTTGCCGCCGTTTTTTACGCCGCCTTAAAAACGGGCAGTGACAGCATTAATATGTATACTCTGGTGCCGAAAGAAATTATTGAAATTATTCAGGCTATTATTATTTTATTTTTAGCGGTTAAGTTTATCGGGGAAAAGGTTAAATTATTTTCAGTCAATCGAAAAGAAGGGCGGGCTAAGTAATGGAAATGTGGGAAAATATTTTATACGATACCATCTATCATAGTACGCCAATCATCTTATGTACCTTGGGAGGGCTGTTCGCTTACAAAGCCAATGTTTTGAACATTGCATTGGAAGGGATGATGCTGAATGCAGCATTTGTATCTGTTTTAGTCCAATACTTAACAGACAGCCTGCCGACGGCGGTAATGGCGGCCATTATCAGTACGCTGCTGTGGGGGAGAGTATTTTCCTTTTTGGGAATACGGTGCAAGGGAAATGTGATTGTCATTGGCTTAGGAATTAACCTGATGACAGCGGCAATTTCAAAATTCATTTTAAAAATTATGCACTTAGCCAACATCAGCCTGCAAAATATAGGAGCGGCGGACTTTAAAATAGAACTGCCGATTTTAAAAAGCATACCATGGCTGAGAGTGCTCAGCGGCCATCCCTTGATTACTTATTTGGCTTTCGCGGCGATTGCGCTGACGGCGGTTATTTTATACCAGACGAAGTTTGGTATTTATATTCGGGTTGTTGGTGAGAATGAGGATTCGGCAATTAGTCTGGGGATTAAAAGCACTTGGTATAAATATGCGGCCGTGCTGATAGGCGCGTTTTTTTGCGCTTTGGCGGGGATTAATCTATCGCTGGAAAGAATGGCCATGTTTACCAGCGGGATGACGGCTGGACGGGGATTTATTGCTATTGCCGCTATTTATTGCGGGCAGGGGAAACCGGGTTCTTCTTCTTTTTACGCGCTTTTGTTTGCCGTGGCCAGGGCACTATCGATCAATTTAAGCATTTATGCGGGAGCGGCTGCCGGAATGTTTGACACCATTCCCTATATTGTAATGGTTATTGTATTGGCGGTGTCGTCCTATATGAAATATAAAAATACGAAGGTTAGAAATTATAAATTAGGTTAGGAGCGAATTATGAGCAAAACGGCATTGTTGGTGGTAGACATGGTCAGGGATTTTACCGATCCGCAGGGGCTGGTGTTTTATCCGAAAAACCGAGAAATTTTGCCAAATATAAAAAAAGTCATGGAAAAATGCCGGGAAAAGAATATTTTGATTATTTTTCTGCAGCACTTTAACCGGCGGGATAAACCGGACAAAAAAGCGGAGAATATGCGGCCAAACTGTCTGGAAGGAACTTTTGGAGTAGAGATTGATCCAATGCTGACGGTTGACTTGAAAAAAGATTATGTTATCCGTAAACGGCGATACAGCGGTTTTTTTGGCACCGATTTGGATTTGGTCTTAAGAGAAAACGATATAAAAAACTTGATTGTGACGGGAACGAAAACGAATTGCTGTATTCGGGCGACAGTAACAGATGCTTTCTATTTGGATTATACTCCGTATGTGGTCAGGGAATGTGTGGCCACTAACTCAGAGGTTGTTAATGAGGTGCATTTAGATGATATTCGCCGGTATCTTGGCCGGGTCGTTGAGATGGAAGAGTTATTTGACTTACTGGAACAAGAAAAACTTTAGGAGGAAATGATGGATGTACTTACCAGCGGTTATGTCAGCATGGATCATATTATCAAAATTGATCGGCCGGCGCGAATTGGATTTACCTCTCTGGTGACCAATCCGTCCAACTCGGTTATTCGCTATGGCGGCTGCTCTGTTAATATTGCGTATGCCTTGTGCCGATTAGGGATTCCGGCTATGCCGGTACTGAGAGTAGGGGCAGATTATGAAACAAATGGATTTAAGCGTTTTTTGGAAAAAGGCGGAGTGTCCTTAAACGCTACGACCATAGTAGAAGGAGAAACGACCAGTACATGCTATTTGCTTCAGGATAATAATAACGATCATATTACGGCTTTTTATCCGGGGGCAATGAACGGCTGCTATGCCAAGCCGCTGCCTGACCATTTGTTTGCCGGTCTTAAGCTGGGAGTGATTACCGTAGCGTCATGCAAGGACAATAAATATTTTTTTGAGCAATGCCTGAAACACGAAGTACCGATTGCTTTTGGCATGAAGGCGGATTTCGATGCTTTTCCAAAGGATTTTTTGAAACGTTTGCTGGAAGAATCTAAGATTATTTTTATGAACTTGGCGGAAAAAGAAGAAATCAAAGCCATGTATGGTTTAACAAAGATAGAACAATTGTTTGACCATAGCCGAGCCCAGTTTTTGGTGACGACCTTGGGCAAGGCAGGCAGCATTTGCTACAGCCGATTGGCGAAGGGCATAAGGCAGGAAGAAGTAGGAGCCTGTTTTTTGGATAAAATTATAGACGCAACCGGAGCGGGCGATGCTTATATTGCGGGTTTTCTTTATGGTTATTTAAAGGGATGCCCGCCGGCGGACTGCTGCCGGTTAGGCAGTGCGATGTCATATTTTGTTTTACAGGCAGAGGGCTGCTGCACTAATTTGCCGACGGAGCAGGAATTATTAGCCAAAGCTGCTCTCCAAGCAGAACCTTAAAGCATGATTGAGATAAACACGGCAGGGAAAGAATATTTGCAGTTGATTAACGAAAAATTAAGTAGGATGTAAGATAAACTACTCAGTAAAATTTAAAAGAAAGGAAAGGTGAAGATATGAAACTGTTGACTATCAATGTT
>CAUVDV010000162.1:0-5093 GCA_963550755.1 uncultured Lachnospiraceae bacterium
TCTATAAAGAGAATGGAAAAAGGTTTTTTTGCAGAAATGGAGTTTGGCAGTAGTTTTGAGGCGGGGATAAAGGAAAAGATGTTTGTCCGAGAATTGATGAAAGAGTTAAAGAGGCGCTGTCAGCTGGAGATTCCAGAAAATGAAGCCAAATATCTACTGGTTTATGTGGCGGGCAGAAGAGTAACAGAAAATCTGGGCAGCATCCATTCTAACTTCGTCATCAAAGAACAAACTGATAATTTGGCAATGCAGATGATTGAACAGTTGCAAAAATGGTATAAGCTGCAATTTATTAATGTTTTTGATATTAGAATGGCGTTGAATCAGCATTTAGTGCCATTTGATATTCGGATGCGCTACTTGATTCCGATAAAAAATCCAATGCTGGAGGAAATCAAAAAAGAGTACAGTTTGGCCTATGAAATGGCACATCGGGCGGTTTCTTTGGTACTGTGTCCCTATTATCAAAAAAGTATCAGCGAAGAAGAAATCGGATTTTTTGCTTTGATTTTTGCCCTGGCAATTGAAAAAGAAAGAGAGCAAGCCGTGGGAACAATCCATTCTAATATTCTGATTGTCTGTGCTTCTGGCAGCAGTTCGTCCCGTTTGCTGGAGTATAAATATAAAAATTTGTTTAAGGAATATATTAAAAATATTTATACTTGCGATTTATTGGGATTGAGTCAATTTGATTTTTCTAAAGTCGATTATGTTTTTACAACGGTACCGCTGCCGGAGAAAATTCCGGTGCCGATTTTTGAAGTAGGGATTTTTCTGACAGAAGAAGAAATTAAAATGGTCGGCGGAGTGTTAAAAAAGAAAGGCCAAAGCAGAATCGAAGAATATTACAGGGAATACCGGTTTTGGGCAGGATTGGAAGTGAAAGACAAATTAGAAGCAATTACGGCGATTTGTGAAAGAATAGCAGAGCAGGAAAAGGTGGCGGACAATTTTTGCGATTTAGTGCTGGAAAGGGAGGCTTATGCGCAGATGGACTATGGCAATGGGATTGCCATTCCGCACCCTAATCAGATTGCTTCAGAAGAAACATTTGCTTATGTGGCGGTGTTAAAAGATGCGATTTTGTGGAACCGACAGAAAGTGCAAGTTATTTTGCTGACGTCGGTTGGTAGCCAGCCCGACCCCAATCGTCAGTTTTTTTATGAAACGACGGCTCGATTTGCGCTTAGTCCAACAAAGATTAAAGCACTGATAGAAAATCCGGTTTTTTCTCAGCTGGTATCGCTGCTGGAGGAATAAAGCGGCTTGCCGGATACTATACGGCAAAGAACAGGATGGAAGTTTGGAAGTTTTTTGTTAAAATAAAGTTGAGTTACCCATTTATGAAAAATAAGAAACCGGAACAGGAGGTTATTATGCTGCGAAGCGATTTTTTATGGGGAGGTGCGGTTGCGGCGCACCAGTTAGAGGGAGCATGGCAGGAAGGCGGCAAGGGAATCAGCATAGCGGATGTTATGACGGCAGGGAAAAATGGAGTAGACCGAAAAATTACCAATGGAGTGTTGGCGGGAGAGTATTATCCCAATCACGAAGCGATTGACTTTTATCATCGGTATCGGGAGGATATTTTGCTTTTTCAAGAAATGGGTTTTCGCTGTTTTCGGACATCAATTGCTTGGTCGCGAGTTTTTCCGCAGGGGGATGAAACAGAGCCGAATGAAAAGGGACTGCAATTTTATGACGATTTGTTTGACGAATTGCGGCGGCAGGGAATAGAGCCGGTGGTAACACTTTCCCATTTTGAAATGCCATTTCATTTAGTGGAAAAATACGGTGGCTTTCGCAGCCGGAAAACGATTGATTTTTTTGTTCGTTTTGCTGAGGTTTGCTTTGCGAGGTATAAAGATAAAGTCAAATATTGGATGACTTTTAACGAAATCAATAATCAGTCGGACTTTCAAAGTGATTTTTTTGTTTTTACCAATTCAGGAATTGTTTACCGGTCGGGCGAGGACAGAGAAAAAATTATGTATCAGGCGGCGGCGTATGAGTTGGTAGCCTCAGCCAGAGCGGCAGCGGCAGGAAAAAGAATCAATCCTAATTTTCAAATTGGCTGTATGCTTTTGGCCATTCCCATTTATCCATACGACTGTGCTCCGCAGAATATATTGATGCATCAAAATGCAATGCGCAGGCGCTTTTGGTTTGCTGATGTTCAGGTTAGGGGGCATTATCCGGCTTATTTGCTAAAATATTTTGAGCGGCGGGCGTATCAGTTGGACATTACCGAACAAGATAAGTGGGAATTAAAAAATGGCAAAGTAGATTATATTGGTTTAAGCTATTATATGAGTTGGACAGTCAAGCATCCGCAGGCAGCAACGGATTATGATATTTCCAATCAGGACTGTTTGGTGAAAAATCCATATATTCCGGTATCAGACTGGGGCTGGCCAATCGACGCCGAGGGTTTGAGATATATGCTGAACTGGCTGTATGAGAGATACGAAAAGCCGCTTTTTGTTGTGGAAAATGGAATAGGGCTTTATGAAAAAGAAGAAAATGGTCAGACCATTCAGGACGATGCCCGAATCGAATATTTAAGAAGTCATATCAAGGCAATAAAAGCAGCGGCAGAAATAGACGGCGTTGATGTGATGGGCTATACGCCTTGGGGCTGTATTGATTTGGTGTCGGCAGGTACGGGGGAAATGGAAAAGCGATACGGTTTTATTTATGTGGATAAAGATAATGCCGGGAATGGAACGCTGAAACGAAGCAAAAAGAAAAGTTTTGACTGGTATAAGCAAGTAATTGCTACAAATGGAGAGGAGTTATGAGATGATAACCATTCGATTATTTTGTAATTTGGGGATGTCAACCAGTTTATTGGTGGAAAGCATGAAACAGGCGGCACAGCAAAGGGGGATAGAGGCGGATATTGAAGCGTTTCCGGTTAATGAAATGGCAGAGCGCGTGGAAAATGCCGATGCAGCGCTTTTGGGCCCGCAGGTTGGTTATTTAAAAGCCAAATCGGCAGAAATTTGCGGGCGTTATCAGGTGCCGCTGGAAGTGATTCCAACGGCGGATTATGGACTGTGTAACGGTGGGAATGTGTTGGAGTTTGCGATTCGTATGACGGAAAAGCAGTAGGAGGTAGAGAAATGAAAGAGTTTTTAAATGATAAAGTAATTCCTAAAATTATGGCATTTATCAATACCAAAGCAATTATGGCATTAAAAGACGGCCTGCTTTATGCGATGCCGATGATGATTATCGGCTCGGTATTTTTGCTGCTGGCGTTTTTTCCATATCAGCCGATTGCCGATGGTCTGGCAGAAATGGGGTTGACCCCGATTTTAACGCAGGTATATGAATCGACCTTTAATTTAATGGCGATAATTGCAGCGGTGGGAATAGCGTATACTTATGTCAAAAATGAAAAATTTTCTGCCTTGCCGGCGGGTGTGATTTCCATGTGCAGCTTTATTCTAATTCAACCATCGTCAATTATGACAGAAAATGGAGCGGCAAGTGTTATTCTTCGCACTTGGGTGGCGGGCAAAGGAATGATTGGAGCGATTATTATTGGGCTTTTTACTGGTGTAGTCTACACTTTTTTTCTGAAAAGAAAACTGACAATCAAGCTGCCGGGCGGCGTTCCGGTTGGAGTTGTCAATTCATTTACGGCTTTGATTCCGGGATTTGCGATTATTTTAACGACAGCATTTGTTTACGGCATATCGGAAATGGCATTAAAAGCAACACCGATTGAATTGGTATATCAGGTTATTCAAGCACCGTTGCAGGGAATGACGGATTCGTTCGGCGGCGTACTGGTGATGTCGTTTATGATTCCCTTTTTGTGGCTTTTTGGGGTACACGGCTCGACGATTGTGAAAGGAATTATGGATCCGCTGCTTAGCGCCAATACGGCGGAAAATCAAGCGCTACTGCTGGCAGGCAAAGAGCTTACTTTAGACAATGGGGCGCATATTGTAACGCAGCAGTTTTTGGATAATTTTATCATTATGACGGGTGCCGGTATAACGATTGGGATTGTTGTTTATTTGATCTTTTTCGGAAAATCCAAGCAAGGAAAGCAAATTGGAAAATTAAGTGTTGGCCCGGCAATTTTTAATATTAATGAACCGATTACCTTTGGTGTGCCGATTGTATTAAACCCATTAATGGCAGTTCCTTTTTTGCTGACCCCGGTAATTACAGGAACGATTCAGTACTGGGCGATTTATTTGGGGATTTGTCCGATGTACGGCGGAGTGCTGGCACCGTGGACAACGCCGCCGATTTTATCGGGATTCATTGTTGGCGGCTGGCGGGCGGCTTTGCTTCAGGTTGTGATTTTAGCGCTGTCTGTGATAATATATTTTCCTTTTATCCGCGCAGTGGATAAAATGTATCAGAAGCAGGAGCAGGCAGCGGAAGGAGAAACGCAGAAATGAAGGATTTAGAGTTGATATGTTTTCAACTGATTACCAGTGCCGGTACAGCCAAAAGTAAGTATATGGAGGCACTGGCAGCAGCCAAGCAGCAGGATTTTCAGACGGCGCGGGCTCTGATTACCGAGGGGGAGAAACAGATGGCTGATGGGCATAAGTCGCATACGCAGCTTATTCAGCAGGAAGCAGCGGGAGAAAATGTTAAGTTGAGCCTACTCCTATTGCATGCGGAAGATCAAATGATGAGTGCGGAAACGATTAAAATCATGGTTGAGGAAATGATTGAATTATACCAAAAATGGGGCGGGTGAACTATCCGCTCCTTTTTTGGCTAAGTTTTGAGCATTTCCGTATGGGGGGCGTGTTTTGCCCTGAAGAAGACCGTTCTGAAGAATGTAGGAAATTGCGTGCTTAGTTTATAAAAATTTCGCTTTCTAATCAGCCGGAAGTGTGCTATAATGTAGCTGTTAATTAGGCGGCGGGGCCGCCGGAATATATTTACTTAGGAGGAAGACACATGAGCAAAAAATTCGTTTACATGTTCAGCGAAGGCGACGCCAGCATGAAAAATCTGCTTGGCGGCAAAGGCTCGAATTTGGCGGAAATGACCAAATTGGGACTGCCGATTCCGCAGGGCTTTACGGTTACGACCGAAGCTTGTACCGATTACTA
>CAUVDV010000163.1:0-5006 GCA_963550755.1 uncultured Lachnospiraceae bacterium
GGCTTCGAGCTGTTCCTTGTCTTTGCCTTTCTCGTTTTTAAGAATGCTACGCCAACAAGCATTGCGCATCCTATAAAAAAGAATAAATGAGCAAGATTGAATGGATTAACACTCAAATCTGATATTACCGCTAACAGGGTTAGAATTGCATATATACTCAGCAATGCTTTAAAAAGTATTTTCTTCATTTAGTATATCCCTCCATTTTTCCGCTTTGAAGTGCATCCGCTAACTTGGAGTGCATTTTCTCCAGAGTGTTAACGCTTTCCTGCATTCGGCTTATTTTTTCACGAGTCATGTTACACTTAGTAAAGACAAGATCTTTTAGATCCGTTAAAACCTGTTCATCTTTTGAGCTTAAGCACATGGGATTTTCGATGACATCATCAAACGTAAACAAAAAAACAATTTCTTTGAGCAGAAACCCGGCCTCTTTCAGTTGTGAAATCATGTGAATTTGCTCTAAATTTTTCTCCGAAAAGGAACGTACACCATTTTTTCTTTCAATTTGCAATAGACCTATTTTTTCATAGTAACGTAATGTATCAGCTGTGGTTCCGGTTAATTCAACAACGTCTTTAATTTTCAAATAAAGAGCCTCCTTTCAAGAACAATGAATAAATACCTGAAGTATTTAACAGTAGTATAGACCTTGGAGTTAGCTCCAAGTCAAGGAGAATTTTAAAGCATCTTGATAATGTTCCGAAAGTCTAAAGTGATATCGATGAATGCGACCGCGAAGCGGGCATATTCATTTATGCTGTGCGTCATATTCCCATAATTTTTTAAAAGGATTTCTTGTTGCGGCTGTGCCCTTATGATATAATGGATAGGCTACCACCCCTATATTGGTGCGGAAAGGGGGTGTGTTTGTTGGGTATATTTTTGTCGTTTATCGTTTCTATTATGGCAGGTATAGTTTGCCACTGTATCTGTAAATGGCTGGATAGAGATGAAAACAGGTAGTCAGCCTAAGGCCTAAGCCACCTTGCCAAAACGGAATAGAAAAGCCACGAGTTGCGACCTCGTGGCTTTTCTTGTGTTCATTGAGCATTCTTGTCGTTTTGCCTGTATTCATTATAACACACAAAAACCAGTTTGTAAACTTATAAAAACTGGATTTGACATTCCGTTGGGTTAGCGATAAAATAAGAAATAAATATTTTTTTAATATTTCATAAGGAAATGGGAATCGGCGCAAAGCCAAGCAGGAAAATAAAAACAAGGCGGAGTTCACAAAGCCTGAAAACAAGCAAGGAAGCGCCGAATAAGAAGAAAAAGGGGAAGGCTGATTAAAGGGGGACAGAACATGGAAATCCTAACCGTTCATCAAAGAGGAAAATCGCAGATTAAATCCAAAAACCGTTTAAAAATCTTCAAACTGATTTTAAGCAGCGGCGGCATTTCTCGGATTGAACTGGGCAAAAGCCTGCATTTATCGGCGGCGTCGGTGACCAGAGGCGTAGAGGAGCTGGTGCGGGCGGGACTGATCTATGAGGAAAAAAAAGAAATTACCTTTGTCGGCCGGCGGCCGGTGCTTTTAAATATCAGAAAAAACAGCTGTTACAGTATGGGCGTCCATATCAGCCGACGGAGCATCAGCTTGTGTATCCAGAACTTGCTGGAGGAAGTGATTTACGAAGCCAAAGACAGCATTTGGGGGATCGAAAATGGCGCAGATTTGCTGCAAGTGCTGCAGCGGATGATGCGCCAGGCCTTAGAAAAAACGCATATCTGCCAGGAAAAAATTGTCAGTATCGGGCTGGCAGTCAGAGGAACTGTCAACCGGCAGCGGGGAACGGTCATTTATTCTGAACAAACGCGGGAAGCTATCCCCATTGTTGAGTCGGTTAAGTCGCTGTTTGACGCGGCGGTATTTTTGGAAAACAATATTGATGTCGATTTAAAATCCACCTATTCTCAGGAGTTTCCTCATACCGACGAATTGGTGTATGTTTTTGCCGACGAAGGTATCAGCGGCGGGATGATTAGCGGCCGGCAGGTAATCCGCGGCCGGAACAATATGGCGGCTCAGTTTGCTCATTTGCTGGTGGAAGAAAACGGTCGGCTGTGCAGCTGCGGCCAAAAGGGGCATTTGCAGCCGTATTTTGCCAAATCGGCAATTGAAGCCGAGTATCAAAGCCAAAGCGGTCAAACTGGTGTTAATCTGGTTCAGATTTGCGACAGGGCTGACCAAGGGGAAGAAATCGCCCAGGCGGTGCTGCGTACAGCCCTGGAAAAATTAGCGGCAGCGATGACGCAGGTCGTAGCCTTATTTAATCCTGGCGTGATTGTGCTGTGCGGTGATATTTTTGAACATTACCCGGCCAGCGTTTCTTTTTTAAAAGATACGGTGGCGGCCAGACTTCCGATCACGTCGCTCCTGCATTTTGACTGGCGGGTGCGGGTGCGCCGCGAAATCCGGCCGGAGCGGAACGCAGCCAAGTTAGCGCTGGAATATTTACTGGAGCAGTAGGCAATAAAAAGCCTGGTGAAAGAACGCTTGATTTTGAAAGGAGAAAGTGCGTTCGCCGCCGGGCTTTTTTTGCGGAGTTAAGGTAAAAGGCTAAATCGCTGGCGAGTTAAACTCATGAATACTGCCCTTGACTGATTTTTTGGAAACATACATTGCTAAATCGGCGCATTTCTTTAAATCCTCATAATTGCCGCCAAAGGAATAAACATAGCCGCAGGAGGCACTCATGCCGTAATGCTCACCGTTTGGCAGGATGATATAAGCCTCATTCAGCTTTTGGTGGGTTTCCCGAATAACCGCCACCAGCTCTTCCTTGCTTTCATAACCAAAGAGAAAGGCAAAAAATTCATCGCCTGATACCCGGGCAGCCAGCGCTTTTTCCGGATCCAGTTCTTTTAAGATCTGACCGGCCGTTTGCAAATAAAGATCGCCGATGTCATGACCGTAGGTATCGTTCAGTGTTTTTAAAAAGTCCAAATCCCACATCACCATGCCGACCGGCTCACCCGGATGGGCGGCCAAATATTCCGTCGCTTTTTGGGTAAAGGAAAAGCGATTAAACAGAGAAGTCAAAACGTCATAATCGCGTTCTTTTTTGATTTGTTCCTGCTCTAATATTGAGCTGGTATAGTCGAGCATGACGATCGTCCGGCCGTGAGGCAGTTCGCGGGTCTTGACGCAGATATATTTATTGGTTTGTTTATCCAGATAAATATCGGTTTGAATCGAACGGTCTTTGAACGGATTACAGTAGGAAGAGTACAAAGTGAAATTTTGATAAATTTTTTGCTGTAATTGCTCAAACTTGCCATCGGTAAAGGTCAGGACAGAGTCGTTGGCAAAATCCTCACCCAGCAGAGCCTGAAAGGTACCAAAGCCGCGGGTGATGTTATGGATCGTATCGGTATAAAAGGTGACCAGATGGATGTCGCTGGCCATCAGAATATCGGTGATGGTTTGATGGAAATTTAAAATATTTTGATTTTGTGAGATAATGGTATTGGTCAAAACATCAATTTCACTGATTTCAGTCTTGGGGAGCGACAGGAAGTTTTGCGGAAATTCTTTTTGGCCAATGGCCGAGGTCAGCGCGGCAATCGGGAAAACAACCTGTTTGGTAATAAAAAGAGCAATGACAATGCCGACTAAAATAAATAATATAATTAAAAAGATAAAGGTGCGGATCAGCAGGTTGGCTTCTTCCATCACGACATTTTTCGGTGAAACCGTAATATAGTAAAAGGAAGACTTGGAAAAAGGAATATATTCCGAAGAAGTATAGGTCAAGAGATGCGCCGAGCAAAAATATTTCTGATGATTGATCGCTTGCTCTGACAGCAGACTGGTGGAAGAAGAACCGAGAATATTGTGAGCTTGAAACAGCGTGTCAGCGGCCAAGCGGGGGTCCAGAGCGTCCATTTTAAAAGCCTTTTCCGCGATAATCTCATACGTGCTGGTTAAATGGTTATAGCGGATCAAAATGACCTGATGCGGAAAACTGTCCGGAAAAGAAGTATGGCTGAGGAGATTTTCAAAAGTCGATAAAAAGATTTCCGATGCCAGAAAGCCGTACTGAGTGTTATGATAATTTAAAGGAATGGCAAACAGAAGCGACGGATTGGCGTTATCTAAGTTTAAGATAGGACTCCAGCTTCCCCGCTCATACATGGTTAAGGTATTGGAACTTTGATTTCTTTCCTTTAAATAATTTAGAAACTGCCGCAAGGCGGGGTTATCGCCTGGGGCTTGCGCGTACTGCGGAAACAGCGGTAAAATATCCTTGGTAAAATCAACCGTTTCCTGCCTGACCAGCCGGGGCATCTTTTCGGGATTGGAGCGAAAGTGGAAAACTTCCGCGTCGGACGGCTGGAACAGTTCCAAATAAAGGCCATCGGCGTGCAGGCTGGAGCTTTTTAAAACCATATCGGTTAAGATATCGGGACTGACGGTAAAAGCCGAATGCTCGTCAACGCTTTGACTGTATTCACGGCTTAGAGTATTGAGCGGCTTAGACAGGGACGCTAAATTGGAAAAATGAAACCACATTTCCGAATTGAGGGAATTGGCATTATTGGAAGCGTTATTAAAAAAGTTTTTTTGGGCCTGCTGCACGACGCTGTCAAATAAACCCAGTTGAAAGATAAACAGCCAAAAAATAATAATTTGAAAAAAGGCCATAAATAAAATAGGGAAAACAATTTTTTTTCCGATGGAAGCGGTTTTATATGATTTAGCGTTGGCAGCTTGCATTTATATTCTCCTGAAAACAGTGAAAAAAGTCATGGCAGCGAAATCTTAAAGCAATGACAGAGGATAAATTATACACCTTATATAATATCGGCCAAACTTTCGGGAAAATAATAAGAGAAAACCAAATTCACAAAAAGCTTTTAAATTAAGAAGGTAAAAGTAAATTCCTGAAAAAACGGCGCGCCGCTTAAGGCAAAATAAATTTCTCGGTCCGCTTAAGCCATGATTTACTTGAGTTTCCGCAAAATGTAATTTCAAAAAGAATATACTGTTCCGAAGT
>CAUVDV010000164.1:0-5004 GCA_963550755.1 uncultured Lachnospiraceae bacterium
AAAAGGTCAAGAAGGCCATAAAAAACAAAATTCGGAAAGAATTTTGCCTTTTATGGCCTTTTTTTGCGGCTTGTATGCAAACCGGAAAATTGACCGCACAGCTTCCCGCATTCGCCGGAACGGCTTTTTAGGTGTGCTGCATGACCGAAGCGGAATGTGGCTCACGCGGCAAATGACAGAAGCGGGATAGAGCCTAAAAAGGATAGACTGTAGCCTGCGCCGAAAGCCAGCGCTTAACAGGGAAGCTTAGTTAAAAAATTAAGACGATAAGATGTATAGCAGGAGGAAACAAGGATATGAACACAGAAACAGCCAAAAAATTATGGCAGTCAATGGCAGCTGGCTTTTCCCGGCTGGAGATTCCGACAGTCAAAGATAATTTTACCATGAAAATCATTGCCGAAAACGAGATGTGCCGGTCGGGGCAGCGGGTGCTGGACGTAGGCTGCGGCGCGGGCAGATATGCGATTGCGCTTGACCGGCTGGGCGCACAGGTAACGGCCACTGATTTTTCCGAGGAAATGCTGGCGGCGGCCAAAGACTGCGCGGCAGCCCATCAGGCGAAAAATATTATTTTTTCCGCCGATGACTGGCTGCATGTCGATATTCAGGCCAAGGGCTGGGAAAAGCAATTTGATTTGGTGCTGTGCAATATGACGCCGGCGATTCGGGATGAGGAAAGCCTGCAAAAAGCCATTTCCGCCTGTAAGGGGTGGCTTTTGATTACCAAGCCCTGCCGCCGCGTCAGTTCGATTCAGGACGAACTCTTAAAACGCTTGAATTTAAAAAATAGTTTTGTGCAATCCGACCGGCAAATCAAGCTGGCCTTTGACTTCCTATGGCAAATGGGGAAAAACCCGCAGATGCGCTGTGAAAAGGACAACTGGGAAAATAAAAGAAGCTTGGAAGAAGCGATTAAGCATTATTCCCTGTTTATTGAAAATAGCGAGGGGAGTTTAACCGACAGCCAAAGGCAAGAGATGACCGAATATTTAACAGCAGTCGCAGTTGACGGGATGATTACCGAACGAACCGATACCATTTCCTATGCCCTGTACTGCTGGCTGGCTTAAACATTCCAAAAAACTAAATAAAGGACAAAGAATCCAAGAACATAAAAGACATAAAATCACAAAGCATATAAAAATACAAAGAACATAAAAACAAAGCAAATCCGAAAAACATAAAAAAAGACAGAAAATGTAAAATCAGCGAAAATAAAGGAAAGGAGAAAGGCTGAAAGGGAATTTGGCTTTCAGCCCTTGACGAAAAATGAAAAAAATCATAGCAATTTGTTTCATGATGGTACTTTTTAGCTGCGCCTGCGGAAATAATGAAAAAGCGGCCACGCAGACAACACCGCCGGCCGCCGGGCAGGATGAGAAAAAAAGTGAGGCGGCTGCGGATCCCAAAGCGGCGGAGCAGCCAAAAACAGAAACCAAGGCCGAGGAGCAGGCGGAAGAAAAAACAACCCGCATGGTAACCGACGCCGCCGGACGAGAAGTTGAAATCCCCAAGCAGGTAAAGTCTATTGTTTGCGTGGGAGTGGGCAGCCTGCGCTTTACCAGCTATATGCAGGCGACCGACTTAGTGGTCGGCGTGGAGGAAAATGAATTAAATCCGAAAGTAACCAAACCCTTTAGCTATGTTAATCGGGAAGTTTTTGCCAATTTGCCGCTGACCGGCGATAACGGCAAAACCTATGATGAGGAAATTATCAAAGTCGCGCCGGAGGTGATTATGGCGACGGCGGATAAGGAAACGGCCGAGCTTTTGCAGCAAAAAACGGGGATTCCAGTTGTGGCGGTTCCGCTGATCGATAATATGTTTGATGAAAAGAGCGATCAAATGCTGGAATTAATGGGCGAGGTATACGGCCGGCAGGCGCGGGCTAAGGAGCTGATGGCGTATATTCATGGCTTGAAAGAGGATTTGCAGAAACGGACGGCGGATATCAAAGAAGAGGATAAGCCCAGCGTTTATGTCGGCGGCGTTTCTTTTAAAGGGCATCATGGATTTGAGGGCACCGAGGCCGGATATTCGCCGCTGGCAGCGGTCGGTGCGAATAACTTAGCCGATAAAACCGGCCAAACCGGCGCTTTTAACATTGACTTGGAACAGGTGCTGCAATGGAACCCAGATGTTATTTTTCTGGATTTTAACGGCATGTCTTTAATCAATGAGGATTATGCCAAAAATCCGGATTATTATAATTCCCTGTCGGCAGTGAAAAACGGCCGGCTGTATTCGCAGATTTCTTTCCGCTATAATGCGGTCAACGCTGAACTGTCTTTGGCGGATGCGTATTATGCGGGGAAAGTCCTTTACCCGGAGCAATTTGCCGATGTGGACGTTGCCCAGAAAGCGGATGAGATTTTTGAAATGATGTTAGGCGTTAAATTTTATGATACCTTAAAAGCCAATGGCTATGAATTTAAGGAAATGAAGATAGGGGAATAAAGTGAAGCAGAAAGCGGCAGGCAGCGAAGCACGAAAATATCAAAAATATCAGGTTAAAAATCAATGGATTTTAGCGGGTCTATTGGCGGCATGGCTTTTGCTTGGCTTTTTGGCGCTGACCGCCGGTTCGTATCAAGTGCCGCTGTCGGAGCTTTGCAAAGCTATTTTTGGCAGGGCGGAGCAGGCCAATATTAATACAGTTATTCATAACCTGCGGCTGCCGCGTGTTTTGACTGCCATGCTGGGCGGCGCGGGGCTGGGGTTAGTGGGCTGCGTTTTACAGGCGATTTTGCGCAATCCCTTGGCCTCGGCTTCGACGCTGGGTATTTCGCAGGGGGCTTCTTTTGGGGCGGCCTTTGCGATTATTGTTTTGGGAGCGGGCGTACAGGGCAGCGCGGTGGCGGCGGTGAAGCTGACCAATCCGGTCTTGATCAGCTTTTGCGCCTTTATTGGCAGCATTGCCGTTTCCTTTCTTATCTTGGGCTTATCCCGCTTTCGGAAAATTACACCGGAGGCAATGATTTTAGCCGGTGTGGCGTTAAGCGCGATGCTGGGCGGAGCAACGATTTTGCTTCAATTTTTTGCCGATGAAGTCCAGCTGGCGTCGGTGGTTTTTTGGTCGTTCGGCGATTTGGGCAGAACGGGCTGGCGAGAGGTGGGGATCATTGCGCTGATTACGGCAGGGGCGGCGCTTTATTTTGTGTTTAACCGCTGGGAATACAATGTCTTGGAGGCCGGCGAGCAGACGGCGATCAGTCTGGGCGTTAATGTCGCTGGCCGGCGTATGGTCAATATGCTGCTTTGCTCGGTGGCGGCGGCGGTGATTGTTTCTTATGTGGGCATTATTAATTTTATCGGCTTGGTAGCACCGCATATTGTCCGCCGGCTGCTGGGCAATAATCATGTCTTTTTGCTGCCGGGTTCGGCCTTTATGGGCGGGATTTTACTTTTGCTGGGTGATTTGGCGGCACGGACGACGATTGCGCCGGTTATTTTGCCGATTGGAGCGATTACATCCTTTATGGGCGCGCCGCTCTTTTTGTATCTGCTGTTTAAAAGAAGCGCTTAAGCAGCGGAGTTGGCGTTGACTGCCGCCAATTCACGCGAAATATTTAATGAATAAGGAAATAAAAAACTTAACTTAACTTTCCTATATTCGCCAGAAGCTTTTTAGGCGGAAAGGGAAGCTTTCGATTAGGATTTGCCATTTCAACAAAGCATAGCCTTTCGCTAAAGAAAAGTTAAACAAAAAATCTAAGCCAGAAATGGAGGCAGTATGATTCAGGTGCAGGAAATATCTTTCGGCTATGAGCGCAAACGGCTGATTTTAGAGAAGATTACATTTTCGGTTCAATCCGGTGAAAGCGTGGCGATTTTGGGCAATAACGGCGCGGGTAAAAGCACCATGTTAAAGTGCCTGAACCGGATTCTGACTCCGCAGCAGGGGAGTGTTTTGGTCAGGGGCAAGGATATTTGCCAAATGCCGTTGGCCGAGGTGGCCAAAAATATGGCCTTTGCCCCGCAGCATACGCCTGATAGCCGGCTGACGGTGCATGATATGATTATGTTGGGCAGGAAGCCGTATATTAAGTGGGGAGTTCGGCATGAGGACGAACAGATTGTGGCGCAGATTATCCAGAAAATGAATTTGCAGAAAATAGAGCTGCGTTTTTTTGAAGAATTAAGCGGCGGAGAAAAGCAGAAAGTAGTATTGGCGCGGGCGCTGGCGCAGCAGCCGAAAAGCCTGCTGTTGGACGAGCCGACCAGCAGCCTTGATTTACGCAATCAGTATGAGGCGCTGGAGTTGGTGTCGGAGATTTGCCGGCAAAAGGAAATCGCGGTTGTGCTGGTGATTCATGATATTAATTTGGCGCTGCGCTACTGCGATAAGTTTTTGTTGATGAAAGAAAGTCAGATTTATGCTTACGGCGGAGAAGAGATTATTAATGAAGAAGTTATGACGGCGGTTTATGGCATCAAAATTAAAGTGCGGCAAATAGATGGTCAAAAAATTGTTATTCCCTGTGTCTGAGAGTATTTTTAATCATTTTATAATTAAATTAAAATCAGATTCTAATCAGAGTCCACAGCTAGTAGACGATTTCTTGCCTGCTTTTTGCTAAAATATTTATAGCAACCGTATTGTCGGAAATAAAATATTTTAGTATTCGGATCGAGCTTCGCTGTTTGCCGCTGGGCAGGAAAAAGGTATTTTCATCGGGGCACAGCAAGAAAAACTGCAAACTGCCCGTAGCATGAAAGCAGACGGCATAACAGTTCCAATGATTATGAAATATACGGGACTTACGGCTGAACAAATCGCGGAGTTATAATTGCTCCCAGCCAAAGAGAAAAAATGAAATTAATCGGAGAAATTATCAAATCGTTCCGGCGAGAAAACCGCAGGGGACGGTTTTTTGCTTTATAAAAAAATTAAGATGCCTTACCTAAATTTTTAATGGATTTTTAATGATTTATCCTTCTAAATTTTTCTTGAGTTTCCGCAAAATGTAATTTCAAAAAGAATATACTGTTCCGAAGTGC
>CAUVDV010000165.1:0-4926 GCA_963550755.1 uncultured Lachnospiraceae bacterium
CTATCTAACGATTCTTCCTCTCCCAAAAGCGGACACTTTATTTTACCATTTATAATCCTATCAGGTTATTTTTTGGGGGTGAGGCTTGACATTCCGGAAAGCCGGCTTTCCGGAGGGATATCAGGCATTGCGCGCGTCCTTTCCGGCTCCCTTTTCCTTAGCTACCAAGAGCCAAGCCAAGCCAAAGCTGATCGTCAGCGCCAATAACCAGCCGAGTACCGCAAACAGGAAATACGGTCCGATATAGGCGGGAATACTGAAAACGCTTGATAGGATATAGCCGTATAATCTGACGCCGAAGGTACTGATAAAGGCCGAGGCCAACGAACTGGCGACGGTTGCCGCAATCAGCGCCTTTTTGTATTTGGTCAGCACGCCGAACAGCGCCGGTTCGGTAATGCCGAGCAAACCGGAAATAACCGAGGAAGCTACCTCGCTTCGGCCTTCCCGGGTTTTTTCCTTGAAATAGCAAGCCGCCGCTGCGCCGGTAATGGACAGGTTAGCGATAAACATCATCGGCATCAGCATATCATAACCCTTGTCGGCAAAGTTCTGCAGGGCGATGGGCGTCATGGCGTGATGCATTCCGACCAGGATAGAAACCGGCCGAATCGCGCCGAACACCACTCCGGCCAGCACCGGCGAAATCCCAAATAACTGGTCAATGACCCAAGCCAATCCCCGGCCTAAATAAATCCCGATCGGTCCAATCACCGTCAAGGTAAAAAAGCCGGAGATCAAGATTGTTAATGTCGGGGTGACCACTGTTTTTAAAACATCCGGCATCCGCTTATCCACAAACTTATGGATATAACTTAATGCCAGCACGGAAAAGATAATCGGGATGACCGAACCGGAATAGTTAAATACCGGAATCGGAATAATGCCGCCAAACATAAATTGTGAAACTTCCCCGGCCTTGGCCACATCCACCATTCGGGGGAACATGATTGTCGCCGCCATTGACAGCGCCAGAAACGGACTGGTCTTAAACTTTTTAGCGGCTGATACCGCGATAAAAAACGGTAAAAAAGTAAACACGCCGCTGGCTAAAATATCAATTACCAGATATGTGTCCGTCGTATTGGAAATAATCTTCAGCGCCGCCAAACCGGAAATCAAACCTTTGATCATACCGGCTCCGGCAATAGCCGGAACAATCGGCCCAAAGACGCCGGATACCATATCCATAAACCAGGTCACGAAATCCTTTTTCTCTTTGGCCGGCTCCTCGGCCGAAGCGCCTTCCGACTTGGCGGCAATCCCTAATAGCTCACAAGCGATGTCATAGTACTGGTTAACGGTAGTCCCAAGCACTACCTGAAACTGTTTTTTGGTAAACTGTGTTCCCATGACGCCGCTTATCTTTTTGATCTCTTCTTCCTGAATCAGGTTCAGATCTTTCAAGTCAAACCGCAGCCGCGTCATGCAGTGCCAGATGTTAATAATATTTTCCTTGCCTCCGACCAATTGAATGATCTGTTGTACGACCGCTTTTTTCTTTTCATCCATAAGTCCTGTTTCCTCCTTCGGGCTTGTTTGAAAAATCGCAATGCCCGCTTGCCAAAATTCTGTCATTTTGAGCGGCGGAACATCGCTCTTTCCTTTTGTCTGATATCTGCACTGTCAGATATCAGGCGTAAGTTGCTAAGGTTTTGGTTCTGTGTTTTTGTTGCCCAAAATATAGCATAACACCGCTCCTTCGTCAAACATGCCAAAACGCTCTGTGTTTATTTACGATCCCTTATAATTCGGCATTTTTTATGGATTTACTATCAAAATTGGACTGATTTTTTTGGCTATTTCCCCTTTTTGGCTTGCCCTCTTGCTATTTGCGGTTTTTCTGTTTAAAATAAAGGTACGGTTCCGGTAACAAATCACAAGCGGGCGCGCCCAAACGAATCGATATTTACGTTTGATATGTTTTTGGAGAACTTAGATGCCGAAGCGCGAAAAAGGTGCAAGCATTCACACAGAAATGAGGGAAATTATGCAAAAAACAACTATTACCGATATTCAATGTTTTATTGTCCGGCCGGATCGCCATAATCTGGCCATCGTCAAAGTATCGACCGACCGGGGCGTCTGCGGCCTGGGCTGCGCCACCTTTCAGTTCCGGCCAAAAGCAGTAAAATGTATAGTCGATGATTACTTCCGCCCGCTGCTGATCGGCAAAGACGCCAACCAGATCGAGGACCTCTGGCATTTAATGATGGTCAACTCTTACTGGCGCAACGGCCCGGTCATCAATAACGCCGTTTCCGGCGTTGATATGGCGCTTTGGGATATCAAGGGAAAGCTGGCGGCTATGCCTTTATATCAATTATTCGGCGGAAAATCCCGTGACGCCGTGCCTGCCTACACTCATGCCGTCGCCGAAACAATGGAGGAACTCCGCGCGCAGATCGAACAAATCCTGGCCCGCGGCTACCGTTATATCCGCTGTCAGCTTGGTTTTTACGGCGGCGCCTCAAATGAGCTGAATACACCAGAAAACGCCACACCGGGGTCTTATTATGATCAGGATCAGTATATGCAAAAAACCATTGCCATGTTTCAGGCGCTGCGGGAAAGCTACGGCCACAAGTTTCATATCCTGCATGACGTTCATGAACGGCTGTTTCCCAATCAAGCCATTCAGTTAGCAAAAGCGCTGGAAATCTATCAGCCCTATTTTTTGGAAGATATTCTGCCGCCCGATCAAAACGAATGGCTGACGCAGCTCCGCTGCCAATGCGCTACCCCGATCGCTACCGGTGAACTGTTTAATAACCCGATGGAATGGAAAGAATTAATCGCCGGCCGCCGGATCGATTACCTGCGCTGCCATGTTTCCCAGTTAGGCGGCATTACTCCGGCGCTAAAGCTGGCGCATTTATGCGAAAACTACGGAATCCGCCTTGCCTGGCATACGCCGTCCGATATCAGTCCGATCGGACTGGCGGTGAACACGCATTTGAATATTCACCTGCACAACGCCGCCATTCAGGAAAATATCGAGCTGCCCGCCAATACCAAGCAGCTTTTCCCCGGCCATAATGCTTGCCAAAACGGATATTTTTATCCGATCGAAGCCGAGGGCATCGGCGTTGATTTTGACGAGCAGGCTGCCGCCGCTTATCCCGGCCAGTACCGGCCGCACGAATGGACGCAAAGCCGTATCCCGGACGGAACTCTGGTAACGCCCTAAGATTTTTCGGTCAGTCCCTCCCTTCGTCAACCGATTGACAACTCATACCCTTTCCCGGCAAACAAAAGCCGGACCGGTCGTGCGTCCTTCAAAATCTAATTTTGGGGAAAGACGCGCGCCGGCCCGGCCTTTTAATTTTTCTTATGCCGAAAGCCATGCAGTTTTTTATTAAAGGGCACGATATACGTACAGCAATAATCCAAAGCAATAATGTTGCTGTACTCAAAAATCGTTCCGTCTTTTAACAGCCCCCGGCTTTCAATGCTCATGGCCGGCGTATTTTTTTTACACTGCAAAAGCGCTGCCGCTTTGCTGTCTACCGCTATCGCCCGATATTTGGAAATCGTATGGCCGATCGTGTAATCCAGACTTAAGATATAGTCGTGAATCGAGCTTTCGATCACTTCCCGGCTGATTTCACGCACCAGATAACAGGGCAGCCAGGATGTTTGCAGCTGCGTAATCTGAAGATTAACCACCCGAATTCTCTGGTATTCCCACAATCCCTCTCCCGGCTTAATACTGAACACCGAACCAAGCTCATGATCGGCCGGGATCTTTTTTAAATAAATCATTTTCGACTCAATATTCTTATACATGGTTTCTATCATCGAGTTTAACATCAGCGGATTTTTTAAGACGGAATTATCAATATAGATCCCATCCCCCTGAATCGTCTGAATAATGCCTGTGTTTTTAAGCCGGCTTAGGACGTTCTGAACCGTAAACCGCGACACCCCATATGACTCGGCTAATTCTCTCTGGGTCGGAAGTTTTCTTTCCTTATAATATTTTTGATAAATCTTACTGAGGATATCATAAAAGACAAAGTCTGATTTATACGCGCTCATATGCTTCCTCCCTTCTTAATCCTTATCGGCCGCCATTCCGGCAGCTGACGAAATGCCCGCGAATTACGCATGTAAGCACTCGCGCAGGCAGATAGTTATCCTTGAGCCGTAATAAATTATATCACCGCCGCCGCTGTTTTTCTACCGCTTTTTCTGTCAAGCAAAAAAAGAAATAAGTTCCCTTCCGCACCGCTGCCGTCCCCTCCAAGACGCATTCATTGAAAAAGGACATGCCCCTATCGGAGCATGTCCTTTTTCAATACAGCTGAGGGGACTTGAACCCCTATGGTTTTGCAACCACTAGATCCTGAATCTAGCGCGTCTGCCATTCCGCCACAGCTGCGTAATTAGTATTGTATCATCAGATGCAGTCGGGGGGACTCGAACCCCCAAGGAAATAATATCCATTAGATCCTTAGTCTAACGCGTATACCAATTCCGCCACGACTGCAGATATTCTGCGAACAACAAAAATAATTATAAAACATCGGCAGGCAAATGTCAATCTGTTTTTTAAAGTTATTTTTTTAACAAAATTGGAGATTACATTGCCAGCCATACGCAATTCACCGAAATACTGGCAAACTACGTATATGAATATTACGCCGAAGCATCCTTGCTGTTTCTCTTGCTTTCCATTTCCTTCATAGAAAAAACGCAGCCGCAGTAGTCCTGACGGTACATGTCAAACTGCTTGGACAGTTCAACCGACCGCTGATAGCCGCCCCGTTTTTTAAAGTCCGACGGCAGGTAAACCGCTCCATACTTGGCTGCAATTTCCGCACCGATTTCGTTTAGCTGCTGTGAACTCTTATGCGGGCTGATGGTCAGCGTTGTCGTAAAGAAGTCAAAATTATTCTCTTTCGCTAAAATCGCCGCCTCCGT
>CAUVDV010000166.1:0-4779 GCA_963550755.1 uncultured Lachnospiraceae bacterium
CGCTTTTAAACGGCCCTTATTACGGTAACAGTCATACTTCCTTTTACCCGCAGATTTCAACCGATAAGGTTTTTTTCTCAATCAGTCATGTCCTGAAGGATATCGCCGCCAAAGGCCCCTGCATCATTGTGGGACGCTGCTCGGATTATGTACTTCATGATTTTAACCCGCTTAAATTTTTTGTTTACGCTTCGATGGAATCAAGAATTGATCGCAAGCTGGCCCTGCTAAAAGAAAATAACCAGCCGCTGATTTCCGCCGAGGAAATGAAAAAGCAAGTGCGCTATGTTGATAAGCAGCGGGCCAAGTATTATGAATTTTACACCGATCATAAATGGGGACAGCCCGCTAATTATCATTTATGCTTAAATACTTCCGAATTAAGCATTGATCAGGCGGTTGACGTTTTGGCTTATTATATCAATCTGCTTTAAGCCAGCTCTCGCCCACGCAGCCTCCAGACGCACGCCCTGGCCGCTTAATCCCTTACGGTTGGGATTAAGGTTTTGGGAAAGTTAGGGAAATAAAAAAAGGAAATTTTTCTTTTTTAGCGAATATATAAGCATAAACTATATTTTCCGTTTTTCGCCAGCCGCCGCTAATTTGCAATACTTGTCCATCGCTGGGGACATGGCGGTTGGTGGCTCTATGACCGTTAAAGCGTGACAGCGCTTTTAAACGCAGGAAAGTTGACCTACATAATTTTTGACAAATCAGGAGGTAAATTATTATGATAAGAGTAGTTACAAAAGCTACCGGTGAAGGAAAAAGCCAAAGTCTAATCGCTATGGCCAATGAAAACTTGAAGGTAACCAAAGGTCATGTTGTTTTTATTGACGGCGACGGATCGCACATGTATGAACTAAAGCATCAAATTCGTTACATCAGCACTTCCGACTTCCCCTTTGACAATCATTATGAATTCTTCGGTTTCCTATGCGGAATCCTTTCCCGCGACAGCGATATCAGCGATATCTATGTTGACGGCCTGCTTAAACTCGCTAATTTAACCCAAATTGATAACCCCGAAAAATTTACGGAAAAATTAAAAACCTTGGCTGAGAAGTTTGGCATCAACCTGACTCTTGGCATTGGCTGTTCAGCGGATAAGCTGCCGGCTGCTTTTCAGGCGTTTGAGCGCGCCGAATAAGTTTCTCCGTGCTTTTACAGCGGGATAAAGAAAAAACACGGAATAGACTTCCTCTATTTCATACATACCTATTTAAGACCAATAAAAGCGGCGCATTTATAAAATGCGCCGCTTTTATTGGTCAGATTGCTTAACGAATAATTTCTCGCCACTCCAGATCGCCACGTTCCAAAGCCTTAATTAAAAGCTCGGCCGTCGCCAAATTAGTCGCTACTGGAATATTATGCATATCACACATTGACACAATCGTGGAGACATCCGGCTCATGCTGCTGTTTGGTCACCGGATCCCTTAAAAAGATAACCATATCAATTTCATTATGAGAAATTCGAGAACTAAGCTGTTGTTCCCCACCCAAATGTCCCGCCAAATATTTATGCACCGACAAATTAGTAACGTCCTCAATCAGCCGGCCGGTCGTCCCGGTACTATACAATTCATGCTTATGTAAAATATTGCGATAGGCGATACAAAAATTTTGCATTAACTTCTTCTTGGCATTATGAGCAACTAATCCGATTCTCATTTTCCACCCCTCTTTCTTCAACACCTAAACAAAACCTGCTCCTCTAAAAAATGCAAAGCCTGCCTTCTTCATTGGCCTCAAGACAGGCACCCCGTTCACTTCAATATGCCTCGAAATCGTTTTTCCGCCTCATCAGTTCGGTCGTTCGCTGCATACTAATGTTTAAAACTAACCCCATAATAATCATATTACCCCATAAAGAACTAATGCCATAACTGACATACGGCAAAGGCAATCCGGTATTGGGCAAAATTCCGGTCGCCACACCAATATTAATAAAAATCTGCGCCGTCAGCATGCCGACATAACCCATGCCAATCAAACGGCCGGTCATATCCGGACTATCCTTGACGATCAGTAAAATCCGAATCAGCAGGAGAAAAAACAGCGCCAACAATATACTGCATCCAATAAAGCCAAATTCCTCGCCAATAATACTAAAAATAAAATCCGATTCCGGCACTGGCAAGTAATCATACTGGTGAAGCTTACCCTGATACAGTCCCTTACCCGAGAGCATCCCGGAGCCAATCGCCTGCATCGAGTTAATCGTTTGATAATAAATGTCCGGAAAATTTTCCGGATGCAGCATCGCCATCACCCGCCGGTACTGATTGCCGCTTAACAGCACTTGATCCGGCCGCTGAATATAACGAAACAGGAAAAGCCCTCCCGGCAGGACCACCGCTAAAACCGCCACAATATACTTATAGCTGAGTTTAGCGCCGTAAATCATGACCGCAAACAAAACCACAAAGACCATACTGGTCGACAGATCCGGCTGCTTCAGCACCAGTACAAACGGAATCCCGATCAGCACCAAAGAGCCAAGAATGACGAGGGGCTGATTGATTTTTTCTTTAAAAAAATCAAAGTATTTCGCCAGCACAATAATCATAAAGAGCTTACCGAACTCAGACGGCTGAATCTGAAAGCTGCCGATCCCCAGCCACCGGGTGCCGCCATATTTGGCTTCGCCAAACTTCCAAACTGCCAAGAGCATCCCCAAATTAAGCAAATAAATTAGGGGCGAGAGCTTAGTGATAAAATGATAATCCACAAAGGCCGTCACCAAAAGCAGTACCAGCCCGGTCGCAAAGCCTAAGATCTGTCTTTTGACATAATAATCCGTTCCGTAGGTCGCACTGCTGATGGCTACTATTCCGATGGCGGCAATTGCTATCACCAGCAGCAAGCTGAACCAGTCGAATCGCTTTAATTGATATTTTTTAAACATTTAGCGAGGCTTATGAATATTTTTGATCGGAATATTGGCAAACAAAGCCGGTACCGGTGAATTCGATGTTTCCGAATCCGTTGTTCCAATCTTAATATCCATTTCTCTTTCGTCATAATCCATATATTTCTTAATGACCTGCAAAATATCTGCCCGAATCATTTCCAGCAGTTCCGTATTACAATCGGCCCGATCATGAATCAAAACCAGCTTTAGCCTATCCTTAGCAATGTCCTTTGAGGTGTTCTTCTTCTTAAAAAAGTCCATCAAACTCATGCCGCACCTCCTAATTTCCTTTAATTGCCCTTACGATCCGCTGAAACAGATTTTTTTGTTCAAACAAATTCAGATACTCTACTTCTTCTCCCATGATTCTTTTGGCAATGTTCAAGTACGCCCGGCCAGCTAAAGAATTCTCAAACTTTAAAACAATCGGATCGCCGGTATTGGTTGATATTACTACATTTTCATCGTCCGGCACCACGCCGATCAAGTCAATGGCCAAAATCTCAATGACATCGTCCACCGACATCATCTCGCCCCGTTTAACCATGTCCGGCCGCAAACGGTTGACTATCAACCTATTATTTTTTACATCGTTCGCCTCTAAAAGCCCAATGATTCGATCGGCATCCCGAATCGCCGAAATTTCCGGCGTCGTTACAATCAGCGCCCGGTCAGCCGCCGCGATTGCATTTTTAAAACCCTGCTCAATCCCGGCCGGCGAGTCAATAATAATATAATCAAACTCCGTCCGCAGCTCATCGGTTAATTTTTTCATTTGATCGGTATTGACCGCGTCTTTATCTCTCGTTTGAGCCGCCGGCAGCAAATACAGATTTTGATTCTTTTTATCCCGAATCAGAGCCTGCGACACCCGGCAATTTCCCTCAACCACATCGACAATATTATAAACGATTCGGTTTTCCAGGCCTAAGACCACATCCAGATTGCGCAGTCCAATATCGGCGTCCACCAACACTACTTTTTTCCCGCTTAGCGCCAGCCCCGAACCGACATTGGCGGAAGTTGTTGTTTTGCCCACTCCGCCTTTACCGGATGTTACTACGATTACTTCACTCATTTTCTACTCCTTACGCTCTATAATTCCAGATTTTTGCTAAGATTATGTGACAGCGGCTCAATTGCAATCTGTTCGGCATGAACATACGCGATCATCGGATCGCCGCCGGCTTCTCCCGCGTTTTCAAAACGTCCGTATACATTATTAATCTGCAGCAAAGTCGGCCGCATTTCCAGGGCAAAAACAAAAGCATTGGGCTTATCTGCCAAGCCGCAGTTAACCACGCCCCGGAGCTTGCCCAAAATAATGGCGCTGCCGCCGGTATTAACAATCGCCCCATTATTGACATCGCCCAAAATAACGATCGCCGTGTCTACCGTCAAGCTTTGACCGGATCGGAGCGTGCCATTATGAAAAGAAACGCCCTTCTTTTGCGCCGCCGCCAGCAAATGACTGAGCTCCGTTACTTTTTCTTTCAGAATTGGGGATTCCTTTTTGTCATGATCCCCGACCGACAGGATTTCCATTTTAGAGTACCTGCGAATCACTTCCAAAAGCTCATGCTTTTCGGTCTCGGATAACGCCTTGCCGGAAAATTCCAAAGCGACTTTGGCGTTATCAAAATATCCCTTGGCCTGCACTAATTTTTTTTGCAGCGCTGCGATCATATCCGACAGCCCGGCTGTTTCTTCTATTTGTATAATCAGTCCATCCTGCGTTCCTTTGATCGAAACCGCCTCTTTCGTCATAAAGATTTTTCCCTCGCTTCCTGAATTAAAAAGCTTTTATCGTCCCGCTTCGCGTGCCTTTTTTGCTCATACCTCTTGCTTGTCATATGCCTA
>CAUVDV010000167.1:0-4758 GCA_963550755.1 uncultured Lachnospiraceae bacterium
ATTTAAATGCAGCTTTCGTGCTGTCGATTACCCTTCCGGAAAAAAGCGCATCAGTGATTACTCCTTATGGTACGACCGGTAAGGAGAACTTTGCGGAGGAGTTTTTCGGCGATGCCGGAGTGCTGGCGGAGCAGTCGGAGAAACTGGCGGCGCGGGGAAAGGGTGCCAGCTTTTCTTTTGAGCGGGAGAGAGTGCTGTATTATATGAAATATGACCGGCTGCAGGAGCGGCCATACCTTATTTTTCTGCAAATTCCCCTGACAGAACTGATTGATTTTGCTCCGGCGGTATCGTGGAATTTAGCGGATCATCAGACGATTTTTGCCGGCCGGAAAAATATCAGCTATGAACAAATGCAGGCGATAGTAAGCGATGGCCGGGAGTTGATCGAATCGCGGAAAGAAGTTGTATTTGCCCGCTGGCTGGACGGACTGGGCTGGATTCTGACAGCTTCCTATGAGAAGAAAAAACCGGATATGGCGTTCTTCTTCTTTTATTTTTTGTTGCCTTTTTTGGTCTTGGCGGCGCTGATTGCGGCGGTCAGTTCGTTGATCACCCGAAGCCTGTACCAGCCGATCAAGGAGCTGGTGATGGAAACGAAAAGCATTGTTCCGGCGGATAATGAGCACGACGAGATTAAGCTCTTAAAGCAGGGAGCGGCGCAAGCGCACCAGTTATCAAAGGATTTGAGGGCAACGCTGTCGGAAAAGGAAAGACTCTTAAATTACAAACAAAACCGGGATCTGCTGTTTGGCATCCTGCCGCCGGAAGCTGACCGAAAAGAGGAGCAGCTCTATGTGGTGGCGGTCTTTAGTCTGCATAATCTGGCAAGTGAAGAAAAATGCTATTTATTTAAACAGTATTTACAGGAAAAATTAGAGAGCAGCGCCGGAGTTCGGTATATCAATACCGAGGATATTTCCTGTACGCTGATTTTGGAAGTGGAATCACTGGAGGCAGCCAGACGCTTTATCAGTGAAAAATTAGAGGGCAGTCCGGCTGATGCCGAGGTGCAGATTGCCCTAAGCGACCCGGGTTTTGGCATGGAGAGTATTAAAACCTTATATTTGCAATGCTCTTTACTGCTGCAATATAAATATTTGTACCGGCAGCAGAGATTTTTAAGCGCCGACCTGATTCCGCTGAAGGCGGATGAGAATTACTCGTATCCTTTGGCAGCGGAAAACAGTCTGATTCAGGCGGTACTGAGAGGCAATCCGGAAAGTTTGAAACTGTTTGACCGGATTATCAGCCAGAACGAAAAAATTATGGCTTCCGCTCCGCAGACTCAGCGTCGTTTTGTTCTGATGCTGACCGGCACGCTGCACCGGATTTTACGCGAGTTTTATATGGAGATTCCGTTGAAGTACGATTTGCACGAATTGGACGAGGAATGGCAGAATCCGGAGATTTTTGCCAGAATCCGCCAGGATATCAGTGATATTTTAAACTTTGTCGCCTCCAAGGAAAAGCAGGAGGACGACGATTTGGCCAAGACACTTTTAACCTATATTGAGGAGCATTATCATGAAGATATTATGCTGGTGGATTTGGCGGAAAAGATCAACGCTTCGGAAAAATATTGCTCCATGCTGTTTAAGCAGTCGGTTGGGGAAAACTTCAAAACTTACCTGAATCATTTCCGGATTGAAAGAGCCAAGGAGATCCTGCGGGCACAGCCGGATGCCAAAATCAGTGAGGTGGCCGAGCGAGTTGGCTTTAACAGTGCCAATACTTTTATTCGGGTGTTTTCCAAGCATGTCGGTCTGACCCCGAAGGCATTTGCGGAGAGGGAGTAGGCTCTATTTATTGACGTACGCTAAAAAGTACGGTATAATAAGCTCGAAAGGAGATGGTATCATGATTGCAATTAGCATAACAAAAGCAAGAGCGAACTTATATCAGACTGTTTCTGATGTTAATGAGTATTCCAGGCCCATAACAATAACAAATAACCGAGGGAAAAATGCAGTCTTAATAGCAGAAGATGACTGGCGGGCAATTCAGGAAACTTTATACTTAAATTCAATTCCAGATATGGCACAAAGCATTCTGGCATCCAGAGAGGAAGATGTTTCTGAATGTACATCTTATAATCCGGAAGAGGAATGGTAGATGTATTTAGTCAAATTTAGCAAGCAGGCCGATAAGGATAAAAAGTTATTAAAGGGTGCAGGACTGGATGGCAAGGCGAAAAAACTGTTAAATATCATTGCGGCAGACCCTTTTAAAACACCGCCGCCTTATGAGAGTTTGGTTGGTAATCTGGATGGATTTTATTCAAGAAGGATAAACATACAACACAGGTTAGTCTATGAAGTTTATGCCCAGAAGATTTTTGAAAATGGTATAACATATCAGGGCATAGTTAAGGTAGCGCGGATGTGGACACATTATGAGGGAATTACCTAATGCAGCAAGCTGACTGTGACTTTTTCCCTTGAAAATGGGCGACTTCCGATTTTGTTTATGGAAAAATGACAATCGTTGGAAAAATGGCGATATCTTTTTGGCAAAACTTATGATAGTATAAAATCAACGGAAACACAAAACCACCGAAGAAACGGAGTAAGAGGAGTACATGGAAAAGCAGAAAAATCAAAAAGTAAAAAAAATTAGGAAAAGAGAGCTTTCTCTGTGGAAGCAGTTTAAAAGAGATGGCGATCTCCTGATTTTGCTGTTGCCGGGTTTGCTTTGGTACCTGTTGTTTGCTTATCGGCCGATGGCGGGGCTGCGGATTGCGTTTTATGAGTATAATATTTTTCGGGGCATAGGCGGCAGTCGTTTTGTCGGCCTGGCCAATTTTGTTCAATTTTTGAGCGGTCCGGATTTTTCGCGAACCGTGGTCAATACCCTGATGATTGCCCTGTGGCAGTTAGTGATTGTTTTTCCGCTGCCGATTTTGCTGGCAATTGCCATCACGGAAATGAAAAACAAATGGGTCAGCCGGCTGACCCAGACGGCGACTTTTCTGCCGTATTTTATTTCGGTAGTGGTCGTTTGTGGTATGGTTATCAATTTCCTGTCGCCGAGTACCGGTATTATTAATTTCTTCATTAAAAAATTAGGCGGCGAGGCAACTTATTTTATGACGAAGCCCGAGTATTTTCGGCCGATTTATACGCTGATGACCTTGTGGCAGACAGCGGGCTTTAGTTCCATTGTTTATATTGCTGCAATTATGGGGATTGACCCGGCGTTGTATGAAGCCGCCAAGGTAGACGGTGCAACCAAGCTCCAGCAGATTTGGAATGTGACCCTGCCGGGGATTAGCCCGATTGTTTTGGTTATGCTGGTCTTAAATATCGGTAAAATGGTTAAGGTTGGATTTGAGTCTATCATTTTGCTTTACCTGCCGTCAACATTCTCTACTGCCGATGTTATTGCGACCTATGTTTACCGGACAGGTCTGAGCAATCGTAATTATGGGCTGGCGACGGCGGCCGGTTTATTTGAAGCGATAGTTGCCCTCGCTTTGGTAGTGATTGCCAATAAACTCAGCAAAAAAGTATCGCAGACTTCAATCTGGTAGGAGGGATTATGGACGAGAAAAAAAGAATATCCGAAACTGCCTTTATGACAAGGAATGAAAAAATATTTAACATGGTCATGGTTACAGTCGGTATTATCATTACGATTTTATCACTCTATCCGATTTACTATGTGGTGATTGCTTCCCTCAGCCGGCCGCTTTATGTTGAAGGCGGCGAGGTGATGTTTTGGCTGAAATCGCCGACCATTGCCAGTTATGTGGTAGCGGCGAAGAAACCCGGCATTTGGACAGCATATGCCAATACCATTTTTTATACAGCGGCCGGGGTGCTGGTCAATATGTTTTTTACGGCGACCATGGCTTACGCTTTGTCAAAGAAGCAGCTGATTTTTAAAAAGTTCTTCACGCTGCTGACGGTCTTTACCCTGTGGTTTAACGCCGGTATCATTCCGACTTATGTCAATTTTGTTGATTTCAACCTAATTGATACCAGAGCGGCGATTTTATTCGGCTTTGCCATTAACACTTATAATTTGATTATTTTAAAAAGCTTTTTTGAACAGCTTCCCGAGTCGATTGAGGAGGCGGCTATTATTGACGGTGCCAGAAACTTAAGTATTTTTTGGCGGATCTATTTGCCGCTGTCTAAGCCGGCATTGGCGACTGTGGGCATGTTTTACGCCGTTTCCCGCTGGAATGGATATTTTTGGACAATGAGCCTCTTGACCAGCGACAGCAAAGTACCACTGCAGGTATTTTTGAAAAAAATGATTGTCGATAAGGTATCAAATGAAACAGATTCGGCGATTTTGACGACGGCATCCCTATCTTCGCCGACCACGGTGATTTACGCGACAATTGTGATTTCTATTATTCCGATGTTGATTGTGTATCCGTTCGTGCAGAAGTATTTTAAGAGCGGCGCGACGATCGGTGCGGTCAAGGGCTGATTTGATTTTGGCTCGGACTTAAAAAATGATATCAAAATGACTTGTCATTTGATATAAAAAGGGCGGATTTTTCCGCGAAATAGTAGGAAACTTTTAGGAACGCGCCGTACTAAAACGCCGCTGTTTGGAGAATCTTCCTATTATAATAGGGGAAACTTTAGCCTCGTTAGACACATAATAATTATAATTTATCAAAAAAAGGAGAACGATGATGATGAAAAAACTAAGCCTAATGTTGGCGCTGGTGTTGGTAGTTTCTCTGTTTGCCGGCTGCGGCAAGACAGAAGCACCCAAGACCGATGACAAAAAGCAGGA
>CAUVDV010000168.1:0-4627 GCA_963550755.1 uncultured Lachnospiraceae bacterium
AATGTTTCGGGTTATGATTGGCACAATTAACAAAATACAGATGGTCTTTTTGATTGATCATACTGCCAAAGCAAGTGGGATCAGGCAAGGAAGTTTCGCTCCAGGCTGACTCCAATTCATTTAGGGAAGATGGTGCAATTCCTAAAACTCGGCATTTTTCAAAGCGTTCATTTCGGAAATTAAATAAAATCCGGCCGTTTTTTAATTCTGCAGCGGTGGTTTCGTTGGCATTTTCAATTCCCGATGTTAAAAAACCGGTTTGCCAGGTCTGCCCGTGGTCATCACTGTAAATACAACCGGCAACTGACGGCGCATGATTTTTGATGCGGCCGGTCGGATCCAGATCAAAGCGTACTTTTCCATTGGCCAACCAGATTGGAACAATGATTCGGTTATGACTGGAAACAAAACCATGTCCCGGACCAACTGCACAAACATTCCAGAAATAAGCAAACTGACGGAAAACAGAAGTTATTTCCTGCGGCCGGGAAAAATTTTGACCATCATCATGACTTTGGCAATACCAAACCTTTTCATAGTTTTGGCAGAAAAGCAAATGAATAATTTCCTGATCGGCAATTAAGACCGGATTATTCCAAGTTTGAACTATTTTATCAGTACTGCCTGATAAGAGCCGAGAGGGATAAATCGGAGCCGAAAAATGCTGTCCATCATCGGTACTACGCCGGATTGTAATTTGAATATTCGCCCAATCGTTTCGGTCATTTTCCCTGGATTCATAGGCCACCAATATAGTTCCTTTTCTACTTATGATAATTGCCGGAATTCGATATTCTGTAAAAGCGCCTTGACCATAATTTTCTAATATAGTAGTTTTTTCAATCAATTTAAATCACCAATTTGATCCAAAAGTGTCTTTTCGGAGTCCGTTAGAGGATGAAACGGTAGCCGGCAATCTCCGCAGGGGATCCCCTTTCTTTGCAATAGATATTTAGCAGCACTGATATCCCGGGTTTTTAAGATAATATCAATAATGGCACAGGCCTCATGCTGCAAGGATTCCGCAGTATTCATATCTCCTTGCTGATAAGCCAGTAAAATGCGTTTGTATTTTTTGAGCATGAAATTATAAGTGCTGCCGATAGCGCCATCAATGCCAATAGGCAAGGAATATAAAAAAGATTCGTCGCGGCCATACATAATTTTTAAGTTTGGAAAATGACGTCGGATTTTTTCCAATTCATATAAATTGGAGTCGGTATATTTTAATCCGCCAATTCGGCAGCAGCTGGTTAATTTTTGCAGTTTTTCAGCATCGATGGTCACACCAGAAGATTGTGGAAAGTGATATAGTACCAAGGGTAAGTCAACAGCGCTGGATAGTTCTTCATAGTACCGAGTAATTTCATCAAAAGAAAAATGATAATAAAATGGCGGCACACTGGAAATGGCAGACACACCTGTTTTTTCAACGGCTTTAGCTAGACTAACGGCCTGCTTTGCGCCTATCTTTCCGACATGAGCAATTACCGGTACTTGTCCGCCTACGATTTCCATTACCTTGGCAGTGATTTTGATTCGTTCATCATCGCTTAATAGAAAACATTCGCCGGTGCTGCCGGTAACATAAAAGCCATCAGCACCATCATTTAGTAATTGCTGCACTAATTTTTCCAGCGCATCATAGTTTACCTCTCCATAGCAGTCAAAAGGGGTAACCAAAGCCGGGTAAATACCATGTAAATCCATGTTATATACTCCTTTCTTGTCCTTGTTCAGACTGGTTCATTTTTTAAAAAATTAATTTTTATGAGCGTTTTTTCTATTGATCAGTGCTGCTTTTACGCAGGATCAACTTGGGAGGAATCAATCGAAAGGCAGCTTGGTCATTTTTTCCGGAAATTAAATTAATCAATAAATTTATGGCCTCCTGACCAACTTTTCCGGCCTGAGGGGAAACTGAGGAGAGAGGAACGGATAACATATGGCACAGACCACTGTCATCGTAGCCGACAACTTTTACATCCTTGCCAATTTGCAATCCCTTTTCCTGTAAAATCTGATACAGAATGGTTACCATGGTATCATCAAAGCACAGAACTCCGTCAGGATAAGAATTCCCTTCGTAAACTTGCCTGATTTTTTCACGCAGGGCATCATCGCTGTAGTTTCCAAGAATGATTTCGCCTTTTTGGACAGATGAGTCACAGTCAAACAAGGCCGTTTCAAAACCGCAATATCGCTCAATGGCAGTTGAATATTTCCGCGGAGAAAAATAAGAAATTTGATGGCAGCCTTGATTGATTAAATGCCTAGTTGCCATGTAACTGCCCTGATGATTATTGATCCCGATAAAAGGGGCATCGAGTCCGTCAATATGGCGATGGCAGATGACAAAAGGAATTTGTTTCTTTTTTAGTTCATGAAAAGTATCATAACTTCGTTCGGAATTAATAATTGGAATAATAATACAGCCATCAGCCTGGAGCTCAATGATTCGTCCTACATTGGCCTGTTGTTTTTCGGGGGAATTATCACTGCTGGATAAAATGATATTAATATTGCTGGCAGAGGCTAAATGCTCAATACCGGAGATAAATTCAGGATAAACATCACCCAGAATAGAAGGCAAAATAACTCCAATATTTAAAAAGCGCAGACCGTTTTTGGGGGAAACATAGGTTCCGCTGCCCTTAACGGAATAAAGATATCCTTCGTTTTCCAGTTCCTGAATCGCTTTATCAATGGTATTACGAGCTACACCGTATTTTTTGCCTAAAAAGTTGCGGGAAGGAATTTTTTGCCCCGGCTTTAAAGCAGATAGACTTTTATTTAATTGGAATTTGATTTCTTGATATCTTAATGCCATGTTGCTACCTCGATTCAGATATTTGTCCGGAAAGTTAGTTAAAAAATGAATCAGGCTGGTTCGGTGAATAAATTGGTAAAAATAAATATAATAAGAATTGAAAAACGAAAATTAAAAGATATTATTTACAAGCTTTTGCTTTGTCATCTTCTATTATTTTAGCAAAAAAGAAAATTAAGTCAATATTTATAGAAAATTTTAGGCATGTTTTTAATAAAAATAGGCTGCTTTTGTAAAATAAGGTTATTTTTATTCAAAAGAAAAAGAGATATCGCTGTCTGTGGCAATCACCAATTTTCAAACCGCCTATCTCAGATCTGAGGCCTAAAAAGTATGCAAGGAATCTTCTCGCGCTCCTGTTGAATATATGGTAAAATAGAGTTTGAAAACAAACACCCTGATAAAGCAAAGAAAGTAGGTTATGCGGGAATGGCGGAACTCTTTCTTTGTGTTTGATCTGTCAGACAGACGGACGAGCGATTTTCATAGGACAGAATCAAAAAAAGTGGCAGGATAAAGCCGAGAATATCAAATCAACTGCCATGCGGAGGAATCATGAAAGAGCTTTCATTGCTGATTGTTGAGGATAATATTTCCAGCCGGGAAGGCTTAGCTAAAAGCATTACCGGCATGGAACTGGGAATTGCACATATTTATACGGCTAAAAACGGACAGGAAGCCTTGACCTATTTGCGGAAGCTAAAAATAGATATTGTCCTGACCGATATTTGCATGCCGCAGATGGACGGTCTGGAGCTGATTCAGTGCTGCCGGGCGGAAAAACATAGGGTTGAGTTTATTATCATCAGCGGTTTTGAAGACTTTCGTTACGCTCAAACCGCCATCCGTTACGGTGTTAAAGCTTATTTGCTGAAACCGGTATCGGTTGAGGAACTATGTAAAGAGTTAAAAGCAATGATTGAGAGCCTTAAAGAAAAAGGCAGGGAACCGGGCCTTTCGGCGACCGCTTTAGCAGAGCGGGAGAAAGAATTATTTTTGCAGAAGATAATAAAAGGCGATATTTTGCCGGAAAATATACAGGCAGCGTGGCGCCGGTACTTGCTGCCGGAAACCGGTCGGTATTTGGCAGCGGTTATGGATTGTTTGTTTTTTCATGAAGAAGGCTATGATAAAGGCTTGATCGCTCAGGAGGCAGCGGCTTTTTTCCAAGACCGTGCTTTGAACGGACGTTATGAGATTATTTTAACAAATGCGAATCAATTTGTTTTGCTCCTTTTTCCGGAAAAGGAAAGTCCGGAGTTTATGCGGGAAACGATTGAGGAATTTAACCACCGTTTAAACAAAAAACTGCGGCATGATGTTTATTTCGGTGTGGGGGGCGAGGTGTCCGCGCCGACGGAGTTGACTTCATCCTGTCAGACGGCGGGGAAAGCGGCTGCTTATTTGTTGTTTGAACCGGAAAATAAGGTGATCTGGGGAGAGGAACTAGCTTTAAGCAGTGTAATGCCGACGACCGCACAGACAGAGGCGCCCTTTGCCGTTTATCAGGCGATTACCGAACATGCCGAGGAGAAGATCAAAGAGCATTTAAACACTTTTTTTTCTGGCTTTTTCAGCGAAGGATTTCCGCCGCCGCATTTTGTCCGCGGTATGTGCACTTATATGGTGATTTCGGTGCAGACTGAACTGGAGAAATTAGCGGTAGAAAACGACTCTGCCTGGGGCGAAACGCTTTCCTATGACGTAATTAATAATGTATGGACGATTTCGGAAATTCACCAACTCCTAGAAGGGCTTTTTTTGTCATACAGCCGTTATTTGCAAAAGGCGCACACA